>JBDTKM010000114.1:0-5025 GCA_039935315.1 Rhodanobacter sp. | reverse complement strand
CTGGTCGGGGCGGCCGGATTTGAACCGACGACCCTCTGCCCCCCAGGCAGATGCGCTACCAGGCTGCGCTACGCCCCGACATTCGACAAGCTGGCAAGTCTAGCAGTTTGTGCGTGGCCACCGAAAGACTTCAGCGTCGCAACAGGACGAGCACTTCTTCCAGCTCCATCCGAACCTGGCGCACGATCTGATGCGAAATACTGGATTCAAGCCGTGCCTGCGGGCCTTCCAGCCGCGCACGTGCACCGGTGATGGTGAAGCCCTCGTCATACAGCAGCGAGCGGATCTGACGGATCATCAGCACGTCGTGGCGCTGGTAGTAACGACGATTGCCGCGGCGCTTGACTGGATTGAGCGCGGGGAATTCCTGCTCCCAGTAACGCAGCACGTGTGGCTTCACACCGCACAATTCGCCCACTTCACCGATGGTGAAGTAGCGCTTGGCCGGAATCGCCGGCAGTTCGGTGTTATTCCCTTGATCCAGCATAACCTTCGACTCTCACCTTGAGTTTCTGTCCTGGCCGGAACGTCACCACCCGTCGCGCGGAGATCGGAATCTCCTCGCCGGTCTTGGGGTTGCGCCCTGGCCGTTGATTCTTCATGCGCAGATCGAAATTGCCGAAACCGGACAGCTTCACCTGTTCGCCATTTTCCAGGGCGCCGCGAACCACCTCGAAATAGGCGTCCACGAACTCCTTGGCCTCACGCTTGTTGAGGCCCACGTCGAGGAACAGCCGCTCGGCCATTTCCGCCTTGGTCAGCGCCATCTCATCCTCGCAATTTCCCCTGGCATGTCTGCTCCAATGCGTCCACCGCGTCGCGCACCCACCGATCCGCGTCATCGTCCGTAAGGGTGCGTGAAGCGTCCTGTAAAATCAAGCCCATAGCGAGACTTTTTCGGCCTGCTTCGACGCCCTTGCCGCTGTAGCGATCAAACAAACGCAGCTCCTTGAGCCGTTCGCCCAGTGCGCTGCGAACGACCTGGCCGATCTGCGACCAGCTGATATCTTCCGGCAGATCCATGGCGATATCCCGACGCACGGCGGGGAAGCGAGGTATCCCCGAAGCCCGCGGCAGGCGTCGGGCCAGCAAGGGCTCCAGCGCCATTTCCAGCACCTGCACGTCGGTACCCAGCCCCAACTCCCTGGCCAGTTGCGGATGCAAACCGCCCAGATAGCCGACGGTTTCGCCATCACGCGTCACCCGCGCACCGCGGCCCGGATGCAACCAGGCCGGCAACTGATCGGCGTGTACGGCCCAGCGCTGCGGCTCGCCGCCCCAGTCGATCAAGGCATCGAGCTCGCCCTTGATGTCGTGAAAATCCAGCGTTCGCGCCGGCTCGCCCCATTGTTCGGCTCGCGCATTTCCGCTCGCCACGATCGCCAGGCTCGGTGTTTCCAGCGGCGGCGCGCCTGCTGGCTGCGGAGTTTTGCCTTGGGTCGCCGGCTCTTCGCCTACGGACGCGACTTGCTGGAAGACTCTGGCGACCTCGAACAGGCGCACGCGTTCCTGCTGGCGGGCGCGGTTGTGGCGCAAGGCCTCGACCAGGCCCGGCAGCAACGAAGGCCGCATCACAGCCAGGTCGCCGGACAACGGGTTGGCCAGGCGAACCAGGCGATCGCTGAAACCCCAGCTGCTCAGCAGATCCGCCGCGACAAACGACAGATTCACCGCTTCGTAATAGCCGCGTGACGCCAGTTGCTCGCGCAACGCCAGCTCACCGATACGCCCCTCCGGCTCGATCGCCAGGGTCAATGCGCCGGCTGGCGTCGCGGTGGGAATGTTGTCGTAGCCGAAGATTCGCGCGACTTCCTCGATCAGATCTTCCTCGCGCTCGATGTCGAAGCGGCTGCTCGGCGCGGTGACCTGCCAGCCATCGGCGATCGCGACGACTTGCATGCCCAGCGCGATGAAGATGCGCTCTACTTCCGCGTCAGCCACATCCGCCCCCAGGACACGCTTCAGGCGCGCGCGCCGCAGCGTCACGGCGGCACGCACCGGCAGATCGGTC
The DNA here is from genome assembly GCA_039935315.1 of Rhodanobacter sp. Classification (GTDB taxonomy): domain Bacteria; phylum Pseudomonadota; class Gammaproteobacteria; order Xanthomonadales; family Rhodanobacteraceae; genus Rhodanobacter. The sequence continues at coordinate 3,014 of JBDTKM010000114.1, read as the reverse complement.
AGATTTTCTGCGGCCAGCACCGGTCCCGCGTTGCCGCCAACAATCGTCAGCAGCAATTCGGTGGCGCGCTCCAGCGCACGCCGCGGCAGCTGCGGATCGACACCACGCTCGAAGCGATGCGAAGCTTCCGTGTGCAGGCCCAGCTTGCGCGCACGCCCCATGATCGCAGCCGGTGCAAAGTGCGCTGACTCGAGGAAGATGTCGTGGGTGGCGTCGGTGACCCGCGAAGCGTGACCACCCATGATTCCAGCGACCGCCAGCGCTTTCTTTTCGTCAGCAATCAACACAAAGCCCGGATCAAGCTTCGCCTCGCTGCCGTCGATGATTTTCAGCGTTTCACCCGCTTGCGCGTGACGCACCACGATGTCGCCTTGCACCTGTTCATTGTCGAACGCGTGCAGCGGCTGACCCAGCTCCAGCATCACGTAATTGGTGACATCAACGACCGCGCTGATCGGGCGAAGTCCCGCGCGGCGCAGGCGCTCGGCCAGCCACAGCGGCGTGGGGGTCGTCGCGTCGATGCCTTCAATGATCCGCCCCAGATAACGTGGCGCGTCCTTGCCCGCCTCCAGACGGATACCTCGTTGTGGGTTGCCGGTAACCGCCACGGGAACCTGCGCGACGGTCTTCACCTGGCCACCAAACAAGGCGGCGACGTCGTATGCCAAGCCCAGCATGCCCAGGCAATCCGGGCGGTTCGGGGTGACGCTCAGCTCGATGCTGGCGTCGGGCAGACCGAGATAATCGGCCAGAGGCCGACCCGCTGGAGCGTCCAGCGGCAGCTCGAGCAGACCGGAGGCATCGTCGTCGATTCCCAGTTCTTTTGCCGAGCACAACATGCCGAACGATTCGACTCCACGCAGCTTCGCCGCCTTGATCGCGATGCCGCCGGGAAGACTCGCGCCAACCATGGCCAAGGGCACCTTGATGCCAACCCGCGCATTCGGTGCACCGCAGACAATCTGCAACGATCCGCCCTGACCTGCGTCCACCTTGCACACCTGCAGGCGATCTGCCTGCGGATGCTTTTCGGCCGCCACGATCTCCGCCACCACCACCCCATCCAGGCCCTCACCCAGTGCCGTGATTGCTTCCACTTCCAGCCCGGCCATGGTCATGGCGTGGGCCAGTTCGGCGCGACTGGCCTGGATCTCGACCAACTCGCGCAGCCAGTTCTCAGAGAATTTCATGTTTTGAGTCCGCGAATGGAGAATCGGGAATCGGGAATCGGGAATCGAAAAAGCCGAAGCACCCGCGCCGGCGGTGCATCCACGATTCCCGAGTCCCCCTCTCGAATCCCGTTCATGCAAATTGCTTGAGGAAACGCAGGTCGTTCTCGAAGAAGGCGCGCAGGTCGGAGACGCCGTAACGCAGCATCGCGAAGCGCTCCACCCCGAGGCCGAACGCGAAGCCGGTGTACCGCTCCGGGTCGATGCCACAGTTCTTCAGCACGTTCGGGTGGACCATGCCGCAACCGAGCACTTCCAGCCAGCGGGTCGATCCGTCGGCGGTATCCCAGCGAATATCGACTTCTGCCGATGGCTCGGTGAACGGGAAATAGCTGGGGCGAAAGCGCATTTCGAAGTCGCGCTCGAAGAAGGCGCGAACAAACTCGGTCAAGGTGCCCTTGAGATCGGCAAAACTGGAAGTCTCGTCGACCAGCAAGCCCTCGACCTGGTGAAACATCGGCGAATGCGTCTGGTCCGAATCGCTGCGGTAGACCTTGCCCGGCGCGATGATCCGGATGGGCGGCTGGCGGCCCGCCATCGCACGAATCTGCACCGGCGAGGTATGTGTGCGCAGCAGCCGCTTGTCGTCGAAGTAGAACGTGTCGTGCATCGCACGCGCCGGATGGTGCGGCGGAAAGTTGAGTGCCTCGAAATTATGCCAATCGTCCTCGATCTCCGGGCCATCGACGCGCTGGTATCCCAGCCGCGCAAAGATGGACGAAATACGCTCCAGTGCCCGCGTGATCGGATGGATGCCGCCGCGCTCACCGTCGCGACCTGGCAGCGAGACGTCGATCATCTCCGAGGCGAGCCGACGATTCAGCTCGACTTGTTCCAGGGCAACCTTGCGTGCGGCTAGCGCGTCGGCGAGGCGCTGCTTCACCGTGTTCACTTCGGCCCCACGCGCCTTGCGCAGGTCCGGCGCCAAGGCCCCCAGCGTCTTCAGCGCGGCAGTGACGATGCCACTCTTGCCCAGCAGGCTGACGCGCAGTGCGTCAAGAGCATCGAGCGTATCGGCCTTGTCGATGTTGGCCAAGGCTTGAACCGCGCGGTTGTCCAGATCGTCCATTAGGTATGCACTTCTCGCTTCATGCCCTCCGCCTTCGCGGGAGAGGGTAAGGTCAAGGGCAATCCTGCGTTGTCACTGAGGCTGGAAACCACTTCGATCGGGACACGGGACAAGCCCTGCACCCTCACCTCAATCCTCTCCCAAGGGGAAAGGAGGCAAACGCAAAAAGCGCGCTCCAAAATAAAAGCGGGGAGAAGGCGTTGGCCTTCTCCCCGCTTGCTTTACATCATATCGCGCTGACGCAACCGCGTCCGACGATCAAGCGGCCAGGCTGGCCTTTGCTTTTTCGGCGATCACGCCAAATGCCTTGATGTCGTGCACGGCGATATCAGCCAGCACCTTGCGGTCCACCGTGATGCCGGCCTTGCTCAGGCCATTGATCAGGCGGCTGTAGGACAGGCCGAACATGCGTGCGGCGGCGTTGATACGAACGATCCACAGGGCACGGAACTGGCGCTTGCGCTGCTTGCGACCGATATACGCGTACTGACCGGCCTTGATGACGGCCTGGTTGGCAACGCGGAAGACCTTGCGGCGGGCGTTGTAGTAACCCTTGGCGCGGCCGATGACTTTCTTGTGACGGGCACGAGCGGTGACACCACGTTTTACACGAGCCATGATTTATCTCCTCGTCTTCAGTACGGCAACATGCGCGCTACACCCGGGACGTCACACGCCTTCAGGTGATTCTTGGCACGCAGGCCGCGCTTCAGCTT
>JBDTKM010000113.1:0-19937 GCA_039935315.1 Rhodanobacter sp. | reverse complement strand
ATGCACCGCCGCTCGGTGAGTGGGAGTCGCCGCCCACACAGAACATGCCCGGCTGGATGTGCCCGTGTTCCTGCAGCACCACATGGCAGATCCCGACGGCGTCGTAATGGCGCACGCCGTTGGCCCGAGCCCAGCGCCGGGTCAGCGAGAGAATTTCCGCGCCTTCAATGTCCACCGCAGGTACAAAGTGGTCACTGACCACGACCACACGGGTTGGATTCCACACCTTCGCCCCCAGCATATCCAGCCGCGAGGCGACCCGGCGAGGCCCTCCCGAGTCGTGCATCATCAACAGATCGATCGAGGCGGTGACGATTTCACCGGGCCGCACGTGTTCGCGCCGGCATGCGTGCGCAATGATCTTTTCGGCGAGTGTCGAGGCCAAGGTATTACTCCTTCAGTTTCCAGTTTTCGACATCCAGGCTCATCTGGTAGCGGAACTGGTCGGGCCGGTACTGAATGTTCAGCAGGTCGACCAACTGGCCGACCGCATCGAACGAATGACGCTCCAGGCTCAGCAGTGCCGTGCCCGGCTTTACCTTCAGGTGCAGTGCGCAGATGGCGTCGGCCGAAACCGCCGACAGGGTCTGGTCGACCCGCGCTATGTTGATCCGGCAGCGCTTGAACAACACCAGACGTGATGTCGTGGCGAGATTGGCCTCGTTGAACTGTGGATGCTCGGTACGGGTCCAGCTGACGTAGTAACCGAATGGTGTCTTGGCACGGCTGCGCACGCGGATCGCATTGACCATGACTTCGTCGGCGTCCAGTTTGAACAGTGCGCGCACGGGCTTGGGCGGTGCGGTGCGGCTGAATTGGAGCAAGCTCACGTCGGTGGCTTCGGCCAGAATCTCGAGGTTTTCCAGCAGGCCGGTCAGAGGTCCGCGTTGTGGCTTGGGCGTAGCGTGGTGGATGACGTGCGTGCCGCGTCCGCGGCGGCGTTCAACCAGGCCGGCAGCGGCCAGATCATCCAATGCGCGCTTGGCGGTGATCCGCGACACGCCGAATGACTCGGCCAGCTCGAATTCGGTCGGCAACTGGGTGCCTACCGGGGCTTCACCACTAAGCACGTGGTCGCGCAGGATGGTGAACATCTGGTAGTACAGCGGAGTCGGAAGGTCGGCGTACAACAACTTCTTCAGACCCGGAGACCGCAACTGGTCAATTGCCGTTTTGTGCATTTAGTTCCATCCTCTGTGTCTTAATGCTATAACGATATGCCATAATTGGCAAAGCGAAAGAGTGAAGCATGTCGTCAAACAACGCACCATCGAACGGGGAAGTGATTGGCTGGCAAATTGATGGCGGCGTGGCCCGGTTGTGCATCCATCTCCCCGCCAAGCGTAACGCGTTGGCCACGGTGCATTGGGCGGCGCTCGAACGCTGCCTTGGCGAGATCCATGCCAGTACAGCGAAGTTGCTGGTGCTTGCGGGTGTCCCGGGCGCCTTCAGTGCAGGCGCTGACATCGACGAGCTCAGCGCACTGCTGGCCGAACCGGGTGCATTCGCAACCAGCAATGCGCAGGTGCAGCGTGCCCAGCTGGCCCTGCAGCGGTCGCCGTTGACCACGATTGCGGCCATCGATGGTGCTTGCGTCGGCGGTGGTCTGGGCCTGGCGCTCGCCTGTGATTTTCGTGTCGGCACGGCGCGCAGCCGCTTTGCGCTCAGTCCGGCCAAACTTGGCTTGGTCTACAGTCCGGAAGATAGCCGGCGGTTGGTGAACACGGTGGGCTTGGCGCGTGCTCGCGAGATGCTGCTGAGCGGACGCCTGCTCGACGCGCCAACCGCACTGACCTGGGGCTTGCTGAACCAGATGGTGGCCCATGACGAGCTGGATACCGTGGTGGCGACCATGCTCACGGAGCTGCAACAGACCTCGGCCAGTGCCCGTACCGGCATCAAGCAGGTGCTGGCTTATCTGGGCGGCGATGATCGAGTCGACCATGCTGCCGCCACGGCGGCGTTCGACAATGCCTTCGGCAGTGCCGATTTCGTCGAGGGCGCGAGTGCGTTCCTGACCAAGCGCCCGCCGCACTTCCAGTAACCCGTCCGTCGATGTTCCACGCATGACCACAGGAAACGTTCAATGACCGAGGCTTACCGCGCATTGGCGCTGCAGACGACCTGTCACGCAGTCAACCGCTGTCCAGACGAGGCGGCCGCGCGTGCGAAGATCGCATCCAACATCGACCGCGTTGGGCGGCTGATCCGTGGCAGCAAGGGCTTCATCGGCCAAGACCTGCGATTGGTCGTGCTGCCGGAGTACTTCGCCACCAGTTTCCCGATGGGCGACACCATTCCAGGCTGGGCGCAGAAAGCGGCGTTCGCGATGGAAGGTCCCGAGTATGACGCGCTGGCGCGCATCGCCCAAGACAACAAGGTCTATCTGGTCAGCAATGCCTACGAAGCCGATCCGCATTTCCCGTCGCTGTATTTCCAGGCCAGCGTGGTGTTCGACGACGCCGGCGACATCGTGCTGCGTTATCGGCGCATGGTATCGCTGTTCGCACCGTCGCCGTATGACGTATGGGATCGGTACCTCGACATCTACGGCATCGATGGCGTGTTTCCGGTGGCGCATACGCCGCTGGGCCGGCTGGCTTGTGTGGCGTCCGAGGAGATCGTCTATCCGGAAATTGCGCGGGCGCTGGCGCTGCGTGGCGCCGAAGTATTGCTGCACTCCACCAGCGAGGTCGGCAGTCCCGAGTTGACGCCGAAGGATGTGGCCAAGCGCGCCCGCGCGTTCGAGAACATGGCGTACGTAGTGTCAGCCAACACCGCGGGCATCCTCGATCTGGATTTCCCGGGGCAGAGTACCGATGGCATGTCCAAGATCGTTGATGATCTGGGGCGGGTGGTAGTCACCGCCGGCACTGGCGAATCGATGGTCGCGCATGCGGAGATCGACATTGACGGGTTACGCCGGCGGCGCGAGCGTCCCGGCATGGACCATATCCTTTCGCGCCTGCCGCAGGCGGCCATTGCGGCAGGGCTGGCCCCCGCGCCGCTGCCCCCCAACGCGCTGCTGGCTGACGGTCAGTTGCACATACCCGAGCGTGCGGAATTTGCGCAACGCCAACGGGCCACCATTGCGGCACTCAAAGCTGGCGGAGTCCTGGGACCATGACCGAACCACGCATGTTGAAACTGCGCAACCCGCGCACCGGGCAATCCGACGGGGAGCTGGCCGTGACCAGCCAGCTGGAACTGGACGCGCTGGTAGCCGAATTACGCGCTGCGCAGCCGGCCTGGGCCGCACAGCCGGTGCAATTTCGTTGTGACGCACTGCTGGCCCTGGCCGATGCGCTGGAGCGCCGGCGTGAGCAGATGATCGACGCCTTGCTGCGCGACACCGGACGCTGGCACGAGTCGGTGATCGAGTTCGACAGCACGTTGGCTACCTTGCGACGTTGGGCGGCCGGCGCCCCCGCGTGTCTGGAGGTGCATGCAGACGCGGCCGGCAACATACCCTTCATCAAGACGCGGGTGAACCTGGTGCCGTACGCCTTGGTCGGCGTGATCAGCCCATGGAACTTCCCGCTGCTGCTGAGCCTGATTGACGCGATTCCGGCGCTGGCTGCCGGCAGTGCGGTGCTGGTCAAGCCTAGCGAGGTCACTTCGCGCTTTGTCGAGGTGCTGCGCGAAGCATTGGCCGACGTGCCCGCGTTGACGGGGTTGATCGGTGTCGTCATCGGTGATGGTGCGGTCGGTGGTGCCGTGATCGCGGCCGTTGACACCATCTGCTTCACGGGCAGTGTGCGCACTGGCCGCCGCGTCGGCGAAGCCTGCGCCGCCCGCTTTATCCCCGCGTCGCTGGAGCTCGGTGGCAAGGACCCGGCGCTGGTGCTGGCGGATGCCGATCCGCAACTCGCCGCCCGCGCGATTGCCTGGAGCGGCTTCGTCAATGCCGGCCAGAGCTGCATGTCGCTTGAACGGGTCTACGTCGACGCGAGCATTGCCGAGGCGTTTATCGCGGCGCTGGTCGAACAAGCCAGTCGTTTGCGGCTGGCCCATCCGCAGCCGCAGGACGGCGAGATCGGCCCGATCATTTCCGCCGCGCAGGTGAATATCGTGCGTGAGCACCTCGCCGACGCCAAGGCACGCGGTGCACGCGCGTTGACCGGCGGCGAGCTGGTGGATCTGGGCGGGCAGTGGTGCCCACCCACGGTACTGGTCGATGTGGACGAAAGCATGAAGGTGGTCCGGGAAGAGACCTTCGCGGCGATCCTCCCGGTGATGGTAGTGGCCAATGAAGAAGAGGCCATTGCGCGCGCCAACGATTCCGTCTACGGCCTGTCTGCTGCGGTGTTCAGCAAGGACCAGGCGCGTGCCGAGCGTGTGGCGGGGCGCCTGCAGTCCGGCGGCGTCAGCATCAACGATGCCAGCCTGACCGGGATGATCCACAGCGCCGAGAAGCAGAGTTTCAAGCAGTCCGGTCTGGGTGGTTCGCGCATGGGCGCGCCGTCGATCCGCCGTTTCCTGCGTGCGCAGGCGCTGTTCATCAATCCGGGTGTTGAAGATCCGTGGTGGTTCAAGAGCCAAGCGTGACAGCAGGTTGAAGCGGAATTCTGGTCATGCCCCGCGACCGGCTGCGGCGTAATGCTGGCGCCGCCGCCGGTGCTCGGATGACGGCGATTGCCTTGTGCCTGCGCCGGTGGAATTCGTCATCACGGTTACTTTGGCCACCTTGCTTTCCTGCAGCATTGTTCAGGCGCTCAGTGTCGGTCACTCTCCGAATGCGCCAACCGGTGCCGTGCCTGGACTGTCGATGAAACGCTATTACCCATGGGTCATTTGTGTCACAGCTACCGTCATGCTGACGGTTTCCAACGGATTGACAGTCACCGGCATCACCGCCTTCGACGAACCACTGCTGAACGAATTTGGTTGGTCTCGAGGAACATTGAAGTTTCGCGACATGCTGAACCTGTTGCTGACCGGCCTGATGGCGCCGTTTGTCGGCGCATTGATTGATCGAGTAGGCGTACGTGCATTGATACTGACCGGTAGTCTGCTGCTGGCAGCGCTGTATTTGGCGTACTCCCACGTCCATTCGATCTTGCAGCTGTACTTGATCCACGTCGGCTTTGCTGCGGTGTTACTCGCCTGCGGTTTGAATGTTGCAGTAATCATGGTATCGCAGTGGTTCGAGACCCGGCGCGGTACGGCATTGGGCATCGCGTTGGCGGGCAGCAGCCTGGGCGGCATGTTGATTCCCAAACTGGTTGTTACCCTGCTGCCGCAGTTTGGTTGGCGGGACAGCTTCATGTGGATGGCGCTGCTACCCACCGGTTTGTTTTTCCTGTGCTTGTGGCTGGTGCGCAGCCCGAAGCAGTCCGGCTTCTCGCCGTTACGTGCGGCTGCGCCTGTAGCGGATTCCGCTGCTGGCAGCATAGTTGCCAAGGTCGTGTCCTATCCCGACCTCAACTATCGGCAGGCGCTGGGTACCAGGACGTTCTGGGCTCTGGCAGTGATTGCACTCACGACGTTCTACGGCATCCTGGCGTTGTCTGCTCACTTGATGTTGCACATGCGTGACTTGGGCTTCAGCTTGCAACACGCTGGCAACGGCATGATGGTGCTGTTCGGGATGGGCATGGTCGGCAAATTCGTGTTTGGCTTCCTGGCCGATACGTTTCATCCAAAGAAGGTGTTCGTAAGCAATCAACTATTGATGCTCGGCGGTGCGATATTGCTGGCGTCACAGCAGGTTGGATTACTCTGGTATGGACTGTTTTTGTTTGGCCTGGGTTGGGGCGGCCTGTACGCCCTGCTGCAATTGCAGTTGATCAGTGCGTTCGGGATTACCGCGGCGGGCAAGATCCTTGGTACCGTCACCCTGATGGATGCGGTCGCTGCGGGGCTGGGGATATGGTTGAGCGCCGTGATGTTTGACCATTACGGCAATTATCATCTGGCGTTCAACATCATCGCGGTGTTCGTGGGAATCTCGTTTCTGTGCTCGTTGCTGGTTCGCGAAGAGCGGCGTCTGGCGTTTGAGCGCAATGCGGCGGCGTCGTCGGTTCGTGCATAGACAGCAACCATGGCGACTCCAGGCGTCGCGGTGGCCAAGCTTTGCTCCGGGGGCGGCCGTCCGTCCCGCCGTACGGAAACGGCACGGGCTCAAATATCTGGCAGGCCGAGTGTTCGCGCCTGCCCGGGAGTGTTCGGAGTGCCTCCCTAAGCCTGGCAATCAGATTGCGATCAGAAGAACCGATAGGTGAAGTCCACGCCGTACGTACGCGGGATCGATGGGTAGATCATCGTCACGCCAATTTGCGGAATGTTGAAGCCGCCGGTCGCAACATGATTGTTGTTGAGGTTCTTGCCCCACAAGGCCAGCGACCAATGCTTGCTGTGCGGTTCGTAGGCTATCCGCGCGGCGGCGTCGAGGTGGGTTGGCGTCATGATGACGCGGGACAGTCCCAGGTTCTGGTAGTACAGATCGGTCTGCCGGAGTTGCGCAGTGAAAACCAGGTCGGCGGTCGCGAGCGGCTGGATATAGGTGGTGGACAGGTTCCATTGGAACTTTGGCGCATCCTTGAGCCCCTGACCGAGGAAAGTGCTGTTGTTGATCGCCGCGAAGTCCTGGTATTTGGCGTCAATGGTGCCGAAGCCGGCGGCCACGTGCCACTGATGGGTCAGTTGTACCTGGGCGTCCATCTCGACACCCTGGATCAAGGCGCCGGTGGCGTTGGACAGGGTGAGGATGCCGTCCTGGTTTATTGCCGACAGTTGCAGTGCCGCGTAGTCGTTGCGGTAGTAATCGACATTGAGCTGTACGCGATCGTCGAACAGCGAACTCTTGATGCCTGTTTCATAGGCGCGCAAGGTCTCCGCATTGACGGCCGTCGCGGTGGCGGCAGTTTGCGCACGGCCGTTGAAGCCGCCGCTCTTGAAGCCCGTGGTGACAGTCGCGTAGCCCATGACACCGTCGGTCAGGTTGTAATCGAATCCCAGCTTCCAGTCTGGCCGTCTCCAGATCTTCGTTTGCTGCGAGGTGAAGTTGGGGGTTCCGTTGGCCTTGGTCGAAACCACCAGGAAATCCTTCTTTTCGAAACTGTAGCGAGCACCGGCAATCAAGTTCAGGCGGTCGGTGAAAGCGTAAGTGCCCTGCCAATAGAGTGCCAGGGCATTGGTCTGCTGGCTGATGTTGTTGGTAGGGCCGATGGCGAAGACGTCTTGGCGCGTGGGTTGTGAGTTTGTTTCGCGGAAGGAGAAAAATCCGCCGACCCAGCTGAACGGACCTTCGATCTGGGAGGCCAGTTGGGCTTCGTAGCCGTATTGCCGCTCCTTCTGATCCTGATACAGGTGGAAACGGGTCTGCTCGGTACCATCCATATCGATATAGAACAGGTTGTCCATGCCGCGCGTATGGAGGATGTTGCGCAGTGAGAACGACCCAAAGTCGGTGTCGGTCGTCAGCACCGCGCCGTATTGCTCCAAGCTGTACGCGCCAAGGATATCGGTGCGGGTGTCATAGAAGCTTCCCAGTACCGGCAGAACCTTGCCGTTTGCGTCCAGTTTCACCGGCGTGGGGAAGGTGGGGCCGGAGTTGTCCTTGAGGTAATCCAGGTTCAGCGTCGCGTAGGTGCTGTCACCCACTGGCATGGTGAAGGTCGTGCGCGCCGCGTCGATGTGGCTGTTGTTGACTTCACGATCATGGCTTAAATCGCGCATGTAACCGTCACGGTTACGGGTCATGATCGCGCCGGAAATGTCGACTTTTCCAGCATGCGTGCCGAAGCTGAGGCGCAGGTCACGCCGGCCGAGATTACCCAGCGTTGTGTCCAGCTTCAGACTGTTCTTGCCATCAGGTTTGCGCGTGATGTACCGGATGGCGCCGCCGGTCGCATTTCGACCATACAAGGTGCCTTGTGGTCCGCGGAGTACTTCGACCCGTTCCACGTCGTACAGGTCGAGCATGGCTCCGTTCTGGCGCGGGATATAGACATCGTTGATATAGACGGCCACGGCCGGGTCGGCGGTGAACAGCACTTCTTCCTGGCCCACACCGCGCATGAAGATCTTGGCGCCGGACCCCAGGCCGGTGTTCGGCTCGATCACGATGTTCGGTACGACAAACTTGACGTCTTCGAGGGTTCTCACCTGCAGGCGATCGAGCTGGACGCCGCTGATCGTGTTGATGCTTATCGGGATCTTCTGGACCTGCTCCTCTCGATGCTGAGCGGTCACCGTGACGTTCTCAAGCTGCACGGCCTTGCGGCTCGACGCGGTGGCGTGGCCTGTTGGCGTTTTGCTGGTCTGTTGTGCGGTGGGTTGTGCGTTGTCTGGAAGAACAGGGCTGTCGCTGGTTTGCGCGTGGAGCTGGCCCGTGAGCAGGATTGACAGAATGGATGCGGCCAGCATGTTGTGGCCTGGATATGTGTTCATCACTACCTCGGCGGTGTTGAGCGGTTCAAGCAGCCCCCATGCCTTCGCACTATCCGGAAGTAGATGAGGTTGATCTTGCTGTGTGGGCGTACGCGATCCAGGGGAGCTGCAGCGCTGTCCTTGCTGGTACCTGGACCGTGACGGTCAAGGTACCAGGACGTCGGTGGAGTACCGGTGCGAGAGCTCCGGATGCAATCAAATCAAAAGAACCGATACTTGAAATCCACACCGTAGGTACGGGGCACGGTCGGATAGATGACGGCAATGCCGAGGCCGGCAATGTCGAAGCCGCCAGCCGAGATGTTGTTGTTGGTGAGGTTGTTGCCCCACCGGGCTACCGACCATGGGGCGTTCCGCGGTTCGTAGGAGATACGCGCCCGTGCATCCAGATGGGTTGGGGTTTCGATGAACGGAGAAAGAGCCTGGTTTTCGTAATACTTGTCGGTGTACTTCAACGCCGCACTCCAGACCAGGTCGGCATTGGCTAATGGCTGGATGTAAGTCGTGGTGAAATGCCATTGGAACTTGGGTGCGTCCTTCAAGTCCATTCCGGCAAACGTGGCCTTGTTGATCTCGGCGTAGTTCTGATATTTCGCATCGATGGTGCCAAAGCCGACACCAATCTGCCATGCACTGGTCAACTGCGCTTGGGCATCCATCTCGACACCCGATAGCACCGCGCCCGTGGCGTTGGTGACCGAGAACACCCCGTTGGGGTCCACCGCAGACAGCTGGATTCCTGCGTAATCGTTGCGGTAGTAATCGATGTTGAAGCGGAGGCGATTGTCGAGCAGCGTGCTCTTGATACCCATTTCGTACGCAGTCAGGGTTTCCGCGTTGAACACCCCCAATGCTGCCACGGTCGTACCGCGGCCGTTGAACCCACCACTCTTGAATCCCGTAGTGAGACTGGCATAACCCATGACGTTGTCAGCGAAGTCATAGTCCAGCGCCAGTCGCCAGTCCGGACGCTTCCATTTGTCTCTTCTGGCCACTGTGAAGGCCTGACTGCCATCAGGCTTGACGGAGACCACCAGGAAATCCTTCTTCTCGAAGCTGTAGCGGGCGCCGGTGGTCAGCTTCAGGCGATCAGTGAAGGCGTAATCACCTTGCCAGTAGAGTGCATAGGCGTTGTCCTGCTGGCTGATGTAGTTGGTGGCACCTCGAGCAAAGATGTCGTTTCGGGTTGGTTGTGAATTGGTCTCGCGGAAAGCGTAAAACCCACCTACCCAACTGAGCGGACCAGATAGCTGGGAGATCACCTGCGCTTCATAACTGTACGAACGTTCCTTTTGATTCTGGTACAAGTGGTAGCGCGTTTGTTCGGTACCATCCAGATCCTCGTAGAACTCATTGTCCAGGCCGCGGGCGCTCAGGATATTGCGCAGCGAAACCGAGCCGAGGTCGGTGTCGGTGGTCAATGCCGCGCCGAAATTCCGCAGGAAGTTGGAACCCGGCGTATTGCTGCGGGTATTGTAAAAGCTGCCGAGCACAGGCTGGACGTTGTAATTGGCATCAAGCTTGACTGGTACGGCGAAGGTGGCGCCGGAGGTATCGCGCGTGTAATCCAGGTTCAGAGTGGCATAGGTGTTGTCACCCCACGGCATCGCCACGGTTGTACGTGCTGCGTTCTGATGAACGTTGTTTACGTAGCGATCGTCAGTCAGGTCGTGGATGAAACCGGCACGATTGCTCGTCATGACCGCACCGGTGACGTCGATGTCCTTGCCGATCCGCGTGCTGTAGCTGAGACGCACGTCGCGACGATCGAAATTCCCGAGCGAGGTGTCCAACTTGAGATAATTCTCGCCGGTGGGCTTTTTGGTGATGTAGCGAATCGCGCCGCCCGTGGCGTTGCGGCCGAACAGCGTGCCTTGTGGGCCGCGCAGTACCTCGATCCTCTCTACATCAAAGACCGAGAGCATCGCACCCGTCATCCGCGGGATGTAGACATCGTTGATGTATAGCCCGACGGCAGGCTCGGCGGTGAACATGGATTCATCCTGGCCAACGCCACGCATGAAGATTTTCAAACCCGTGTTGAGGGCCGTGTTCTGCTCGATGACGACGTTCGGCACCACGAACTTCATGTCGTCGAGGCGAGTTACATTCAGGTGCTTCAACTGGACGGTGTCCAGCGTGGTGATGCTGATTGGTACCTTCTGGACAAGCTCCTGGCGACGTTGAGCGGTCACCGTGACGTTCTGCAATTGCACGGCTTTCTTCTTCGAGGCGGGCGTTTGGCTTGTCGGTGTTGCTTCGTGGGCCTGTTCCGTGTTCGCCTGAGCGCCGCTCGACAGTGCCGGGCTGCTCTCGCCTTGCGCGTAGGCCTGACTGGCGAGTGTGGCCAAAAGGATCGACGAAGCGAGCAGAGTGCGGTTCAAGTACTTGTTCATCACTACCTCAGCAACGGTTGGGAAGCGCATACGGGGCCTTCATTTTATTGTCATGCAATTATAACAATAGTCGGTTGCAGTATCTTTTACTTTGTCCGGACAATCAAGATAGTTTTGACAATCTTTCTTGAAGCGTTTGTGCGGCACTGCAGCAACACATGGGACGACAAGGGGCACGATTTGCCTGGCAGGAACACGGCTTCCCGCCTGAACTTCCACCTATTTTGACTTGGGGCACGCGGTTGATCTTCAGCCGTGGTGCGCTTGACGAGATACGTGTCGCTTACAGCCCGAGTACGCCGGGATTCATGTGCCGCCGGGGGTCCAATTGCGTCTTGAGTCCGCGCAGCAATGCGGCCGGGGCAGGGTCGAGGATTTCCATGAACGGATGGGTGCGGCCGATCTGGCTGGACGCCCCACCGTTGTCACGGAACAGGACGCAGGTTTCCTCGCGCAGCGTCGCTACCAGCGCCCGCGCCACCGGGTTTGGGAGCGGACGGGTGAAGCTCGCCAGCAAGACCGGATCCGCCTTCTGTCGATGGAGTGGAAGCCAAGTATCGAACCAGTGGAATACCGCCTCGAAGCTGAAGCTGTGATTGCCCAGTGCGGAGCACAACCAGGTGACACGCACGCCGCAGTCGTCCATGGCCTGGTGATGGCGCGCCACCAGTGCCTGGTGTTCGTGGATCCGTGCCTGCGCCTGCGAGTGTGCAACCTTGACGTTCAGTGCGGCCCAGCGGCTGCCGCTGGCATCGAGGACGGCATTGAGTGGAGGAAACGGATCAGCGCGGGCGATGCGCGGTACGGTGGCGGCAATCGCCACACCACCCTCGGTCAGGGCTAGTTGACGCGCGCAGGCGAGGTCATCAAGCACGGTCGCCTGGCAAGCCCCTGCTGCCACCATGTGCAGGGTGAAGGCAGCTTCGGGTATCACCGCACGCCCAACCCGAGCCAGTTCGAGCAAGGCCTTGACCCCGGCCGACACGCCCCGCGTCGAACTCCATACTTGGCGGATTGCGCGCCATGCAGTGCCAAAGCTGTTGCCTCGTTCGGCCTGGATCGCCACCGCCCCCGGATCCAGCACGTAGGCCTCCTCGGCCACGCCAGCCCTGGCCACGGCAGAGAGCGCCCGGCCCGCGGCGGCAAACGTGGCGAACGCGTAGGAGGCATAGCCATTGGCGGTCGGTAACCGGATCAGCCGAAGTGACGCCTTGGTCTTGATACCCAGCGCGCCGCCGTCATGCAGGAACAGGCCGGTAGTGTCCGGGCCGAAGTTGCGGAACGTCGGTGGCGGCGATTTCTGCAGCGCCCACTGGCCGGTACGCAGCAGCGTTCCGTCGGCGGTCACCATTTCCAGGCCCAGTGCATTGTCGGCGACGGTGCCGTAGCGTGCGCTGCCGAAAAACAGCGCGCCGTGGCTGAGTCCGCCACCTACCGTGGCCCCGGCGCCGGAGAACGTACCGAAGAACGGTAGGCGCAGGCCCAGCGGGGTCAGCGTTTCGTACAGCTGTTTCCAGGTGACGCCGGCTTCGGCCACTACGTACATGTTCTGCGCCGAGATCTCGACGATACGATCGAGCGCAGACAGGTCCACCAGCACGGTGTGTTCGGGTTCACAGGTGTAACCGCCGGTGTAGCTGAGGCCATCGCCGCGAGGCACCACCGAGTAGCCACGGGCGGTGGTCGCGGCGACGGCGGCGGCCAGTGCCGTGCTGGTGCGCGGACGAATCACGGCGACTGGCCGCGGGCCTTCGGCGTACAGGTCGCCGGCCATGACTGCGCGTACCGCGTCGTCGATGATCACCGCGTCGCTGCCGACGGCCTCACGCAAGGTAGCAATCAGGTCGCCATGTGGTATCAGACCGGTTTCCACACGCTCACCACGACGATCGCAAGAATGAAGGCCCACAACACGCCCAGTACCCAGGTCGCGCGTACATAAGTCTGGCGGATGATGGCGTTGGTGATGTCACTGGGGCCTTCGACCTCCATCACTTTCCAGGTGCGGAAATGGCTGATCAGCACCAGCCGGATGCCGACGCCGCTGGCGATCACCGCCGCGTACAGTGCCAGCTTGATGTGCAGCCACCGTGGCATGTGCCAGCTGCCACCGATGACACCGATGGCGATGCCAAGCAGGAGCACGATGAAGACATAGCGCGAGCTGCGATCAATGGCGCCCAACATGCGGCCGCTGGCACGGTGGCGCAAACGGTGCGTGGCTTCCACAAACGCCAGCCACAGCACGCACGAACCGACGGCCAGCCACGCTGTGCTCGTGCCACCGGGCACGAACCCGACCAGGGCGGCCAGCGCAAACCCCAGTCCAGCCTGCAGCACCAGGGCGTAACGCACATGCTGGTCCACGTGCATCACGTGTTCCATCAGGCGGCTGCGTTCGGCAAACGGTAGCTGGCTGCCGCAGGACACGTAGCGGTAGGTACTGTTGATCACCAGCTCTGCGCCTAGCCAGTAGCCGAGCACCACGATATGCACGACCAGCAGACTCTGCAGCAGCACGTCAGTCCGCTCCGTGGTGGGGAAGAGGGTCGATCTGCAGAATGCTGATGGGAATGTCGTCGGGATCGTACACGATCATTTCCCGATAGATGCCAGCCGGCGAGCGTTCGCTGGCCTGGCGCTTTGGATAGCGCACCGGCGGGGTCAGGAACCGACTGCCGGCCGCAGTGAGTGCGGCCTGCAGGCTATCGAAATCGCTCGTGGACAGAACCAGCGCCGTCTGCCCGCGGGCGGGTTGACCAATAGGCGGGTGCAGCGTTGCCATCGGCGTTTCGCTGATCTGGAACAGGCCGACGATGACCGGCGCGTCGGCAGCAGCAGCCAGCAATGCGATCTGCATGCGGCACGCCGGCAGTTGCAACAGGCCGCCGGCCGCGGCGCCTTCGAGGGTTTTTTCCTCAACCACCAGCAGACCCAGGACGTCGCGGTAGAACCTCAGTGACGCCTGCATGTCGCGGCAGAAAATGGTGAAACGCTCGAACTGCAAATGCATGACATCGCTCCATGGTTGCGCGGATCGACACTGCCGATGTCGGCGATCGCCAGCCGCTGCCTTATGGCGTGGGTGCAGACAGGTACCGGATGATGGTTTGACGCAAAGCTGGGTCGTTGGTGACAAGGGTCATCCGGGTTCCCGGCACGCGCCGGGTAGGCGCCGCCAGGTATTCGTCCAAGGTCTGTGCGTTCCAGACGATGCCGCTGTCGCGCAGAGCCGGCGAATAAGCAAATCCTTCCGCGGTACCGGCCTTGCGACCGATGAGGTTGTGTAGATTGGGGCCGAACCGGTGTGGCCCACCCGGCGTGCGCGTGTGGCAGGCGGCACATGTTGCAAAGACCCTGGCGTTGACCTGCGGCTTTTCCGTGGTAGCCATCGTGTCGGTGCCGGTTCCGACATTGCCGCAGGCAGCAAGCACCAGCATCACTGAAATCAGCACGCCCTGCAGCAGCGACTTCTTCATGGCAGGCCTCCGTGATCAGAATGGCTTGACCAACCCCAGCCAGGCAGTGGCCAGCAACATCAGGTAGACAATCCATACCCAGACCCGGGTGCGGTTCATGGTCCGCAGCAGTGGCACTTCGGTGGCGTCGCTGGAACCTTCATTGATCAGCCGGAGCAACTGCGGGCCGACCGGTCTGAAGTTGACGTCGATCATGATGGCGGCAGCAAAGATCACGCCGAACATCAGCGCCTTGGTCGCCAGCCAGTGCGGTGCCAGCGGCGCACCGCGCCACAGCGACACCAGCCCGAGACCGAGGTAGAAGATCGCCAGGGCGTAGCGCAGCAGCGCTTCGATCTTGCGGTCGCGTGCCGCTCGCGGGGTTCGATCATGGGCATGGGCGTCCCATACCAGCCAGATCCAGAGCGCGCCGATGATCCATGCCAGCGCGAGTCCCCATGCCGGTACGGCCCAATAGCCACCCACGGTAACCACGCTCAACGTGATCGGTACCATCAGTGCCCACGCCGTGCGCGGCACCATGTCCACCTCGACCAGCAGCTTCAGCAAGGCCAGCCGTTGGTCCAGGGTATAGCGGGTGCGTTTGCGAAAGTGCTGGCCGAGCAGATAGACGCCCACGTCAGCACCCAGCCACAACACAAACAGCAGCAGATGCACGAACACCAGCGTCGGATACCAAAGGCCTGCCATTTCGGACTCCACCTGTGAAATCAGCCAGCCTGGTAAAGCTCCAGGAGCTCACCATCGGGGCCGAATACCGTGGCGGCGTCACACCGGCCGACGCCCGGCAGGTCAACATGTGCCTTTGCTACCAGTTCGCCGCCGAGGGAAACCAACTGGGTAATGTCGACATCGAGGTCGGAGCTGGACAAGCTTGCCGACAGGATGCCGATGTTCGGCGGCACCGCCTTGTCGCGCAGCGGCGCATCGGGGAGGTGCTCCATATCCAGATAGCCGAACATTTCTATGCGGCCCTGGACGATGTGACCATCTTTGATCAGGTTGACGTTGTGGATCTTTACCGGCCGGTCAGTACCCAGCAAAGCTTGCAGCTCCGGGAAGTCCAGTTTGCGGTCAAACAGCACCTCAAAGCCCAGCCCTCGGTAGAACGCAACGGAGCGCGGCACATTGCGGGTGGCGATTGCGACGGTTTGCAGGACGCTGACATCCGTCTCCAGTGGGCCGCGCAGATCACCGCCGCGCTCGTACGAAAAGACGTCCAGGCGAATGCCGTCGGGGTCGTCGTTGATTGAGTCGCGAACCGCAACCTCGTCGCTGACTTCCCAATAACTTGGCTCGTGATTGGATTTGCCGCCGGCCACAGCGATTGCATTCATCGTGTCCAGCGCATCACGGCAACGAAAGTTGAGCGCGTAGTAACCCGAGCCGTTGTAGACATTGCTCGTATCCCACAGCCGCTCACCCGGCGCGTCGAAGGCCAACAAGCGTATGCGGCCGAGTCCCGAATCGTCGGCGGCGATAATGGCGAAGCGACCTTTCAACCCAGGTTCGAACCGCCACAGGGCCGCAACCTGGGCCGGAATCTTGCCCGTTTGCTTGACGTGGTAACCCATGGCGGACTCGTAAAACGCGCACGCCCGGTCCAGGTCGCTGACTCCCAAGCTGACTAGTTTCACTTCAGAGAGCATACAAGATTCCCCCAAGAGGGCTCTGTTCGTTCGCACTACCCGGAAGTAGAGGCAATTGACGGTGTGGCAAGCGCGTGCGCGACTCCGGAACGTTGCAGCGTTGCGTTGCGCTCAGCGACTGAAGTCGTTGTACGCGCGCGGAGTAGCCGCCGGAGAGTTTCGCCTGCAATCGACTCACCAAAAACGGTAGCTGAAATCCAGACCGTAGGTACGAGGCATGGTTGGGTAAATAACGCTGATACCCAAAACCGGGATATAAAAGCCTCCGCTGGAGGTGTGGTTGTTCGTCAGATTCTTGCCCCAGAGCGACACGGACCAGTTCGAGTTCGTTGGCTTGTACGCGATGCGTGCGCCTACTTCATGGTTCGGTGCAGCCATGATCATGCGCGAGTCAGCCAGATCTTCGAAGTACGAATCGGTGTATCTGATCTGCGCACTTGCTATCAGCTCCGCACCATCCAATGGTTGAACGAACGTGGTGGAGAGATACGTTTGGAACTTCGGTGAGTCCTTGACTGGCTTCCCGAGAAACGTGCTGTTATTGGCCGCATCGAAATCCTTGTACCTGGCATTGATCGTACCGCCGCCGGCATTGACGCTCCATTTACTGGTCAACTGCGCCTTGATATCCGCCTCAACACCCTGGAACAAGGCACCGCTGGCATTGATCAACGTGAAAGCCCCATCCGGCCTTGTAGCTGTGAACTGCAAAGCCGAGTAATCGTTTCGGTAGTAATCCATGTTGACCTGCAATCGGTTATCAAACCAATTGCTCTTGATCCCTGCTTCGTACGCGATCACATGCTCCGGATCCACTGCGGTCACGGTGTCTCGCGTCGATGCACGGCCATTGAAGCCGCCGCTCTTGAAGCCGGTCGCAACGGTGACATAACCCATCAAGCTATCGGTAAAATTGTAGTCGATTCCCAGTTTCCAATCGGGATGCTTCCACTTTCGCCTCAGCGGCACGTCGAAAGCCTGTGTACCATCGACGCGCGTCGAGACTACCAGGAAATCCTTCTTCTCAAAGCTGTAGCGAGCGCCAGCGATGAATTTCAGCCGATCAGTGAAATTGTAATTACCCTGCCAATAGAGGGCGTAGGCATTTGTCTGCTGGCTCACGTCGTTGGTCGCGCCAGTGCCAAAAATATCTGAGCGCGTAGGCTGTGAGTTGGTTTCACGGAAGGCGAAAAAGCCACCCACCCAACTGAAGGGACCTTCAATCTGTGAAGCCAACTGGGCTTCGTAGCCGTACTGGCGCTGCTTCTGGTCCTGGAAGAGGTGAAAGCGAGTTTGCTCAGTACCGTCCACGTCCACGTAGAATTTGTTGCCCATGCCACGGGTATGGAGAATGTTGCGCAAGGAAAATGAGCCGAAATCGGTATCGGTAGTGAAGGACACCCCGTACTGGTTCAGGCCGTAGGAGCCAGGAATGTTGCTGCGAACCTTGTAAACACTTCCGAAGGTAGGCACCACGTGGCCGCTCTGATCAAATTTCACCTGCGTTGGAAACGGGGGGCCTGAGGTGTCCTTGAGGTAGTCCAAGTTCAACGTTGCATAGGTACTCTCTCCTACCGGCATGGCAAGAGTCGCTCGTGCGCCGTTGATGTGCTTCGTATTTACGTGGCGATTATCGGTCAAGTCGAGTGAGTAGCCGTTACGATTGGTCGACATCACCGCACCGGAAATATCAACCTTTCCGATATGCGTGCCGTATTTCAGGCGCACGTCGGCCTGACCATAATTCCCCAATGTTACGTCGGCTGAGAGGGTTTTCTTTCCATCAGGCTTGCGGGTGATGTAACGAATCGCGCCGCCCGTCGCGTTGCGGCCGTACAGCGTCCCTTGTGGGCCACGCAGCACTTCGATCCGCTCCACGTCGTAGAGGTCAAGCATTGCCCCATTCAGGCGCGGGATGTAGACGTCGTTGATGTACAGCGCGACGGCAGGGTCGGCGGTAAACATCGAGTCTTCCTGGCCGACGCCGCGCAGGAATACCTTCAAGCCTCCCGGTGTCGCAGCGAGTGGCTCGATGACGATGTTTGGCGTCGCGAACTTCACATCCTCGATGGTTCTGACCTGCAGGCGCTGCAACTGCACTCCGCTGATCGTGGTAATGCTCATCGGTATCTTCTGCACCAGCTCTTGCCGACGCTGGGCTGTGACGGTGACGCTCTTCAGCTGCACGACTTTCTTCGTCGACGTGGCGGGCTGGATTGCCGGAGGTTCTGCGCGGGCCTGTTCGTTGCTCGCTTGCACGCCGTTCGACGGGGCAGGACTGTTGGTGTTTTGTGCGTAGGCCTGGCTGGCGAGCACGGCCGAAAGAATCGACGAGGCCAGCAGATTGCGGCTCAAGTACTTGTTCATCATTATCCCCAGCGACATTGGACTGATGCGTCCGGCCGATTGACTACATTGCTATGTAGTTATAACAACAATCGCCCGTAGTATCTTTTAGTTTGTCCGGACAATCAAGAGCGACGTGGAGGTTTCGATGAACTGCTTGTGCGGCATTGCAGCAATGCGAAGGCCTGATTGGCATCGAACCTCAATTGGAACGGTCGTCTCCATCTGGCTATATGGGGAGCGGGTGCGCGTCAACTTAGTTGGCGCTTCAGTCATATAGCCAAGGGATCTGTGGCTGCGTGCATTTGTGCCGTGACATCGGAGCCGCGCGCTGGGTGGAGTGCGGCGGCGTTGATCGGTGTCCAGTGGCGAGTGCGACCAGACTATCGTGCAGGATGCAGTTTGCAGGCGAAGGAATGGAGCACGTGGCGCACTGCCAGGATGGCGTGATTGCTTCCGCTGCTTCGCTGGGCTTCGGCGCCGACGAGCAGGTCTTCTGGCAGGCCCCGTCGGGACAAACAAGAAGGCCGCGAAATCCGCGGCCCCTGGTTTTGCTGCTTGCGTGTGGACGCGGCTACTTCTTGGCGGCCAGCACACGATCGAGGCTGCGTTCGAATTCGTGGTAGCCGATCCGCTCGTATAGCTCTTCACGCGTTTGCATGGTGTCGACCACGTTGCGCTGGTGACCGTCGCGTCGGATCGCCGTATAGACATTCTCGGCCGCCTTGTTCATCGCACGGAATGCCGCCAGTGGGTACAGCTGCATGGCGACACCCGCCGTGGCCAGCTCGTCGCGGCTGAACAACGGGGTCTGGCCGAACTCGGTGAGGTTGGCGAGCACGGGCACTTTGACCGCATCGACGAAGCGGCGGTAGGTCTCCAGATCGTAGGAAGCCTCGGGGAAGATACCGTCGGCACCGGCTTCGACGCAGGCGAGTGCGCGTTCGATGGCGGCGTCCACGCCCAGCACCGCAATGGCGTCGGTGCGTGCGATCAGGAAGAAGTTCGAGTCGATCTTCGCATCGGCGGCGGCCTTGACGCGATCGACCATTTCGCTGGCGGATTCGATTTCCTTGCCTGGCCGGTGGCCGCAGCGTTTGGCACCTACCTGGTCCTCGATGTGGCATGCCGCGGCGCCAGACCTGATCAACGAACGCACGGTGCGCGCGATATTGAATGCGCTGGGGCCAAAGCCGGTGTCGATGTCGACCAGCAGGGGCAGGTCGCAGACATAGGTGATGCGGCGAATGTCGGTCAGCACGTCGTCGAGCGTGTTGATGCCCAGGTCCGGCAAGCCCAGCGAGCCGGCAGCCACGCCGCCGCCGGAGAGATAGATCGCACGAAAGCCGGCATGCTGGGCGAGCAGGGCGTGGTTGGCGTTGATGGTGCCTACTACTTGCAGCGGACTTTCTTCGATGAGGGCCTGGCGGAAGCGGGCACCGGGACTGGAAATGGTGGTCATGACTGGGTAGGCCTCTTGGTCGGGTGGGTAGACAGGCGCGGCGCGGCGGCGCAGGCCGTTTCGTCGGGTCGGTACGGGATGGTGGGATGGGCGCAGATCATCACGATGGATTTGCTTTGCGGGCGGCGGCGAGGATGTCCGAGGGTGCAGCGTTCCACAGTTCCCCTGCGTACGCGGCGAAGTGATCGAACACCCGCTCCAGATGTTTGAT
>JBDTKM010000112.1:0-15448 GCA_039935315.1 Rhodanobacter sp. | reverse complement strand
CGGGCCGCGTCAAGCTGCGCCAGGAGGTGTATTCCTCGTTGTGGCTGATGGTCTATTACGCGCTGCTCATCGCGCTGTCCTGGCTGGGCACCTTCGGCGGCCGGGGCATCATCGGCCACCCCTGGGACACCGTGGCCGTCGCCATGGTCGGTCTGGCCATCTACTACTGGGGTGCCTGCACCGGCCTGCCGCCGCACCTGCTGGACCTCGGCACTGATGACGACTAGAAACCCCTGACTTCCGGTCATCTGCGACACCCGCAGCGGCCTTCCTGCATCACCGCTTTTGGCCCGTGCCTGCAAGCCAGCTCCACTTGAAATGGTGTAAATCCCCCTTGGCACGGGCCACTTTTTACAGCAACAGGCGAGTCGCTCCCGTGCGCTCGCCGGAGCAAGCCAAGAATGGATCGTCGCCGTTTTCTGCAGGGTGTTGCCGCTGCCAGTGCCGCTATGGGACTGGTGCCAGGCACCCACCCGGCACGCGCTCAAGCCACTGGCCCCGCCCCAACAAACGTCCGGTCGCCGCCGCCGGTGCGGGTACCGCTCGCGCAGGTGTCGACGCAAGGCCAGCAGAGCATCAGCCGTTTTGACGACGCCGGCAAAACGTGGCACGTGATGGAAGACCTCAGCCATCCCGATGGCGATCTGACCCTGCTCGGCGGTGATGGCGCCTGCGTGCTGGGCAAGCGTACCGAACCCACTTACGACGAAGCGGAGCAGCCCTACTTCGGCATGAAGCTGGCCGATATCGCGCAGGCCGAAGCCGACCTGCTGGCGGATCACCTGCTCCGTCACGGCGAGCCGGACGAACACCAGGTGCGGCTGGCAGCACCGCCGCTGGCCTCGCAACTGAATCCCGAGGACTACTACGGTCGGCTACCCTGGACCAGCTTCGTGGGTACCCGGCAGTGCGCCGATACCATGCCGGTGTATACCGCCGGCAGCACTCGTACCTATCATCCCGACCAGATATTCACCGAGTTGCATGAACCCAGGAAAGTGGCGCGTCGACGCGAGGGCTTGCTGGGCGGCTGGATGCCATCGGCACACAAGGTGGTGCCACTGGGCGAAGGGCGCTGGTATGACGTGCTGGTGTTTGCCGATGTCGACGCGAAGGATCGCTTCGTGGTGCAAACCTGGCATCGCACCGCACTGATCGAAAACGGTGCGATGCGCAAGGTCACCTACGGCCACAGCTATCCCAGCTATCCACCGCGACGGGAGCCGCCGCAGGCGGAAGCGTTCTATGCGGCGTTGCTGCATTTCCACGATTACTGGAACGCCGAGCTGAACGACGCCGCCACCGCGTCGCTGTCCGCTGCAGGCTGGAGCGACATGGCCCGCTATGCGTTCGCGCGTGAGCTGGTGGTGCGGCCGGGCGGCAGCTATCCCAAATACGGCGCGGTGGACCGCGACTACTACGGCAACGAGTACGACGGCTTCCAAGACACCTTCACCAGCTCGCTGTACGCCAATCTGGAATGGGGCCGCTTTGCTCAGGCAGCCAGCGTGCTGGACGGCTATTTCACGGATTTCGTCGACGACAGCGGCATGATCAATATGCGCGGCGCGGAGACCGGCCAGTTCGGCCTGACCTTGTCATTGCTGGCGCTATGTCCACTACACCGGGGATCGCGCGCTGCTGCTCAAACATCGAGGCAAGATCGAAGCCACCGCGCAGTTGCTGCTGGAGCTGCACGACGAAAGCCTGAAACTGCCCCACGATGCGCCCGGCCATGGACTGATCCACGGCTGGAACGAATCCGACGCCTGCCTGTTCCCCGACCCCAGCCTGTGGTGGAAACCGTACTACGCCAATAGCGCCATGGCAGCCCGCGGGCTGACTGATCTGGCGGCGATCTGGCCCACACTGGCAAGTGACGAAAAAGGCACCGCGAACGCATGGCGTCAGCATGCCGACCTGCTGCGTCAACAGACCGAGCGCACGCTGCGAGCGAATGTTCGCCATGACTTGAAGCCGCCTTACATCGGTCCGCTGCCGGGAGTGAAACTCACCTTCCGCGAATCGCTGGCGCAGGAACATCCCAGCGAACAGCAATGGCCGCATCGTGCGTATTCCGAGCTGCTGCAAGCCGACGTGCTGCCCGACGACTTGGCCAACCTGGTAATCGACTGCATGCGTGGCCACCGCGGCACCAGCATCGGCGTGGTGGCCAATATCGGCCCAGTCAGTGCGGACGGCCGCGACATTCTCGGCTTTATCTCCTACGGCTATGCGCAGCAGTTGTTGCGGCTCAACCGCATCGACGAATACCTGCTGTTTCTGTATGCCCACAGGCACCACGACCACACGCCCGGTAGCTGGACCGCCGGTGAAGTGGCCGGTATCTCCGGAGGCATGCCGCTGTTCTGCATACCCGCACAGATGACGATACCGCTGCTGCTGCGCTGGAGCCTCGTGTTTGAAGACAGCATTGGCGAGACCCTGTATCTGGGCCGCGCGATACCACGCCAATGGCTAGCCAGCGGTTCGCCGGTGGGCATCACGCAAGCGCCCACGCGCTGGGGCCGTACCAGCTTCGAACTCAGCAGCATGGCCCAAGCGGGGCGTCTGAAGGGCTGGGTCAAGCTGCCCGATCTGGCGGTACCCGGCGCTACCTGGCTCAGCCTGCGCGTACCCGCCGGCAAGCGTCTGCTGGCGGTGCAACTGGATGGTTCCGTGGTGGCTGCGGCGGACCAGCGCGACGACGCCGTGCGCCTGCGCGGCAACCCCGGGCAACGACTGGGTATCGAAGCCCGCTTTGGCTGATTTCCCCTGCTGTTGTGAAGGTGATTCAAGCTCATTGATGCCGCCTCGACATCACGAAACACGCTGACATCGACCGAATCGTGATGATCTTCCGAACCGCGGATGCCATGGCGAAGTGCGACACGTTGCAAGGGTCGTTCGAACACGTGTTGCAGCGTTTCGTACCCCTACGTTTTCGCCACCGCTGATGGAGCTTGTCTTCCATGTCTTGAATGTGTTGATCCGAGAGAGCGTCGAGATTGTTGCCTCGGGCACATACCGGGGCACCACCGTCATTGCAGCTCTCGTTGCAGCCACGCTTGTCATGACCAATACGGCATCGCTTTACCCGATTGGCGTCGTGGTCCAGCTCCCATCTGGCGGAAAACGTTGCCGCGCAAAGACTGCTGCCCTCAACCGGGTAATCGAGTGTCTCGGTGAAACTGTCGAAACTGCAGGTGCACTGGCGCCTGCTCCTGACGCGACTGAGGCCTTGGAGCCTGTGCGGCGTGCACATGACCGTCTCCGACGGTCATGCTGGGCTCAAGTCAACGCGCTGCGTGCCGCCATCTATTCCACAGTGCCGTGACCACCCAGTCAGTTCCGCCCGCAACAGAGCACAAGTCACTGCATCTCTTGACCACCTGCGACGGACGCTCACATCCGTGGTCGATCAACTAGGTGTACCAGCGTGAGAATCTCGCGGAAACCTCCGCGCCAGTTCGGCTGCCTGGCGCAGTGCTTGGCCGGAAGCGGGGATCACGACCATTTCCCACGGGGGATCCGGGGCGACGTATTCAGTGGGAATCGCGGGGCACCTCGTTCCCGCTACTGCCAACCAGGATATCGAGGTCTGCGCCGAGATGAGCCTGCTGCACGTGATCCACGTACAGCTTGTACCAGCCCCGCTTCGGGGTGTCGGCTGCTTTCCAATGCGTGCGCCGGCGCGCCAATTCCTCTTCCGTCACGTCCAGGTGGATGCGCCGTGCGGGCACGTCGAGCTCGATCATGTCGCCTTCCTGCACCAGCGCCAGAGGGCCACCGGCGGCGGCCTCGGGTGACACATGCAGCACAACGGTGCCATAGGCGGTGCCGCTCATGCGCCCGTCGGAGATGCGCACCATGTCGGTGATGCCCCGCTTGAGCAGCTTGGGCGGCAACGGCATGTTGCCCACTTCGGCCATGCCCGGGTAGCCGCGGGGGCCGCAGTTCTTGAGCACCATGACGCAGTGCTCGTCGATATCCAGCGAGTCATCGTCGATGCGCGCATGCAGCTCCTCGATGTTCTCGAAGACCACCGCACGCCCGCGATGCTGGAGCAGATGAGGTGATGCAGCCGAGGGCTTGATGACCGCGCCATCGGGCGCCAGGTTGCCGCGCAATACGGCGATGCCTGCCTCGGGTTTGAACGGTTCGCTTGCGGTCCTGATGACATCGCGATTCCAGCACGGTGCCGACTCGATGTTCTCGCCCATCGTCTTGCCGTTCGCGGTCAGCGCATCAAGGTGCAGGTGGGGTGCGATTTCGCGCAGTACCGCAGGCAGGCCACCGGCGTAGTAGTAGTCCTCCATCAGATGTTCGCCGGAAGGCTGCAGGTTGACGAGGCAAGGGAGTTTCGAGCCCAGCTCGTCCCAGTCCTGCAGCTTGAGCTCGACCCCGATGCGGCCGGCCATGGCGAGCAGGTGGATGACCGCATTGGTCGATCCGCCGATGGCCGCATTGGCGACAATGGCATTCTCGAATGCGTTGCGCGTCATGATCTTCGACATGCGCAGATCCTCATGCACCATCTGCACGATCCGTCGCCCGCTGAGTTGGGCGAGCCGATAACGGCGTGAGTCCACCGCCGGGATGGCGGCATTCTCGGGCAGCGACATGCCGAGCGCCTCGACCATGTTGGCCATGGTCGAGGCGGTGCCCATGGTCATGCAGCTGCCGCCTTTGGATCGATGCATGCACGACTCGGCCTCGACGAAATCCTCCTCGCTCATCTCCCCGGCGCGCACCATTTCCGACATTTTCCATACGCCGGTGCCGGAGCCGATCTTCTGGCCGCGCCAGCGGCCGCTGAGCATGGGGCCACCCGACACGCCGATGGTAGGCAGGTCGCAACTGGCAGCTCCCATCATCAGCGACGGAGTGGTCTTGTCGCAGCCCATCAGCAGCACGACACCGTCGATCGGATTGGCCCGGATGGATTCTTCCACATCCATGCTGGCCAGATTGCGAAACAGCATCGCGGTCGGACGCATTTGCGTCTCGCCCAGGGACATGACGGGAAATTCGAGTGGAAATCCGCCGGCCTCGTAGACACCGCGTTTCACGTATTCGGCCAGCTCGCGGAAGTGCCCGTTGCAGGGTGTCAATTCCGACCATGTATTGCAGATGCCAATCACCGGCCGGCCGTCGAAAAGGTCGCTGGGATAGCCCTGGTTTTTCAGCCAGCTTCGATAGAGAAAACCGCTCTTGTCGGAGCGGCCAAACCAGGATTGGCTGCGTCTTTTGGTGTCTTCTGGAGAGCTCATGGGTACCCAACGTCCTTTGCCGGGGGTCCGCAGATCCGCTGGCGTGCGTGCAAAAAAACGTGCTTTACAGGACCCAGCCTACAGAGCATATTGATACAAATAAAATACTAATATCAATAATTCCGATATAAATGTGTATATCTCACGCGTAGGAGATCGGTAACCATGCAGACGTCATCTGTTGAGCACGAGGGTTGTAGTGCGGCCATCCATGATGCGGTCTACCCGGACCTGCGCACGCGGCGCGTGTTCATCACCGGTGGCGGCAGCGGCATCGGGGCGGCGCTGGTGGAGGCATTCGTGTGCCAGGGCGCACATGTGGCATTCGTCGACATCGATGAGGATGCGAGTCAGACGCTGATCGACCGGATTCGGGACCTCGGTCCCGCGCCGTGGTGGAAACGGTGTGACGTGACCGACGTGCCGTCACTGCAGCAGGCGATCAACGACGCGGCGCAGGCGCTGGGGCCGTTCGACGTGCTGGTCAACAACGTGGGCAGCGACGATCGCCATACGCTTGAGGAGGTGACCCCGGCTTATTGGGACCAGCGGATCGGTGTCAACCAGCGGGCCGCATTCTTCGCGATCCAGGCCGTCGTACCGGGCATGCGTCGCCAGGGGCGCGGCTCCATCATCAATCTGGGCTCGACCGGCTGGCAGACCAAGAATGCGGGCTATCCGTGCTATGCGACAGCCAAGTCGTCCATGAACGGCATGATGCGCGGGATGGCCAAGTCCTTGGGCGAGCATCGGATCCGCATCAACGTGCTCAGCCCCGGGTGGGTCATGACGGAGCGGCAACGAATGCTGTGGCTGACTGCCGAAAGCGAGAGGGAGCTGCGGGAGAACCAATGCCTTCCGGACCAGATCATGCCGGCCGACATCGCGTCGATGGCCTTGTTCCTTGCTTCCGACGCATCGCGCGCGTGCACGGCGCAGGAGTTCGTGGTTGACGCGGGCTGGACCTGATGCCAGGGATGTGCCGACCGACTTGATCAGTCCAGGCGTGGCAACCCATACACGTCGCTGGCCACTTCCTTGAGGGCGGCCAGCATGCATTGTGCTGCCGGTGACAGCAGCCAGTCCTTGCGCGTGATGATGCCGAAATCGTCCATTTTGCACGAGAGCTCGGTCGGCACCACCGACACGATGCCATGAGCGACATAGTGATCGACGGCATCGGCGGGGATCGTGCTGATGTAGTCCGTGTGCTGCAGCATATTGAGCACGAATACCAGTGCCGTCGACTCGATCAGGCGTGCCGGCAACTCCAGCGCTGCACTGTGGAACATGAGTTCGAAACGGTGCCGCAACACGCTGCCCGTGGGCGGCACGATCCAACCGTATTGCGCCATGTCGGTGAGTGATGGCTGCCGGATGGCGAGGATCGGATGGCCGGGGCGCACGATGGCACAAATCTTTTCTTCGGCAAGCGGCTGGTAGCGAAGTTGGCTCTTGTCGTGCTGGGCGAAAAGTCGCGCAATCAGGATATCCAGCTTGCTCTGCGCCAGCCGTTCCATGAGCACGTCACTGCTTTCGACCAGCACCGAGACGCGCAGGAGTGGACGCTCCTGGATCGCGCGTTTGATGGCCGCGGGAATCAGCGTGACTGCCGGCCCCTGGATCGCACCGACGCGCACGTTGCCGGCATAGCCTTCCTTGAGCGAATCGATCTCCGAGCCAGCCTCGCCCAGACTGGCCAGGGCGATGCGCGCATGGCGGATCATCACCTCGCCATACAGAGTGGCGCGCATGCCGCGAGGCAGGCGTTCGAACAACTGGACATCCATCATGTCCTCCAGGTCCTTGAGCAGCTTTGACGCCGCGGGCTGTGACACGTTGAGCGTTTCCGCCGCCCGATGGATGTTGCCCTCCTCGTCGATGGCGACCAGCAGCAGCAAATGTCGTGTCTTCAGACGCGCGCGCAGGAACCAGGCTTTTTTCTGCAACATGATGGGCGGCCTCGCACGTAAACATACACTTTTACGTATCAATTGGCTGAAAAACTATATTTGTTGTGTATACATTATCCAGTCAGAGTGGGCAACGATCGGGCGAGGCGTACATGACTCTCCCGGCGCCGTCCGAGCTTCGCCGGGCGCATTCTCCAGACGTCGGGACGCCGTGTATGCGATTAATCCAGTTCGTCGATGACACCCAGACCCCTCGGGTGGGTGAGGTCGATGCCAGCGGTGCGACGGTGCAGGCGCTGTCCGGGGCCCAATCCATTTACGCGCTGGCGCAGCACGCCCTGGCCTCGGGTCAGTCGCTGGCCGCGCTGATCAGTGAAAGTCCGCGCGATGCGACGATTGACTACGCAGCCCTGCTCGCCGCGAGGCGCGTGCTCACGCCACTTCAGCATCCTGATCCCGCCCATTGCCTGGTGACCGGCACCGGCCTGACCCACACCGGCAGCGCGGCCACGCGCGACGCCATGCATCAACAGGAGGCGAAGCATCAAGCGGAGGAAGAATCACTGACCGATTCGATGCGGGTGTTCCGCTGGGGCGTGGCGGGTGGCCGGCCTGTCGGCACGCAGCCGGGCGCACAGCCGGAATGGTTCTACAAGGGTAACGGTCACATGGTGGTAGCGCCCGGGACCCCTCTTTCGTCGCCGGGATTCGCGCTGGATGCCGGCGAGGAACCAGAGCTGGTCGGCCTGTACCTGGTCGACCCGACGGGAACGCCGCGGCGCCTGGGTTTCGCGATCGGCAACGAGCTTTCCGATCACGTCACCGAGCGACAGAATTATCTGTATCTCGCCCACTCGAAATTGCGCCAGTGCGCGGTGGGGCCGGAGCTGTGGATCGGCCCGCTGCCGGATGATCTGCGCGGATCAAGCCGCATACGCCGCCAGGGCAAGATCATCTGGGAAAAATCTTTTCTTACCGGCGAGGCGAACATGTGCCATTCGCTGAATAACCTTGAATATCATCATTTCAAATACGCGGCTCATCGCCGCCCCGGCGATGTTCATTTGCATTTCATGGGTACGGCAACCTTGAGTTTCGCCGATGGAATTCGGGTCGAACCCGGCGACGAGTTCGAGATCGATCTGCCTGCGATGGGCGCGCCGCTGCGCAACACGCTGCAGGTCGTCGATGATGGATTTTCGATAGGTGACGTCCAATCCCTGTAAGAGGCGGTGATATCCGTGATCCACACCTTCCAGAGTTATATCGCCGGCGAGTGGGTTGCCGGTTCCAATATCAGCATCGTTGAAAATCCGTCCGATCTCGACTCCCCGGTGGGCGAGTTCGGGGTCGTCGACGCCCAACGTACGCATGATGCGGTTGGCGCCGCGCAAAAGGCGCAGCCGGGCTGGGCGGCCACGACCCCGCAGCAGCGTGCCGACGTGCTGGATGCCATCGGCAGCGAAATTCTGGCGCGCAAGGCGGAACTCGGACGCCTGCTGGCGCTGGAAGAAGGCAAGTCATTGCCCGAGAGCATCGGTGAGGCCGCCCGCGCCGGACAGATCTTCAAGTTCTTCGCCGGTGAAGCACTGCGGATTCCCGGTGAATATCTGGCCTCCACGCGTCCCGGGGTTGCCATCGAGATCACCCGTGAACCGGTGGGTGTGGTCGGTATCATCGCTCCCTGGAATTTTCCGTTGGCCATCCCGGCCTGGAAGATCGCGCCCGCCTTGGCGTACGGAAACACGGTAGTGTTCAAGCCGGCCGAGTCGGTTCCCGGATGCGCCTGGGCACTGGCGGAGATCATCAGTCGGGCGGGCCTGCCTGCGGGTGCATTCAACCTGGTGATCGGTAGCGGCCGAACCGTCGGTCAGGCGATTGTCGATGCGCCGGGACTCGACGCGTTGAGCTTCACCGGTTCGGTGGCGATCGGGAATCAGTTGCTGCGCGCGGCCGCCGAACGCGGTCTCAAGATCCAGCTCGAGATGGGCGGCAAGAATCCGCTCATCGTGTTGGCCGACGCCGACATGGTCAAGGCCGTCCAGTGCGCACTCAACGGCGCGTACTTTTCGACGGGCCAGCGTTGCACGGCCTCGAGCCGGTTGATCGTGGAGTCGGCGGTCCATGACGAGTTCGTCGAGCGCCTGCAACAGAAGCTTGCTTCGTTGAAGGTCGGACCGGCGCTAGCGGAAGGTACCGACATCGGCCCGGTGGCCAGCCAGCAGCAGCTCGACCAGGATCTGTCCTACATCCAGATCGGTCAGGACGAAGGAGCCACCTTGCTGTGGGGTGGTGCACGACTGGATCCGGGCCCTCGCGGCTACTACCTGCAGCCGGCCCTGTTTAGTGCTGAACCCGGGCACCGCATCGCCACCGAGGAAATCTTCGGGCCGGTCGCGTGCGTCATGCCGGCGGATGATTATGACCAGGCTCTGGCGCTGGCCAACGATACGGAGTTCGGGTTGTGTGCAGGCATCTGCACCACCTCGCTGAAGCACGCAACCCATTTCAAGCGTTACGCCCAGGCCGGCATGGTGATGGTCAACCTGCCCACCGCAGGCGTCGATCCGCATGTGGCATTCGGCGGGCGCAAGGGATCGAGCTACGGCGCACGGGAACAGGGGCGCTACGCTGCAGAGTTCTACACGACAGTGAAGACGGCCTACACAGCCGCCTGATCTCGTGGCTGCACAGGTCGGGATTTCGTGCGTGGCGTCTCGTGAGGGCGGGCCGCCACACCTGGTGACATCAGCAACACACCATCGGTGATGAGGGGGGAGAAACATGTATCAATCCAACAGTGAGACGCGCGCCGCGACGCCTCCGAACGTGTCCATGGGCCAGCGCATGAAGACGGTGCCCATCATCTACATTGTCGGCCCGATCGCCGCACTCGCCGGACTGTTGTTCGGCATGGATATCGGCATTATCTCGGGTGCGTTGCCACTGATCGCCAAGGCGTTCCACGCCTCGGACGTGATCCAGGAGTTCGTGGTCAGCGCGATGATGCTTGGCGCGGCAGCGGGCGCAGTCACCGGCGGCTGGCTGTCGCATCGTTTCGGACGCAGGATCACGCTGCTCATCAGCGGCTTGGTATTCGTTCTGGGCGCGATCGGCTGCGCCGTGGCGGTGTCGGCCTACATGCTTATCGGCATGCGAGCCATCCTCGGCATCGCGGTGGGTATTTCCTCCTATATCGCGCCGATCTATCTATCGGAGATTTCGCCGGAGCGTAGTCGTGGAGCACTGATTTCCGGCTACCAGCTGGCGATCATGGTGGGCATCCTGGTTGCCTACCTGATCGACGCGGGGCTCAGCTATTCCGGCAGCTGGCGCCTGATGCTGGGGTCGATGGCACCGTTGGCCGGCATCCTCGTGGTAACGATGTTTTTCCTGCCGACCAGTCCGCGTTGGCTGATGTCCAAGCAGCGCGACGACGAGGCGCTCGGTGTGCTGCTCAAGCTCAGGCAGAACGACGCCAGTGTCGCGCAGGCGGAATTGGCGGCGATCCGGCAGAGCCTGCAGGTGGAGGGCAACGGTTTCAGGTTGTTCCTGAAGAATGGGAATTTTCGCCGTTCAACCTTTCTGGGCATGCTGCTGCAGTTCATGCAGCAGTTCACCGGTGCCAACGTGATTTTGTACTACGCGCCGAAGATCCTGGGCCTGGCCGGCATAGCGACCGGGGCCGATCGGATGTGGGGCACGGTCGCCATCGGTGTGCTGATGGCACTGGCCACCTTCATTGCCGTGAGCCAGGTCGACCGGATCGGTCGCAAGCCTCTGCTGTACATCGGGTACGCCGTCATGGGTGCGTGCATGCTTGGTATGGGTGTGCTGTTCACCGTGGGCCTGGGCACGCCATTCTCTGCCGGGATCGCCATCGCGCTGCTCATCGCGTTCGTGATCAGTTACGCGATGTCCGCCGCACCCGTGGTCTGGATCCTGTGCTCGGAGATCCAGCCGCTGAATGGACGCGACTTTGGCGTGTCCTGCTCGACCGTGACCAACTGGGTGAGCAACTTCATCGTTGGCGCCACTTTCCTTTCGTTGCTGACCACACTCGGCACCGGGCGGACATTCGGTGTGTATGCCGTACTCAACTTCCTGTTCATTGGCCTGGTCTACCTGCTGTTGCCGGAGACCAAGGGCGTGACCCTGGAGAACATCGAACGTAAGCTGATGTCCGGCGTACGTTTGCGCGACATCGGCATCTGATGGAGCGCGAGCCGCATCCGACCGGCTCGCATCGTGCGCAAGATGCCATGCCATTTCATTTGTGAGGAACGTATCCGTGAAGAATTTCCATCGATATCTGATGCCGACCCTGGTCTGCGCACTGCTGCTTCCCGGCGTCGGTCTGGCCACATCGGCTACGCGCTCCACCTTTGGCTCGATGCCGGATGGTCGCAAGGTTGAAGCCGTCAAGCTGCAAAACGATCACGGTGTCAGCGTCACGGTGATTGCGTATGGCGCGCGGGTCCAGTCGCTGCTCACTCCCGACCGCAACGGGCACGCGGCGGATGTGGCTCTTGGCTACGCCACCATGGCTGGGTACCTGTCCAAGCGTCAGTTCTTCGGCGCCACCGTGGGGCGTTTCGCCAACCGCATCGCCAAGGGGCAGTTCACGCTCGACGGCACGCATTATCAGCTGACCATCAACGACGGTCCCAATTCCCTGCACGGAGGAACCGAGGGTCTCGATACGCGCTTGTGGAAGGTCGTTTCGGTCGAGCAGGGACCGACGGCCAGCGTCACCTTCAGTCATGTCAGCCCCGATGGCGACCAGGGCTATCCGGGGCGCCTGGCAGTCACCGTGACGTACTCCCTGAGCGAGGACAACCAACTCACCATCGCCGACCAGGCGACCACCAACAAAACCACCATCGTCAATATCTCCAACCACACCTACTGGAATCTCGACGGGGCGGGCTCAGGCACGGTGATGCATCAACTGTTGATGATTCCGGCCGACCAGATCACGCCGGTGGACAAGACGCAGATTCCGACCGGGGAATTCCGCTCGGTGGCTGGCACGCCATTCGATTTTCGCCATGCCAAGCCCATCGGCAAAGACATCCGTAATGGCCACTCGCAGCAGTTGCTGATCGGTAAAGGTTATGACATGAATTGGGTGATCAGCCACGCGATGAGTGTGCAGCCACGTCTCGTGGCGCAGGTGGAGTCGCCTGCCAGTGGACGCGTTCTGCGTCTGTATTCGCGCCAGCCGGGCTTGCAATTCTATTCCGGCAACTTCCTTGACGGCACGACGGTGGGCCGCTCCGGACACACCTATCGCCAAGGCGATGCCTTCGTGCTCGAGCCGCAGATATTCCCGGACACCCCCAACCATCCGAACTTCGGCTCAGCGGAGTTGCGTCCGGGCCAGGTCTACAACAACCAGATCATCTATCGCTTCTCGACCGACAAGGGCGCGGCGGATCACTGAAGGGTGGGAATCGACAGGTGGGTGAGCTCTGCCGACTGGCCGATCTCTACGTTAATCGACGTCGCCGGCTGCCGCGGCCGAGAGCGCTGCGCCATTTACTGGTACCGGTGGTTCCAGTCTTCAAAGGTGCTTGTCATGACGCCTCCCTCGCGACTCCGTTGCGCTGCGTGCTTGCGCCTTTCAGACACCTGACCATTTCACACGGGCTTATCCCGAACTTTTCGGAGACGACTTCGTACCCTTTGATGGACGGTTGCCGCGCGCATTGGATATCCGGACGTCTGCCCGCATAGGGCGGGCCATTCTTGGAGAGGATGGAGAAAAGGATTGAACAACCAGAGCAAATGGATTGTCGGGCGGATGCTTGTTATCGGCGTGGCGTGCGGTGGTGCGTGTCTTGCGCACGCCACGGGCATCCCTCCGACCGATGCTGCCACCGCACAGAATTTTTCAACCGCCCAGTTCGAGGTGCGGCTCGATCCGCAAACCCAGTCCTTGATCTCGCTGGTGCCCAAGTCCCAGGTCGATTTCGATTTCGTGCCCGATGACCAGGAAAGCAAGCGCCAAGGGAACGGCTACGATCACCTGGGCGATATCGAGCTGCGCCTGAGAACGGCCGGGGGCGCCTGGCAGGACTATTCCAGTGCCTTCCACAAGTCCCAGGTGCGCGCCTTGCCAGCGCACGGCGATGTGCTCGCCGTGGCAGATCTGTCCGCCTGCTTTCCGCAGGGCATGCCGCTCAACATCCGGCGCACATGGGTTGTATCCGAGGGTACGCTGAGCCTGCGCTTCGTCCTGACCAATCGTTCTTCGCTGCCGGTGGAGGTCGGCGGACTGGGCTTGCCAATGGTGTTCGACAACATCCTGACCGGGCGCAGCGCTGAGCAGGCCTACACGAAGGCTGCCTTCGCCGACCCTTATATCGGGCGCGATGCCGGCTATCTGCAGGTGACCCGCCTCAACGGTCACGGCCCTGTGTTACTGGTGTTGCCCGAGGCGAACACGCCGTTCGAGGCGTACAAGCCGATCCTTGATGACACGGGGCCGGGCAAAGTGCCGAAGCTGTTCAACGATCCGACGCCGCGCAGCAATACCTTCGAGGGGTTCTACGACTGGATGGTGGCCAGCCAGGGCTTTGCGGACGAGGAATGGAAAGGCGTGCGCGAGTGGAACCGGCCGACGGCGTTCACACTGGCACCGGGCCAGAGTCGGCGCATCGGTCTGCGCCTGGTACTGGCCTCCGGCATCGAGTCGATCAACACCACGCTGTCGCAGCACCATCGGCCCGTGGCGATCGGCGTTCCCGGCTACGTGCTGCCCACTGACTTGCCAGCTGACCTGTTCCTGAAATCCGGGCAGGCGGTGCGCAGCATCCGCGTCGATCCAGAAGGTGCCATCGAAGTGGCGCATGTCGGTAGGCATGGAAACTGGGATCGCTACCGACTGCGAGGACGTCATTGGGGCAGAGCGCGCCTGAGCGTGCATTACGCGGATGGCAGCGTACAGACGATTTCGTATTTCGTGATCAAACCGGAGCGCCAGGCCGTCGCCGATCTTGGCCATTTCCTCTTCACGAAGCAGTGGTTCGACGATGCGTCGGATCCGTTCCACCGTGCGCCGTCGATCATCAGCTACGACCACGATGCCGGTCGCCAAGTGCTGCAGGAGAACCGTGTCTGGATCGCCGGCCTCAGCGACGAAGGCGGTGCCGGTTCGTGGCTGGCCGCGATCATGAAGCAGCTTGGCGAGCCCGATTCCGACGAGGTCGCCAAATTCGAACGCTTCGTCACCGGCACGCTGGATGGTCATCTGCAGGTCAACCAGGGGCCGCAAAGGTATGGTGTCCGCAAGAGTCTTTTCTACTACGACCCCAAGGCATTGCCGGGCTATCCCCATGATCCGTCCATCGACTGGAAGACCTGGTCGGCATGGAGCAAGAAAGATGCCTATTCGGTCGGCCGTTCCTATAACTACGTGCACGTAGTTGCCGCTTACTGGGTGCTCTACCGCCTGGCGCGGTTCCACCATGGCCTGGTGCGCGCGCACGACTGGCGCTGGTACCTGACGCACGCCGCCGAGACATCAGTGGCGATGTCCAGGCTGGCACCCTACTACGCCAGATTCGGCCAGATGGAGGGCAACGTATTTGTGGCGGTTCTCCAGGACCTTCGCCGCGAGGGCATGACGGACGAAGCCGCCCGCGTGGAGAAGATCATGCGTGAGCGCGCCAGTCGCTGGGCGGCTGAAGCCTATCCGTTCGGCAGCGAGATGCCCTGGGATTCGACCGGACAGTCGGAGATCTATGACTGGATGAGCCATTTCGGCTATGCCGACAAAGCCGCGCAGACGCTCGCCGTGATTCTCGGCTACGACCCGTCCATCCCCAGTTGGGGCTATAACGGCAGCGCGCGCCGTTATTGGGATTTCCTCTATGCCGGCAAAACGCCACGTCTTGAGCGCCAGCTCCATCACTACGGTTCGTCGTTGAATGCGCTCGCCTTGTTCCGTGCGTACCGCAGTCATCCGGCCGACTTCCATCTGCTGCAGGTGGCCTATGGCGGACTGATGGGGCCGCTGACCGACATCGGCGAGGATGGGTTTGGTGCCGCCGCCTTCCACTCGGCACCGGACATGATGCGTTTCGACGGATACAGCGGCGACTACGGCATGAATTTCTTCGGCTATGCGCTTGGCACGGCCAGCTATCTTGTCAATCATCCCGACCTGGGTTGGCTGTGTTTCGGCTGCGAGCTCACTCCGTCCGGGCAGGAGATGCGCCTGGTCCCGCACGATGGCTTCGCCACGCGGGTGTTCAT
>JBDTKM010000111.1:0-3585 GCA_039935315.1 Rhodanobacter sp. | reverse complement strand
GTGCCGCGAACCCATAGGCTTTCCACTTGGCGACGACGCCGCGTCGCGCTACCAGGACCACGGCGCCTGGAGTTACCCGCCTGGCCAGGATCTGGCTGATCGTGTCATCCATGTGCTCCAGCGGCGCGTCGATCAAGCCCGCCGCCTGCGCTGATCCCGAACCCAGGACGGTCGCGCAGGGACATCCCGGATGGTTCCATGGATACGGATTCGGGGAGGCAGCCGGGGCCTCGCTTGCTACTACGGTCGTCAATGGCACCATGGCGAGAGCGAAGGCGAGCAGCAAGTTGCTCAGGCTCCCAGTGAGACCTCGACCAGCAATCTTCCCGCTACTCGACCGCCGCTTGAGCCGATTCACTGGATATGAATCCAATCCATCCCGGGTAGGGCGTGGGGGTGAACAGGCGCCGAGAGGCAAGGCAGGCAACGAGGGATAGCTCCGCTTCGCGGAGAATGACGAACAGCGCACGGTAGGTCTTGTCAACATGTTGGTTTGCCTGCTCGCTCGAGAAACGGATTCCATCAATATTTGCTTTTCGCAGGCATCCAGCGCAGCGCAGGCCCGGGAAGCTTTTCCGTACCCCGGCTCGCTGACGCTTCGCCGTCTGACCGTGCGGCCTCCGCGCCCCGCTGAAGACCAGCTTCGGCGGGAGCGGCAGGCTGAGTATCGTTATGGCTGGCGCCCGGACAGCTCAACCTCACTGAACGACCCTACGATCCGGTGGCGTCTCGCATGCGGATCGTGTCCCGAGTGGCGGCATGTTCCGGTTGAGCACGGGCAGGACTCCAAATGCTGCCGCAGCATAGTCACAAGCAAGCGCGCGCCGCCAATGAAAAAACTGGCGCCTGGCATAACTGATGGTTGTGGCTGCGATCCTCCGGAATCGCAGGACAACGCGCCTGCAGGCTGCACGGGATCACGCCGCGACATCTCCCGCAGACGACTATCGACACTTTGTTCCCCGGTATGTCTCGGTTCAAGGCCGAGCCGCTCACAACCCCCAGTTATGCCAAGTACCTACCTTTTCATTGGCGGCCCAAGCCTGCCGGTGACTATTCTCCAACCGGAGTTTTGGCAGGTTGCTGAATACCTGGAAGAGCGAACACTTTATGTCCAACCGTGCCGATGCATTCCAGTCCCCCCACTGGGGTCCGCCCTACCTGCTCTATCTGGGCAGCGCCGCCGACGACCTCGCTGTCAAGACAGCGCGGGGGCTGGCCTACTGGCGTCCTGACTGGTGCGTGGGTCAGTATCGTCGCCCCGAATGCCGCTCGACACTCGGCCTTCGCGACATCACCGCGGTCCAGGCCGTGCGTGAAGGGGCGGATACCATGGTGATTGGTGTCGCCAACGCCGGCGGGTCGATGTCTGCGGAGATCGTTGCTGATGCGATTGCGGCGCTGGATGCCGGCCTCAATGTAGTGGGCGGCCTGCATCAAAAACTGCGCGAGAATCCAGCCATCGTCGCTGCCGCCCAGCGCAATGGCCGCTTGCTGTTTGATGCTCGCGATCCGATGCCGGACATTCCGGTCGGCAATGGCCGCCCGCGTGCGGGCCGGCGACTCCTGACCGTGGGAACGGACTGCTCGGTCGGCAAGATGTACACCACACTGGCGATCGAACGCAGCATGCGTCAGCGCGGCCTGGCGGCGGACTTTCGCGCTACCGGACAGACTGGCATTTTCATTGCGGGCTGCGGCGTACCGATTGACTCGGTGATCGCCGATTTTATCTCTGGCGCGATCGAACGGCTTTCGCCAGCACGGCTCGATGGCGGATGGGACCTCATCGAGGGCCAGGGCTCGCTGTTTCACCCATCCTATGCCGGTGTGTCGCTCGGCCTGCTGCATGGCGCCCAACCCGATGCACTGGTTCTGTGCCACGAACCGGGCCGGCAGCATATGCGTGGTCTGCCCGACTACCCACTGCCCGAGCTGAAACGCTGCCTGGAAGCAAATCTCGTTGCCGCACGGCTGACCAATCCGGAGGTCAAGGCCATCGGCGTCTCACTCAATACCTCGGGTTTGTCGCCAGCGGATGCTGCCGCAGCTTGCAGGCAGATCAGCGACCTGCTCGAGCTGCCCTGCCAGGATCCGGTGACCACCGGTGTTGATGCCATCGTGGACAATTTGCTCGCATGTTGCGCAAACTGAACATCGAGTCGCGCCGCTTTCCGCTCCGAGTCCCCTTTCGTATCTCCCGCGGGGTCAATTACGCGGCTGAAGTGGTGACTGTCGAGCTGCACCAGTCCGGAAAGACCGGACGCGGTGAATCGGTCTCCTGTAGTCGTTATGGCGAGTCCGTGGCCTCGGTGATGGAAGAAATGGAGGCCCTGCGCCCCCAGCTCGTTGCCGGCATGGGACGGGACGAATTGCAGGCGTGCCTGCCTCCGGGCGCCGCGAGAAATGCACTGGATGCGGCATTGTGGGATCTCGAATCGCAGCTGAGTGGGGTGCCTGTCTGGGCGCAATTGGGCCGCCCGCAGCCGGCCCCGCTTGTAACCGCTCTGACCATCAGCATTGACACGCCGGCACGTATGGGTGAAGCGGCGTCGCGCATTCTGTGCGCTGAACTCATCAAGATCAAAGTCGATGCCGATGACCCTGCTGCCCGGATCGAAGCCGTGCGCCGCGCGGCACCGCTTGCGCACCTCATCGTCGATCCCAATGAGAGTTGGACCCCTGATATCTTGCGTGACATGCAGCCTGTATTGAAGCAGCTGCACGTCGATCTGCTGGAACAACCACTGCCTGCCAACGCCGATGACGCTTTGCTGGGCTTCTCCAGCAGCATTCCGATTTGCGCGGACGAGTCCTGCCACGTGACGTCGGATCTGCCGCGGCTGCGCGGTCGCTACCAGGCGGTCAACATCAAGCTGGACAAGACCGGGGGTCTGACTGAGGCATGGCGCTTGCTGCGCGCAGCGCGCGCCGATGGCTTCAAGATCATGGTTGGCTGCATGGTGTGTTCCTCGCTCGGGATTGCTCCGGCATGGGAGATCGCGCGGCACGCGACCTTTGTTGATCTGGACGGCCCCTTGTGGCTGGAGAGCGACTACGCGGACGGCGTGAGCCTCGACGGAGGGTTGCTGCGGCCTCCACCGCCGGGGTTTTGGGGCGGATGAAGACGATGCTGTTCGGCCCGGGCAAGTTCGCCACCACCCCTGCCAGAATGCCTTGCAGAGCGTCGACGGCGTCGGGCGGCCATTCGTTTCACTGGCCGCCGAGAAGTTGCTCGATCACGGTCGTCGTGCCGTTTTGCGACGGCACCCGACCTTCGACGAAATGACCGCTGGCCAGCAGCCAGAAAAAAGCCGGGAGAGCACATGAATCGCATCGCTGGATCTACCCTGATGGCCGTGGCGTTGGCGGTTTGCGCGACCGCCGCACAGGCTGCAACCTCGGCAACCGGGCAGGACGCCGCCTACGACCGCCTGGTCAATGCCGCGGTCGCGCACTACCACCTGCCGGGTATCGCCGTCGGCGTGATCGACCACGGCAAGGTGGTCTACACGCGCACCTACGGGGAACTGCCATCGGGCAAACCGATGAATGCCGACACGCTGTTCGAGCTCGGATCCACCA
>JBDTKM010000110.1:0-6935 GCA_039935315.1 Rhodanobacter sp. | reverse complement strand
CTTAATCCCTGTTCACGGGCCCCTGGTCCCGGTTCCCTTTCTTGATCCCCAACCGCCACAACTGCCCCGGAATCTGCACCACGAAGTGCACCCAGATCCCCATCCACACCACGCCCGCCAGCAACGGATTGCGCGCCGCCGGATCGTGGCTGCGAAACCAGCGCCACATGCCACGGTGCTTGTGCCGGCTGACGAACACCGGCCGGTGCCGGCTGGAGCTGCCCTTGCCATGCAGCACGCGCACGTCCCCGGCGAGCAACACCTGGTAGCCGCTGTCGCGCACACGGCGGCACAAGTCCAGATCCTCACAATGCAGAAAATACTTTTCGTCGAAACCACCAAGGCGCTGGAACAATTCGCGCGTTATCAACATCAGCGCGCCGGATATCGCTTCGGCCTCGATCACTTCGTGCGGAATTTCCTGCTTGACCTGCACGGCGTCGCCCTGACGTCCAAGCAAGGTGTTGAGCGAGCGGCGCAGCAACGGGTCGCGACGCCAGGAAGCCGGGTCTGGACGTCCATCCCCATCGCACACCACCGCGCCGATCAGGCCCGCCTTCGGGTTTTCCTGCTGCACGGCCAGCAAGCGCAGCAGATCATCTTCGCCGGGCAGGCAATCGGGGTTGAGAATCAGCAGGGCACGACCCTGTGCCTGTTGGGCGGCAAGGTTCACCGCCCGGCCGAAGCCGAGGTTCTGGCGGCTGTAGATCACCTTGAGCCGGGTATCTCGCTGGTAGGCGCGCTCGATCGCGGGAGGTACGCCGTCACGCGAGGCGTTGTCCACCAGGATCAGTTGCAGCGGCAAGCTGCAGGCAAGAACCCGGCGTACGCATTCGCGTAATTCCTGTCCGCTGTCGGCCGCCACCACGATCACGCTGAGCGCCAGCGGGAACGGCGAGTGTTGGGAATCCCAGTCATGCATCGTGCAAGTATGCGCGATGCTGCACGGCGAGAAAACTGTCAGGGCTGTGATGACGCGTCGCATCCGCTTGTCCCGCCACGCGGGGGAAGCTGCCCGGAGGCTTGATGGGAGGCCTTTTGCCGTGCCTGCCGGCGTGCCGGAGCGCGGCTTCTGCCGTAGGCACGTGCCACGCGCCATTCAGACAGCATCCGCCGCAAGCATCGACAACCCTGCCGATGACTCCTCGCCGCGCGGGAAACGGGGGCGCTGATCGTGCCGACAAGCGT
The DNA here is from genome assembly GCA_039935315.1 of Rhodanobacter sp. GTDB lineage: Bacteria > Pseudomonadota > Gammaproteobacteria > Xanthomonadales > Rhodanobacteraceae > Rhodanobacter. The sequence goes on along the minus strand of JBDTKM010000110.1, from coordinate 5,747 downwards.
CGTATCCCTTGGCCGAATCCATCGTCGAGTGCTGCCAGGACGCCGCAAACGCGGCCTCAGTCGTCGTCGTGGCCCAGCACCGCGCGCAGTGCCAGCGGTACGTCACCGTCGTGTCGACTCAACCACGGCTGCTCGCGATACCAGCCACACAGCTGCCAGCCGCGGAGTCGATGCCGACGATCGCGCAGGCGATCCCACAGCACGAGCACGCGCTGATCCGATGTGCTGGCAGCGAACCAGCGTCCTTCGGGGCTGAACCCGACCTGCGCAAATGCGAGTCGAGCGTTCGTCGCGGCGACCTGCTCGCCGTCGCTGAAATGGCAGCCTCCCGCGCCGCAGTTGACCACCCCACCTTGGGGATCGAACAGTTCACCATGGCCGGACTGCCATGCCGGCAGTTGCAGCTCGATGATTTCCGCCGCAGGTCCGATCGGTCCGCGGACGAGTTCGGGCCAGTCCACCACGGCCTTGGTCGCAGGCGCGCGACGCAGCTCCCGATCGAGCCATGCCTCCAGCCCGGCCAGCAAGGTATAACCCGCCAGCGCGCCGAGTAGCGCCGCACCCCATGCAAACAAGTCCCCGCCCAGCGCGTACTGCAAGCCAAGCAGCCAACCGGGCAAGCCCCAGCGCAGCGCACGACGAATCAGGCGGGCGTGGCTTGCTTCCAGTCGCGACTGCAGCAGTGCCACCGCCGCTGCCAGCGCCAGCAATGCCGGGAGGCCAAGCCACCACGGCAGCAGCGCCAGCAGCAGCGCCCATGACAAGGTGTACAACCCGGTCATCCACGCGGGCCGACGCCCAGCCACCGCTCAGCGCTCCCAACCTGTGCGACGAAGGAGAACTTTCGAAAAACCCGACTGCCGTAGCAAGAGCGGCTGCGAATGCTCGCGATCGTGCACAGCGCCGGGCAAGCCGGCGAATCGGGTGGTCCCAGCGCCACGAAACTTCCTGCCGCGCAGCGCCAGCACCCGCGTTCGGCAGCGCTCACCGCTCAGGCGCGCCCTCCGATCGCAGCGGGTGGGCGAAGGCTCCATGAGTTCTCAGCCGCACCAGACCCGGGCGTTGCGAAACATGCGCATCCATGGCGAATCCTCGCCCCACGCAGGTGGGCACCAGCTCAATTGCACGCTGCGGAACACGCGCTCGGGATGCGGCATCATGATCGTCACTCGCCCATCGGCCGCGGTGAAGCCGGCCAGCCCACCAGGCGAACCATTGGTATTGAGCGGGAAGTCCTCGGTCGGCTTGCCGCGGTTGTCGACGAAGCGCACCGCACCGTTCGACTTGGACGGACTGCACACCTGCGGAAAACTGACCCGGCCTTCGCCGTGCGCCACCGCCACCGGAATCCGCGAACCGGTCATGCCCTCGAAAAAGAGGCTCGGTGAATCGAGGATTTCCAGCGTGACCAGGCGCGACTCGTACTGTTCGGAGGCGTTGCGCAGGAACTTCGGCCAGTGCTGCGCGCCGGGAATGATCTCATTCAACTGCGACAGCATCTGGCAACCGTTGCACACACCCAGCGCGAACTTGCTCTTGTCGTTGAAGAACGCCGCGAACTGCTCGCGCAGCATGTCGTTGTAGAGGATCGAGGTGGCCCAGCCGCGACCCGCACCCAGCACGTCGCCGTAGGAGAAACCGCCGCACGCCGCGAAGCCGCGAAAATCCGCGAGCTTCACGCGACCGCTGGCCAGATCGGACATATGCACGTCGACTGCATCGAAGCCGGCACGGCTGAATGCGGCCGCCATCTCGACCTGGCCATTGACGCCCTGCTCGCGCAGGATCGCCACGCGCGGCCGCGCGCCGCTGGCGATCAACGCCGCGGCGACATCCTCGGCCGGATCAAAAGTCAGCTTGGGAGAGATCCCCGGGTCGGCATCATCCAGCCGCCATTCGTGTTCCGCGTCGGCAGTGAGCGGGTTGTCGCGCTGGCGCTGCATGGCGTAACTGGTTTCGCCCCAGGCCGTGTACAGCGCGCACCAATTCCATTTGAACAGCACCTCGTCGCCCAGCAGCAGCTTGATACCGAGCTTTTCCTTCGGCCGGCCGATCCGATGACTGATCCCGGCCAGCCCGAATTTCACCAGCAACAGCTCGAATGCCTCACGGTTGGTTCGGGTCACCTGCACGACCGCGCCCAACTCCTCGTTGAACAGCGCGCGCAAGGTGGCTTCGGCCCAGCCGTCGAGGTGGATTTCCAGGCCGCAATGACCAGCGAAGGCCATTTCCAGCAAGGTCGTGATGACGCCGCCATCGGAACGGTCGTGGTAGGCCAGCAACAGCCCCGCCGCATTCGCCTCCTGGATCATGTCGAACAGCGCCTTCAGCCGCTTGGGATCATCCAGGTTCGGCGGAATGCCGCCGCTGCGACCGAACACCTGGGTCAACGCCGAGCAACCCACGCGATCACGCCCGACGCCCAGGTCAAGCAGCCACAGATCGGATTCGCCGCGGTCCAGCTTGAGCTGCGGAGTCAGCGTGCGACGCACGTCGGTGACCCGGGCGAAGCCGGTGATCACCAGCGACACCGGCGACACCGTGCGCTGTTCCTGCTCGCCGTCCATCCACACCGCCTGCATCGACAGCGAGTCCTTCCCGACCGGGATCGAGATCTCCAACTGCGGACACAGTTCCATGCCGATCGCGCGGACCGCGTCGAACAGCGCGGCACCCTCGCCCGGATGGTTGACCGCAGCCATCCAGTTCGCCGACAGGCGTATCTCGCCCAGGTTGGCGATGGGTGCCGCCGCCAGATTGGTGATCGCCTCGCCCACGGCCAGACGTGCCGCATCGGCACTATCGAGGGTTGCCACTGGCGCGCGCTCGGCCATCGCCATCGCCTCGCCGGCATAGCCGTCGAAATCGGCGAGGGTCACCGCACAATCGGCCACCGGCACCTGCCACGGACCGACCATCGGGTCGCGGTGATTGAGCCCGCCCACGGTGCGATCGCCGATCGTGATCAGAAAACTCTTGCTGCCCACCGTGGGCAGACGCAACACGCGCAGCAGCGCCTCGTCCACGTCGATGCCGGTGAGATCGGGCACCAGATCGATCCGCGGCCTGACCCGGGCAACGTCGCGATGCATCCGCGGTGGCTTGCCGAACAGGACGTCCATCGGGAGGTCGATGACGACCTCGCGCTCGTCGGGATCGGCGGTTGGCGATTGGGGATCAGTGCCCGTCGCCGCGCGGGTCACCAGCAGGCGGCGCTCGACGGTGGCGTCACCGACGACGGCATAGGGGCAGCGCTCGCGCTGGCACATCGCTTCGAAATCAGCCAGATCGTCAGGCGTGATCGCCAGCACGTACCGTTCCTGCGACTCATTGCTCCACACCTGCATCGGCGACAGCGAGGGGTCGTCGCAGGGGATCTTCGACAAGTCGATCACGCCGCCCACACCGGCGTCGTTGAGTAATTCGGGGATCGCGTTGGACAGGCCGCCGGCGCCCACATCGTGCACGCTGACGATCGGGTTGCGCTCGCCGCGCGCGCAGCACGCGTCGATGACTTGCTGGCAGCGCCGCTGCATTTCCGCGTTGTCGCGCTGCACCGAGGCGAAATCCAGTTCCGCGCTGGAGGCGCCGCCAGCTACCGACGAAGCCGCTCCGCCGCCAAGCCCGATCAGCATCGCCGGGCCGCCCAGCACGATCACTTTGTGGCCTGGCTGCACTGGATGCTTCAACACGTCCGAGGGGCGCAGGTTGGCGAGGCCACCGGCAAGCATGATCGGCTTGTCGTAACCGCGACGAAACCCCACCATGCCGGGCAGTTCGCTTTCGTAGGTACGGAAATAACCGCCCAGGCAGGGTCGGCCAAATTCGTTGTTGAATGACGCCGCGCCAAGCGGGCCATCACGCATGATCTCGAACGCGCTGGCCATCCGCGGCGGCAGTGGCCGCTCCACTTCCCACGGCTGCGGATGACCGGGGATGCGCAGATCGGACACCGAGAATCCGGTAAGCCCCGCCTTGGGCCTGCCGCCGCGCCCGGTGGCACCCTCGTCGCGGATCTCGCCACCCGCACCGGTAGCCGCGCCGGGCCACGGCGCGATTGCGGTGGGATGGTTGTGCGTCTCCACCTTGATCGCAAAGTCGATGCGCTCGTCGTGACCACGCCACACGCGATCGTCCGGGTCGGCGAAGAAGCGGCGTCCGGCACTGCCCTCGATCACGGCGACATTGTCCGAATACGCGGACAAGGTATGCGCCGGCGAACACGCATGGGTGTGCCTGATCATGCCGAACAGGGTCTTGTCCTGCTGCTCACCGTCCACCGTCCAACTGGCGTTGAATACCTTGTGTCGGCAATGCTCGGAGTTCGCCTGGGCAAACATGAACAGCTCGGCATCGCTGGGATCGCGACCCAGTTCGGCGTAGCGATCGACCAGATAGTCGATCTCGTCATCCGCCAGCGCCAGACCGAGCCGCAGGTTGGCATCGGCCAGCGCCTGGTGCGGGTCGGAACCCAGCGCCACGCGCACCAGCGCACCGGGCGCACCGGCCAGGAACAGTCCCGGCGCGTCTTCCATGCGAGTCAGCACCGATTGCGTCATCGCATCGTGCAGTACCGCCAGGACCGCCGCATGATCCGGCGCATCGCTTTCCGGCAGGCCATCGATCTGCCACGCCAGCCCGCGCTCGACCCGGCGCAGATCGAAACCCGCGCCACGCAGGATCTCGGTGGCCTTGCTCGACCAAGGCGAAATCGTGCCCAATCGCGGCACCACCCACAGCGTCGCCGGCTGCGGTGCACTGTCCTGCGCCTCCAGCACGGCGAGCAGGCGCTTGCGCAGCACACCCTCTGGCGCGCCGTCTGCGTCGAGAAAGTAGACATACCAGTTAGACCGTACCCGCGCGCCGCGATGCACCGCTTCAAGGCGGGCATTGAGTCGTTCGAGACGAAATAGCGAGAGGGCGCTTTGCCCGTCGAATGCGATCATGCGGGAAGATGCCGCCGTGCGCGAAAACGCCCATTGTAACTCAATGCTGCAATACGGCATAAGTTGCCGCCGCGCCGCCAGCCCGCTGGATCAGTCGCCACCGCGCAACGACAGCAGCAGTTGCTCGGGGGTCACGTAACCACCGAGTATCCGGCCATCCGGCCCGACGATGGACGGGGTGCCGGTCACGCCGAGCTGCAGGCCCAGGTCGAACTGGTCCTTGACCGGATTGGCGCAGGTGGCCGCCACCGGAGCATGTCCCTTGGTCGCCGCGCTGAAGGCGACCCTGCGGTCCTTCGCGCACCACACCGAGACCATCTCCTTGTAGGTCGGCGTGAGGCTGCCCGACGTGGTCGTCACCCCCTCGCGCGGCCACGCCAGGTATTCCACCGCGATACCGGCCTTGTTGAACGCGGCAACGTGCTCATGCAAGGCGCGGCAAAAGCCACAATTGACATCGGTGAATACGGTCACCGTGTATTTCGGATGCGCGGGCGCAAACACCACGCGCTGTGACGCCGGCACCTTGGCCAGCGCCGTCTTGCGGAACTTCGCCCAGGCGTCATCGCTGAGGTTCTCGCGCCGCGTCAGGTCGACCACGTCACCGTGCATCATGTACTTGCCGTCAACGCTGATGTAGACCATCTGACCCGAGGCAATCACCTGGTAGAAGCCGGGCAGCGGCGCCGGCTGGATCGAATCGACTTCGGCTTTCGCTGACAGCTTGGCAATCGCCTGCTGCACCATCTGCACTGCCGCCGGGGTCACCGTGGGGCCCACCACCGGCGAGGACGCGGCGGC
>JBDTKM010000109.1:0-4017 GCA_039935315.1 Rhodanobacter sp. | reverse complement strand
ACTGGTTGGAATGGCTGGCCAGGGTGCGGATCTCGCCGGCTACCACCGCGAAGCCACGGCCGGATTCGCCGGCGCGCGCCGCCTCAATCGCCGCGTTCAGCGCCAGCAGGTTGGTTTCCTCGGCAATCGTGTTGACGTTCTTCAACAGCCCGAAGACGGCATCCATCTCTTTCGCCATGCCGTCGATGCGGTAGACGATACGCAGGCTCTCGCGCGACATGTGCACCATCATGCCGACGAAATGCTCCAGCAGGTCGCCGGTGCGCGCGGCAAAATCCTGTACCGAGACCCCGTTTTCCTGGGCCTCGATGATCTGCTTGAGCAATGATTGCTGCAGTGCGGTCTTGCTTGACAGGCCATCGAAGCCGCCACCCAGTTCGGAAACGGCGTCACGCAGCAAACCCAGACCCTGGTGCAATTCGCGGCTGGCGTGACCGAGCTCGTCGACCAGCGCGCCACGTACGTCGTCCAGCGCTTCGCGCACCGGCTCGCCATGACCGGCTGCCGTGGATACAGCGGGAGCCACTGGGCGTTGCAGCGCCTCCATGATCCACACGACGGTCAGCACCACGACCAACACCGGAGCGAGCCAGACCGGATGCCACAGCAAGGAGAACAACAACGCCAGCACACTGGCGCTGCGGCCAATTATGCCGTCCCCGAGCACGGGCCGTTTGGTGAAGCGCTGAGAGGTGGAGGCCATGAGCATGAGGAAGTACCTGGGTTCAGCCGTGCACAACATCGGCAAGGGGTTGACGCGCGAGCATCAGCAGGCGCGCAGCGATTTGGTCAAGCGGACACATGTCGCTCGCCGCACCCAGTTTCCAGGCCGCACCCGGCATGCCCCAGACCACCGAGCTGTTTTCGTCCTGTACCAGTGTGGCGGCGCCCGCCTGATGCAACTCCAGCAACCCACGCGCACCGTCATCGCCCATCCCGGTCAACAACGCGGCGATGGTCGCCACCCCGACACTGGCAGCCATCGAGCGGAACAATACGTCGACACTCGGCTTGTGCCGGTTCACCGGCGGACCATCGTGCAATCGGCAAACGTGTCTGGCACCGTCCCACATCACCAGCAGGTGGTGGCTGCCGGGGGCAATGTAGACGTGGCCGGAGTGGATCGGCTGACCGTCACGCGCCTCGCACACGCGCATGGCCGAACAGCGGTCCATGCGCGCTGCGAACGGGCCACTGAAAGCGGCGGGGATATGCTGGGTCACCAGGATCGGCGGAGCATCCGACGGCATCGATTCCAGCACAACGCGGACCGCCTCGGTACCACCGGTGGACGCGCCGATCGCGATGATCGGGCTGCCATCCGAAATGCCGGCGCGGTGAGCCCGTGGCAACACCGCATCAGCAGAGAGCCGAGGTGCCACCTGCAGCCTGGGCGCCGTGGTGCGCGCCCGCGGTTTGGTTCGCGCGGCCAGTTTCACTTTTTCGCAGACTTCCCGCGCGCACTCATCGAAACGGGCAGCCAGGTCGTGATCAGGTTTGGCGAAGAAGTCCACCGCGCCTGCTTCCAGCGCACGCAAGGTCACCTCGGCCCCCTCAACAGTGAGCGACGACACCATCACCACCGGCATCGGCCGCAGCCGCATCAGGTTCTCCAGGAAGGTGATGCCGTCCATCCGCGGCATCTCGACATCCAGGGTCAGTACATCGGGATTGAGCTGTTTGATCTTCTCGCGCGCGATCAGCGGATCGGCGGCGGTGCCGACCACCTCGATGGCCGGATCGCAGGCAAGCATCGCCGCCATCAGCTTGCGCACCAATGCCGAATCGTCAATGACCAGAACCCGGACCCTTTCCATTGCCGTCCTATTTCAGTTGCCGTGAGGCTGCCTTGCCTTGCCTTGCCTTGCCGTGTCGATGCCGCGCCTGCGAAACAGGCTCAGAAAAGCTCAACCTCACCTTTTATCGGATCATTCGCCAAACGCTTGAGGTAACGGCGCTCACCGGCCACCTGCTTGAGGTCATCGCTGCGGCGCAGCAGCCGTATCCGGGCCCTCCCGCTGTACGGGAAAAATTGCACTTGACGCGGATACGTGCCGCCGAGGTCGGAAGCCACCACAGCCAGGTTCTCGGTGGCGAGGTAGCGCTGCACGAACTCGATATTGCGCGCACCGACGTCGCTCATTCGCTCCAACACCCGTCCACCACCGAACACTTTCGCGCACAGATCCTCGCGTTTACCACCGGCCTTGAGGATGGCGTTGATCAGCTGTTCCATGGCGTCGCTGCCGTAGCGCGCCGCCCGCCCCACCGTGGACGACCAATTGTCCCGCTCGCCCAGCGACTCCGGCAGCATGAAGTGGTTCATGCCGCCGATCCCGCGGCGGACGTCGTGAATGCAGGCCGCCACACAGGAACCGAGCACGGTACTGACCAACTCTTCGTGCGTGCTCACGTAGAACTCGCCCGGCAACACCCGCACCGTCATGTAGCCATGGGCTGGGTCCCAGAACCGGCGTAGATGCTCGAAACCCGCAGGAGCCGGGGTCATCGCCGGCGTCAATCTTCGATCATCGACCTGGACCACCATCAGCTCCGCTTCCGATAGATGGTGCGACCGACCAGCTCGAACTCGTCATTGATGCCGTGCAGCGATTCGCTGTGCCCCAGGAACAGGTAACCCCCTGCTGGCAACAGCTGCGCAAAACGCCGAAACAGCCGCTGTTTGGTGGGCTGGTCGAAGTAGATCACCACGTTGCGACAGAAAATGGCATCGAACGGACCTCTCATTGGCCAGGCGTGCAGCAGGTTCAGTGGCTGGATGCTGACCAGCTCGCGCAAGCGTGGATGCACGCTGGCAAAGCCCTCGTACTCGCCCGAGCCGCGCAGCATCCATCGGCGCCGGTAGTCGTCGGTGATTCCGGCCAGCCGCTCAAGCGAATAAATGCCAGCGCGCGCCGTCTCCAGCGCCCGCGGCGACAGGTCGGTGGCGAGAATTTTTGCGTCAACGCCGGTATCTCCGTGCTGCTCGATTGCCTCGGCCAGCACCATCGCCAGTGCATACGGCTCTTCGCCGGTGGCGCAACCGGCCGACCAGATGCGCAAGCGGTCGCCCCCACGGCGCTTTTGTTCGAGCCAGCGCGGCAACAGGTCGGTTGCCAGCAGGTCATAGTGGTGTGCCTCGCGAAAGAACGCTGTGACATTGGTGCTGATCACGCTGGCCAATTCACCAAGCTCGCCGCATGGATCTCGCCGCAGCAGCTCGCAATAGCTGCTGAACTGCTTCAGCCCCAGCGCCCGCAGGCGGCGCAACAACCGACTCTGCACCAGCTGGCGCTTGTGTTCACCCAGCGAGATGCCGCAGTGCTCGAGCACAAACTTGCGCAGGAACTGGAAATCGTCGTCGCCCAGCGCCAGTTCACCGTGCTCGGCTGCGAGATCGTCATCGAGCATGCCGGGCGCCGCCTTCATTTCAGAATTCCTTCCAGACACCCGCGGCGGAATGTTCGACCGCGGGCAAGGAGTACCTCGGCCGCACATCGCCTGCGACGGCAACCGCCGCCGTCTCCACCGCCCCGGCCCTGACCCGCGTCGGCGCGGCCAGCGTGCTCTCCTCCTGACCCAGCTGAAAGAAACCCACCTGGCGGCTCAGCTCGCCAGCCTGCTCGTGCATCGCACGCGCTGCGGCCGAAGCCTGCTCCACCAGCGCCGCATTTTGCTGGGTCATCTCGTCCATCTGCATCACGGCGTTGTTGACCTGATCAATCCCGGCGGACTGCTCCTGGCTGGCTGCGGCAATCTCCGCCACGATGTCGGTGACCTTCTTCACGCTGTCGACGATCTCGGCCAGCGCCTTGCCCGACTGGTTGACCAGGTCCGATCCGACCCGCACCTTCTCTTCACTGTCGCGAATCAAACCCTTGATTTCCTTGGCGGCGCCGGCGCTGCGCTGAGCGAGCGAGCGCACCTCGGTGGCCACCACCGCGAAGCCGCGCCCCTGCTCGCCCGCACGAGCCGCTTCCACCGCCGCATTCAACGCCAGCAAGTTGGTCTGGAAGG
>JBDTKM010000108.1:0-4050 GCA_039935315.1 Rhodanobacter sp. | reverse complement strand
AGCGAATACGTGGATGAAGAACCGGCATGATTCGGGGAAGCGCGAGATGCAACGGCAATGGATCGGCGAGAATCCTTTTCGCGATATCCGTGCGTGAGTACGCAAAGAGAGAGTAACTCGGGCGCCGCAGGCGCACGAAAGCTCTCCCCCTTGGATTGCCAAATGCGTTGGGTGCTTCAGCCAGCGAAGCGCTTCAACCACACCACATACTTGTCCACAAAGCCCTGCAGGAATTTCCGCGTGGCGTCGTTGGCGATGGTGCCGTCCTCGGCAATCAACTCGTCCTTGAAATGGATGAACACCTCCGGCTGGGGCATCACCGGTACATCCAGGAACACCAGGACGTTGCGCAGGTGCTGCTGGGCCAGGGCGGTGCCGGTGGCGCCGATCGAGGTGCCGATCACGCCAGCCGGCTTGCCGGCGAAGGAATTGGTACCCCAGGGACGCGAGCCGAGGTCGATCGCGTTCTTGAGCACGCCCGGGATCGAGCGATTGTACTCGGGGGTGACGAACAGCAAGCCATCTGCCGACTCGATCTGCTTCTTCAGTCGCGTGGCGGACGCGGGATACGCTGCATCGAAGTCCTGTGAATATAGCGGCAGGTCGCCGATATGCACGTGCTCAAAGGCAAATTCGGCGGGTGCGAGTTTCTCCACGGCGCGGGCCAACCTGCGGTTGAACGAATCCTTGCGCAGGCTGCCCACAAAGGTGGCGATCTTGATCTGGCTCATGTGCTGCTCCTCAGGAAGATCACGGAGCATGGGCGCGTACCCGTTAAACGCGCATGAATCAGCCTGCCGCAATCATCGGTGCAGCGTGTACTCTTCATGTTCAGTCGCGGCTGCGGCCTGCCGACAACCTCCACCAGCGAACGAACCTCATGCAAAGTATTGAAACCCTGATCGACGATGCGTTCGAACGTCGCGATGAACTGACCCAGACCGAGATTGAAGCGCACCTGCGTCCGGCCGTGGGCCAGGTGCTCGACCTGCTCGAATCCGGCGAGCATCGCGTGGCCGAGCCGGATGGTGCAGGTGGCTGGCGTGTCAACCAGTGGATCAAGAAGGCGGTGCTGCTGTATTTCCGGATCAGCACCAACCGGGTGGTCGACGGCGGCGCGGCGCAGGCGTTCGACAAGGTGCCGCTGCGTTTCGCGCACGGCAACGATCATGAACTGCAGCAACTGGGCGCACGGGTGGTGCCGGGTGCGCTGGTGCGGCGGGGTGCGCATGTGGCGAAGGACGCGGTGCTGATGCCCAGCTACGTCAATATCGGCGCCTGGGTCGGCGCGGGCACGATGGTGGACACCTGGGCCACGGTGGGCTCGTGCGCGCAGATTGGCGCGGGCGTGCATCTGTCCGGTGGCGTCGGCATCGGCGGCGTGCTGGAGCCGCTGCAGGCCAACCCGACCATCATCGAGGACAACTGCTTCATCGGCGCGCGCTCGGAAGTGGTCGAGGGGGTGGTGGTGGAGCGCGGCAGTGTGATCGGCATGGGCGTGTTCCTGGGCCAGTCCACCCGCATTTACAACCGCGCCACCGGCACGGTGAGTTACGGCCGGGTGCCGGCCGGCAGCGTGGTGGTAGCGGGCAATCTGCCGGCCGCGGACGGCAGCCACAGCCTGTATGCGGCGATCATCGTCAAGCAGGTCGACGCGAAGACACGCAGCAAGACCAGCATCAACGAACTGCTGCGGAGCGGCGAGTGAGTCCGGTGCTTTACGGCTTGTCGACCTGCGACAGCTGCCGCAAGGCGCGCAACTGGCTGGTCCGCTTCGACGTGGCGCATGAGTTCGTCGACTACCGGGTCAATCCGGTGCCGGCCGCGACGCTGAAGGATTGGGCCGCCCAGCGTGGCGGCTGGGAACAGCTGGTGAACAAGTCCTCCACCACCTGGCGCAACCTGCTGCCGCAGCGCAAGAGTCCGGGCAGCGATCCGGAGTGGACCCTGCTGCTGAAGGAGTATCCGGCACTGATCCGCCGGCCGGTGGTGGTGCAGGGCGACGGCACGCTCAGCGTGGGTTTCAGCGACAACGGCTTCAAGAAACTGTTCACGCACTGAGTACGCTCGGATCATGTCGATGCGACTGTCCAAGATCCTGCTGGTACTGATCATCGCGTGGTGGCTTGCGCTGGTGGCGTTCGGCAATATCACCGACTACGCCAGCAACTGGGTCTTCGTGCAGCATGTGCTGGCGATGGACTCGATCTTCCGCGGTGCCGACATCCATTATCGGGCGATCCAATCGCCGCTGCTGCAGCAGCTCGCCTATCTGGCAATCATTGCCGCCGAAACCCTGGCGGCCTTGTCGTGTGCGGTTGGCGCCTGGCGGATGTGGCGTGCGCGACGAGCGACTGCTGTCGACTTTCGTCACGCGGGCCGCGCGGCGGTGGCGGGCCTCAGCCTGGGTTTGTTGCTGTGGCTGGGCGGCTTCATGGCAATCGGCGGCGAATGGTTCGGCATGTGGATGTCCAGCCAGTGGAATGGCCTGGGCAGCGCCTTCCGTTTCGTGATGGTGTTGCTGGTCGCATTGATCTGCCTGGGCCAGCGCGACGATGAAGCGGGCGACTGAGGGCGGCGCATGAGCAACCATCGGGCGCGCCACTTTCGCAACAACCTTCGCATCGAGCGCGACAATGCCGCGTTGTACGCGCGGCTGGCCGAGCTGGCCGCGGATGCGCAACTGAGTCGTGCCTACCGTCGCATCGCTGCGGGCGAGGAGGGCAACGCGAAGTTCTGGGAGTCGCGGTTGAGCGAGTTGGGCGAGACCCTGCCGACACACCGGATCGGCTTGCGCGTGCGCGCGCTCAGCTGGTTCGCACAGCACTTCGGTACCGAGTTTGTGATGCCGACCGTGGTGCGGCTGGATCACGCCGATCATGCGGCGACGCCGGTCGATCGCAGCGGCCATCGCGACCATTTCGCCCCGCCGCAGGCCAGCGGCGCGCTCGTCCATCGGCACCGGACGCAGAGCGGCAACACCCTGCGCGCGGCAGTACTGGGCGCCAACGACGGCCTGGTATCCAACGTCAGCCTGGTGATGGGCATGGCCGGCGCCGCTACCGGCGATCGAGCCGTATTGCTGGCTGGCCTGGCCGGTCTGGTCGCGGGTGCCTGCTCGATGGCACTGGGCGAATGGCTGTCGATGAACAGTTCGCGCGAGTTTTACCAGGCGCGAATCACTGAAAGTGCGGAACGCCTGGCGGTGTCGCCCGAGGACGGGCTGGCGCACATCGCCGACATCTATCGCGAAAAGGGAGTGGGCCGGGCCGCCGCCGATCATCTGGCTGGGCATATTGCCGAAACGCCGCGGGCGGCGCTGGACATGCTGGTGCGCGAGGACCTTGGCGTGGATCCTGCCGAGCTCGGTGGCTCGGCCTGGGCCGCGGCGATGTCGTCGTTCTGCCTGTTCGCCTGTGGTGCGCTGTTTCCGGTGGCGCCGTATTTCGTGCTCGGCGGGCAGGCCGCGCTGGTGGCCAGCATGGGTTCCACCGCGGTGGGGTTGGCCCTGATTGGCGTGGGTACGTCGTTGTTCACCGGCCGCAGCATGTTGTTCTCGGTGGCACGTCAGTTCACGATCACCACCGCGGCGGCGGCGCTGACCTACGGCGTGGGTCACGTGCTCGGCGTGGTGCTCAGTTAGGCATCGTTCCTGCCCCCCCGTTCGGCCGGCAAAGCCCGACATGCTGCTCGCTTGTTATGCTGGGTGCCTTGTCCGCCGCACCCCGTGTGAGTAACCATGTCCGACGTATTCGATCTTGCCTGCGACCTGATCCGTCGTCGTTCGGTCACGCCGACGGATGCCGGCTGCCTGCCGATGATCGGCGCGCGGTTGGAAGATGCCGGATTTGCTGTCGAGCACTTGCGCTACGGCGAGGTCGACAACCTGTGGGCCACCCATGGGTCAGTGGGGCCAACCCTGGTCTTCCTTGGCCACACCGACGTGGTGCCCAGCGGGCCGGAGTCGGATTGGCACAGCCCACCGTTCGAGCCAACCGTGCGGGATGGCCGTCTGTACGGCCGGGGCGTTGCCGACATGAAGGGTTCGGT
>JBDTKM010000107.1:0-19636 GCA_039935315.1 Rhodanobacter sp. | reverse complement strand
TGCTGGGCACCTACATCGCCTCGGTATCCGGCCACAGCCGGGGCGCCACCACCGACCTCACCCTGCTCCAATGTGATGCTCGCGGCGGCCATTGCCGGCCGCTGGACATGGGCACCCACTTCGATTATTTCGGCGTCCTTGCGCATACCGACGCCGTCGCCATCACGCCGGAGCAGCACGCCAACCGCCTGCGTCTGCGCGCGGCGATGCAGCGCGAGGGCTTCGTCAACTACCCGATGGAATGGTGGCACTACACGCTGGCGCCCGAACCTACGCCGCAGACCATCTACGACGTGCCCATCGAGTAGCCATCCCCCCCACCACGAGCCAGAGAGCTGCGACATGCAAACCCTGCACGATTCGATGCGCCCGGGGTTACCGCCGTCCGCGGATGGCCGCGACGCGCACAACGCGTAATCATTCGCCTGGCCAAACTGCACCGCACCATGTTCATTTTCATGCGACCGCATCGCGTCTGAACCGGATCGCGCTGCGCCGACACTGGTCAGGCGTTATCTGCCCAAACAACCCCGAGGAACCGACCACCATGCGTAACCCGCTGCCCCATCGCCGCTTCCTGCTGCGCGGAGCCTTGCTGGCTCTGGTCGCGCTGCTCGCTGCCTGTGCCCATGCACCGCCACACAATCCGCTGGCCACCTGGGCACCCTCGCCCAACCACGACATCCGCCGACCGGTGCTGATCGTGCTGCACTACACCAACGAGCATTCCGTGCAACAAGCGCTGCAGACCCTGCGTACCGCCAACAGCGGTGGCCCGGTCAGTGCGCATTACCTGATCGGCGCCGATGGCCACATCTACCAATTGGTCGCGGACCAGTTGCGCGCGTGGCAAGCCGGGCCCGGGCGCTGGGGTACGATCACCGACCTCAACTCCGCCTCGATCGGGATCGAGCTGGACAACGACGGCCACACCGCGTTTGCGCAACCACAGATCGACAGCCTGCTGCGCCTGCTCACTGACCTCACCGAACGCCTGCGCATCCCGCGCACGCAGATCATTGGGCACCAGGATCTGGCGCCCACCCGCCGGGGCGATCCGGGCCCGCTGTTTCCGTGGTCGCAACTGGCCAGCGCAGGCTTTGGCCGCTGGCCACAGGGCACCCTGGTCGATCCACCCGCCGGCTTCGACCCGTGGCTGGCGCTCACCGCGGTCGGCTATCCGCTGGCTGATCGCCCGGCCGCCGTGCGCGCGTTCCACAACCACTTTCGCGGCATCGACGGGGATGAGCTCGACGCGCAGGATTCGCGCATCCTGTGGAATCTGGTGCAGCAGATCGAGGCGACCAACAATGGCGATTGAGCACCTGCACGCCTGACTACACCTGCAACCGATCCGCCGGCCGCGCCACCAGCGCATACAGCGCCGGCATCAGGAAGATGCCGATCACCAGTCGCGACAGCATGCCGGCCACGATCACCAGCGCGAACGGACGCTGCGAGTCAGTGCCCACGCCGCTGGCGATCGCCGCCGGCAACAGGCCGAGCGCGGCCACCAGCGCGGTCATCGTGATCGGGCGCAGGCGCAGGATCGCCGCCTCGTGTACCGCGTTGACGATATCCATCCCCTTCAGGCGCAGCTCGTTGACGCAGGAGATGTAGACCACGCCGGTCAGCACCGATACGCCGAACAGCACGATGAAGCCGATGCCCGAGGACACCGAGAACGGCGTGCCAGTGACCCACATCGCCAGGATCGCGCCGAAGGGCGCCGACAGCAGGACGCCGACCACGGTGATGAACGGAAACTTGAAGTTGCCGTAGAGCACGAACAGCAAGCCGAAGATCAGCAGCAGGGTCAGCGGCAGGATCACGTTCATCTGCGCCCGTGAGGCGGTGTATTCCTTGTACTCACCGCCCCATTCCATCCGATAGCCATGCGGCAGTTTTACGTCGCGGGCGACCTGCTTGATCGCATCGCCCACGGCACCGGCCAGATCGCGCCCGGTCACCGCGAACTGCACGCCGATATAGCGCGAGCCGTTCTCGCGATAGATGAAGGACGCGCCATTGGCGACACTGATGTCGGCCAGTTCCTTCAGCGGAATCTGCTGGCCGCCGGGGGTGGCCACCGGGATGTCGCCGATCTGCTGCGGGTTGTCGCGATACTGCGGTTCGAGGCGCACCAGCAGGTCGAACTGCTTCTCGCCCTGCGCCACTTCGGTGGCGACGTCACCGCCAACGGCGGCCTCGATCAGCTTGTTGATGTCGTCGACATTGATTCCGTAGCGGGCGATTTTCGCGCGGTCGATCTTGATCGCAAGATTGGGCTGTCCGAGCTCGTGCACCAGGGTCACGTCGGTGATCCCGCGCACCTTCTCCATCACCTGCTTGATCGCCTTGCCCTTGGCCTGCAACGTGTGCAGGTCCGGCCCGTAGATCTTCACCGCCAGTGCACTCTTCAAGCCCGTTTCGGCTTCGTCCACTGCGTCTTCGGCGGGCTGGGTGTAGTTGAACTGGATACCCGGAAACACCTGCAGCTTCTGGTTGATCGCATCGATCAAATCCTGCTTGCTGCGGTATTTGCCGCCCCACTGCGAGTACGGTTTCAGGCCGACGAAGAACTCATCGTTGAAAAAACCGGTGGAATCGGTGCCGTCGTCGGGCCGCCCCAATTCCGAGGTGACCGTGGTCACCACCGGAAACGAGCGCAGGATCTGGCGGATCTGCGGCGAGATCGTTGACGCTTCCTTGAACGAGATGGTGTACGGCATGGTGGCGCGCACCCACAACGCGCCCTCGTCCAGGTGCGGCATGAACTCGGCGCCGATGCCGCGCATCATCACCAGCGAGAGCACCAGCAGCAGCACCGACGCGCCGGTCACGCCCCAGGCATGGCGCCGCATCCGTTCGAGCCCGCGCACATAGCCGCCCTTGAACTTTTCGTAGATCGCGTTGCGCCGTTCGCGCACACCACGACGCATGAACAGTGCGCACAGCACCGGCAGCAGGGTCAACGTCACCAGCAGCGAGCCGACCAGGGCAAAGATCATGGTGTCAGCCATCGGCTTGAACAGCGTGCCGGAAGGGCCGCTGAGCACGTAGATCGGCAGGAAACTGGCCACGATCACTGCTACCGCGTAGACCAGCGGGCGGTCGACTTCCGAGGCGGCATGGCGGATGACTTCGCTGATCTCGAAGTCGGTGCCCCTGCGCACGGCCAGCTCGCGGAAGATGTTCTCGACCATGAAGATCGCGCCATCGACCAGGATGCCGAAATCCACCGCGCCGATCGACAGCAGGTTGGCCGAGGCGCCCTTCAAATCCAGGCCCACGAATGCGAACAGCAACGCCAGCGGAATCGTCACCGCCACGATCAGTCCGGCGCGCACGTCGTACAGGAAGAAGATCAGCACCGCGATGACCAGCACCATGCCCAGCAGCAGGTTGTGCATCACCACGCCCTTGGTTTCGTGGATCAGGTCGGTGAGGTCATAGAACGCGTGAACCTTCACATCCTTGGGCAGGATCTCGCTGTTGAGTTCGGTGGTCTTCGCCTCGACCCGGCGCAGCACGTTCTCGGTTTTCGAGCCGGTCAGCGCCAGGATCACGCCTTCCACCGCATCGTCCTGGTTCATGTAGCCGAACTCGCCCAGCCGCGGCGCGATACCGATCTTCACCTTGCCGACGTTCTTCACCAGCACCGGTGTGCCGTCGTGCACCGCCAGCACCACGTTGCCGATGTCCTGCATCGTCTCGAGCCGGCCCAGCCCGCGCACGTAGAAGAACTGCCCGCCCTGCGAATAAAAACCGCCGCCGGCATTGCTGTTGTTGGCCGCCAGCGCCGCTTCGACCTGCGCCACCGACAAGTCCAGCGCGGCGATCTTCGCCGGATCGAGCAGCACCTGGTACTGCATGGTGCCGCCGCCGAAACCGGAGTCGTCGGCGACGCCGGGCACCGAGCGGTACTGCGGCGCCACCACCCAGTCGTTGATCGTCTTGAGGTCCATCGGTGTGCGGTCGCTGCTCTGCAGCACGTAGCGATAGACCAGCCCCGACGGGGGCGACATCGGCGACATCGAGGGCGCCACGCCACTGGGCAAGGTGATGCCCGGCAGCCGGTTGTAGACGCGCTGGCGCGCAAAATAATGGTCGGTCCCGTCGGCAAACGTCAGGGTGACGTCGGACAGGCCATACAGCGAAATGGAGCGCTTGGTCGCCAGCCCGGGAATGGCGTTCAGACCGAGCTCGACCGGCACCGTGATCAGCCGCTCCACCTCTTCCGCCGAATGCCCCGGCCACTGGGTGACAATGTCCACCATCGGCGGCGACAGGTTCGGATACGCGTCCATCGGCAGCGTGTTGTAGGCCCACACGCCGGCGGCAGCCAGGGCCAGCCCCAGCAATACCGTCAGCATGCGCTGCTGCAACGCGAACGCGACGATGCGGTTGATCAGCGACGCCCGGCGCAGCGGCGTCTCCTCGGGTGGCATGGGTGTGCTCATTGGGTCTGGATGAACTGCAGGAAGATCGCGCCATCCACCACGACCTTGTCGCCGGCGCGCAGCCCCGCCGGAATCACGAAACGATCGCCGACGCGCGAGCCCAGCGTCACGGTCCGCTGCGCATAACCGCCAGCTGCCGACGTCACATACACGAACGGCAGATTTTCGTCGTCGCGCAGCACCGCCGAGACGGGCACCAGCATGCCCTCCTGCGCGGCGCTCGACTGGATCCGCACGCGCACGTACATCTGCCGCTTCAGTGCGCCATCAGGATTGTCGACCACCACGCGCGCACCGACCGAACGCGTGTCCGGATCGACCACCGCGCCGACATTGGTGACCTTGCCAGGCATCTTCGCGTCGTCCGTTCCGGTGTCGACCGTAGCCGAGTCACCATTCTTCACCGCCGCCAGGTCGTCACCGAACAGCTGCGCCATCACCCACATCTTCGAGGTGTCGGCGATGGTGAAGCACGCCGTCGAACCGGCCGCCAGCAGTTGTCCTGGCGCAATCGATTTCTCGACCACGGTACCTGCGATCGGCGCGCGGATCACGCCCTGGCCACCGGCCACCGGCTTGCCGTCACGGATCGCGGCGATGCTTTGCTTGTCGACATGCAGGGCCAGCAGAGCCTGCAAGGCGGCGTCGCGATCAGCGTCCGCACCGATCGCATCAGATTGGGCTTGCGCGTGCTCGCGCTGCGAGATCGCCTGATGTGAATACAAGTCGCGGTCGGTGGCAGCCAGCTGATCCGCTGCATGGGCCGCGGCGAGCGCCTTGCGATAAGCCCCGGCGGCAGCGGCGAAATCAGGCGAATCCACTCGCGCCAACGGTTGGCCCTGTTTGACCGTCTCGCCCTGGCTCACCAGCACTTCGCTCACCGGACCGGAGAACGGGGCCAGCACCGAGGTCGCACGGTCGCGGTCGAAGTCGACCACGCCGCTCGTTTCGATGCTGCGATGGAAGCTGCTGCGCGCGACGGTGAGCAAGTGGATGTGCTCGCGCTGTGCCGAGGTCAGCGTCACGTCCTGCGGTGTATCGGAAGCGGCCGCGGCCGCGGGCTGCGTATCGGACTTCGACGAACATCCGGCCAGCACCAGCAAGGCCGCAAGGGCGAGCATGGGCAACAGCGTCGCGCGGGCTCGGCGCATTGAGCGCACTGCCGAGGGTGATCTACTTTTCATCGCTATCCCGAGTGGCAGCAGCGTGGGTTACGGGGGTGGCGGTGCCGACGTTGGCGGCATGCCACCAACCACCTCCCAGCGCCTGGAACAGGGCCGCCGTGTCGGCATACCGAGTCGCTTGCGCCTGCACCAGCGCGATCCGCGATTGCTGATAGCCCTGCTCCGCACTCAGCAAGGTCAGGTAGCTGGCGTAGCCCGCTTTGTACTGGCGTCGCGACAGGTCCATGGTGAGCGTGGCCGCATCCGCCGCTTTTGCAGCCGCCTGCAGGCTTTCGGCATCATGCTGCAGCGCGGCCAAGGTATCGGCCACGTTCTGGAAGGCGGTCAGTACCGTGCCGCGATATTGCTCGGCGGCTTCCTTATAGGCCGCCTTGGCGGCACGCTCCTGATGCAGCAGGCTGCCGCCGTGGAAAATCGGCGCGGCAATATCAGCACCAATGCCCCAGAAGCCGGTGCCGCTCTTGAACACCTGGCCGATCGCCACCGCAGTGCTGCCGGCATCTGCGCTGAGCGAAATATTGGGCAACCGGTTCGCGATGGCGACACCGATCTGTGCGCTGGCTGCGTGCATGTTCGCCTCGGCCTGGCGCACGTCGGGACGCTGTGCGACCAGCGCCGAGGGAAGACTTAGCGGCAGTTGTTGCGGCAAGTGCAGACTGCTCAGGTCGAACGCTTGGGCGGGCGCCTGGCTCGGCAGGCGTCCGGCCAGTACGGCCAGCAAGTTGTTTTGCTGATCCAGTTGGGTCAGCAGCGGCGGCAGCGTGGCCTGCAGCTGGGCCAACTGCGACTCCTGCGCCGCCAGATCGAGCCGGCCGGCGTAGCCCTTGTCCAGCTGGTAGCGCAGCAGCTTCACCATCTCGGTGTTGACCGCGATCAATTCACGACTCGCCTTGATCTGCGCCCGCAGTGACGCCTGCTGCACGGCTGCCGCCACCACGTTGGTGCTCAACGTGATGCGGGCAGCAATCATCTGGAACCGCACGGATTGCTCCTGCGCCTTCAGCGACTCCACCGTGCGCCGGTTCAGCCCGAACACGTCGGGCGCGTACGAAATGCTGAGCTGCGGCGTGAAGAAGCTGTACAAATACTCCTGCGGCACGACCGGGAAGTTCGGCCCCGGCGCGACCTGCTGCGATTGCGCCTGGCGGGTGGCCGAGAAACCTCCGTCGACAGCGGGATAGTAGGCACCGCGGCCAGCCCGGGTATTCTCGCGAGCGACGGCCAGCGCCGCCTGTGCCGCTTTCAAATTGGGGTTGTGCGCCAGCGACTGTTTGATCAGCGCATCGAGTGCCGGGGAATGGAATAGCGTCCACCAGTCGGCGGGAATATCGCCTCCACGGACAAAATGCTGGGATTCCCCGCCCACGACGCCTGCGGTCGCCACCGGGTTGGTGACCGGTTGCGCAGAGTAGTGGCTGACGTGGGGCGCGGCAGGACGCTTGAACTCCGGTCCGACGGCGCAACCGGCGAGCAGCACGACAGCCATCAATGGCAGCTGTCGCCAGCACGCCAGCAGCATGCGGGCACTGTTCGGCTGCGCGTCGTCGATGCGTGCGTTCACGGCCGCGCTCCGGGCAGACATGCCATCCCGCGATTGGTCATCGGAGCTTGCGTTCAAAGAGTGGGGTGGCGAGCATGTAGCGCGAAACGATATAACATAACAAGCCGGCGCGAAAGCCCTGCCGGAAGTCATGCCGACGAGCGGCCTGACCTGTGGCCGCTCAGGTCGGCACCCAAAGCCCGACCGACTCCCAGCGCGACTACAACCCCTTCGCCGCCTGCGCCACCGCGCGAAACAGCGCACGGCCCTTGCTCATGGTCTCTTCCCACTCGGTCGCCGGGTCGGAGTCGTAAACAATGCCGGCGCCGGCTTGCACATGCAGACGGCCGCCATGAATGACGGCGGTACGGATCGCGATGGCGGTGTCAGCGTCGCCCCACCACCCGATCCAGCCAATCGCGCCACCGTAGATGTTGCGTTTGTACGGCTCCAGCTCCTGGATGATTTCCAGGGCGCGGATCTTCGGCGCGCCCGAAAGCGTGCCAGCGGGAAAGGTGGCTTTGAGTACATCCATGTAGCTCACGCCCGGCTTCACCGTGCCCTGCACCTGGGACACGATGTGCATCACGTGCGAATAGCGTTCCACCGTGAATGACTCGCTGACTTGCACGCTGCCGTTCTCGCTGATCCGGCCAATGTCGTTGCGGCCCAGGTCAATCAGCATCACGTGTTCGGCGCGCTCCTTCGGGTCGGCCAGCAGCTCGGCTTCCAGCGCCCGATCCTGTTCGTCCGTGGCGCCGCGCTTGCGGGTGCCGGCCAGCGGTCGCACCACGACCTCGCCTTCTTTCAGGCGCGCCAGGATTTCCGGTGAGGAACCCACGATCTGGGTGTCGCCGAGATCGACGAAGTACATGTAGGGCGACGGGTTCAATGCACGCAGGGCGCGATACACATCCACCGGCCGCGCGTGGAACGCCACGCTGAGCCGCTGCGAAGGCACCACCTGAAAGATGTCACCGACGCGAATGTATTCCTTGGCCTTCTCGACCATCGCCTCGAACTCTTCCTTCGTGAAAGACGAAGTGAAGTCAGCCTCGTCCAGCGCCACCGAACGCGCCAGCTGCGGATAGGAGGCGCCGCCCTGGCGCAGTCGGTAGACCAGCGCGTCGAGCCGGCGCTGCGCCTGCGCGTATGCCTGTGGCTGCGCGGGGTCGGCGTGCACGATCAGATACAGCCGGCCCTTCAGGTTGTCGAAGACGGCGACCTCTTCGGCCAGCATCAGCAACACGTCGGGCGTACCCAGTTCGTCGGCCCGGTCCCACTGCGCCAGCCGCGGCTCAATGTAGCCAATCGTCTCGAAACCGAAATAGCCGACCAGTCCGCCACTGAACGCGGGCAGCTGCGGCAGCCGCGGCACGTCATATTGCTGGCGCAGCTTTTCGATCTCGGCCAGCGGATCATCCAGGTGGCGGCGCTCGGTGACCTCGCCGGCGTCCTCCACTTCCAGCTCGTGCCCGCGCAGCCGGTATACACGTTTTGCCGGCAGGCCGATGATCGAATAGCGTCCCCAGGTGGCGCCACCCTCGACCGATTCGAACAGGAAGGTGTAGCGACCATCGGCCAGCTTCAGGTACACCGACAGCGGCGTGTCGAGATCGGAAAATACCTCGCGCACCAGCGGAATGCGCGTATGCCCCTGGGCAGCCAGCGCGTCGAATTCGTCTCGGGAGATCACGTGGGCGTTCCGGATGGCCGAACGGCAAGATGGCCATTGTAGGCGAAGCGCGAAGCGGCACGCAGCATGCGCTTGATACACCGCCGGGGGCGGTCTACTCTCAGCGGCCAAGTATCAGGGGACAACTTGTGGATCAGTACTGCGTCGTAGTATGCGGCCTGCAGGCCGGCGCATTGGACGAGACTGCTGCATGGCAGCCGGTCGCCGCCGCGTTGAAGCTCGACCATGCCGAATTCGAGCGACGCGTCGTTGCCGCGCTGCCGCGTATCGTGCGGCAGGATCTGGACCGGGCCACTGCCGAACGGATCACCCAGGTGCTGCAGGCGCTCCATGTAGACGCCCGCGTGCTGCCCGGCGACCTGCAACTCGTATACATCGAGCGCGCCGGAGTGAGCCGCGGACCGCTGCCGCAATCCGCGCTGGGCGACTTCATCCAGCCCGGCGAATCGTACCGTTTGCGTGGAGACACCACCTGGCAACCGTGGCCCCGGCCGGTCGATCTGGAGCCGGCGGCAGCCCCTGTTGGATTGGATGCTGTCAACGACGCAACAGCGTCAGCTTCGCCTGACGACGAGACGGTCAACGACCGGTCTTTGCCGCTGCCGATCAGCCTCGGCGACGAAACCCGTGAACCGCTGGCGGACGCGCCGCCTGGCGGGACATGCGATGATCCGGAACGCGCCACGCCGGCTTCGCTGTCCACCGAGGCTGCTGATCAGCGCAGCGATATCGCGCAGGAGGATGCCGCTGCGCGCACGGACGCCGAGCTACCTCGCGCCATGCCGCCACCGCTGCGCAGTGCACCAGCGGCCCCACCGTCATCGGCACCCGAGCCCTCCATCGACGCCGCCGCCAGCGCGCCGCAGCCAGATGAGACGGCCCCGACACGCCAAGACGATCTCGTCGAACCCACACAGGAAGCACTCTCGTCGGACATGCTCGACGCCGCCGAGCCCGCCGGGCCAGAGGTCGCCGAAGTCGCGGCACCGAAGCGCTCGGGCAGCGGCTGGCTGGTCATGCTGGTGGTGCTGATCGCGCTGGCGATCTGGGCATATCACTACCGGACGGCCAGTCCTCGGGGTGCCGCCCCAAACACCGCAGCGCGCGCCATCCAGCCTTCCGGTGCCCACGCAGGGCAGTCAACGCCATCCGCTCGGGCGGTAGCGGGGGGCGCCCCTACGCCACCGCTGGCGTCGCCGGTTTCGGTAGCTGAGGCGATCCCGACACCCGCTCCCGCCGCAACTGCAGCTGCGCCGGCGACAGCAGGCTCGACGCCAGCCGCGACGGCCAGCGCGGCTGTGCCACCGGCGGCGACATCAACGTCCGTACCGGCGACCTCCACTGCAGCCGCGGCGACATCGCCCTCCCGTACGCTACCGGCAAACGCAGGCACGGCCGTTTTGGCGCGCCCGGCGCCTGCCGCAGCGTCTTCGACCGGCGTGCCGGCAACGCCGGGCCACTGACGCGGCCATCAAGCGGCACGCCCCGTGGCGTGGCACCGGGTACGACGGCCGCCCCTTGTCAGTCACTATTGCGCGCGAAGCGCCGCAATCACCTCGGGGCATGTGCCCCAAGAACGGATCGCGTCCATTGGCATAGCCGGTGCGCGCGCCACGGTCAGACCTCACCCGGTGCTGCAAAATCGGCATCCTCGCCGGCCTCTTCGGCACCGTCCTCCGAAATCCTCAGCAGCCCATTCACCATGCCGGCAGCTCCGGGATCGGTGTCGAGCATGGTCGACTCGAGCGCCAGCTGGCCATGCTCGATAACGACCACCCCGCGACTTTCAGGATTGTCCTCGCGCAACAGCACCAAGGCGCGTAGATTGCGCTCAAGCTCGGCAATCGAAAGCGACAAGAAGCCTTCCTCGTCATCGCCGGCAACCCAGCTGCGGGCGCGCCCAAGATCAATCGGGACGTGCGTGACATGCAGCGCCTCGACGACTTCCGCAGGGCGTATATCGGCCACTTCGCAAACCAATCGCCACAGCCAGTTCATGCGCTGCGGGTCAGTAGCGCGACTCATGGGTGGTCGTCGATAGGGTTGTCTGCTGAGATCTGCGGCATGCATGACCAATACTCCATGTGATCGACATCTTGAGCCGTTGTCGGCTGCTGGCGGGAATTCTTGAGCAGGTCAGCACCTGGCACGTGGTGGCTGCGGCGCCGACCGATGCCCTGCCGCTCGGCTCAGCCTCCCAGCCGCTGGCGCGGCATGCCGCGCAAGGTGAGGCGGAACGCTACGCCGCTGCCATCATCCAGGTTGCGCGCGCTGATGCTGCCACCGTGACGTTCGGCCACCAGCCGCGCCACGTAGAGACCCAGACCCAGATGGGGTGCATCACCGGGCGTCGATTTGTCGCGCAAGCTGACCAGCGAGTCGAACAGCCGGCCTTGCATGGCATCGGGCAGCAATGGGCCCTGGTTGGCCAACTCGATTCCCGCGCCGCCGTCCACCTGGCACAGACTCAGGCGCAGCCAGCCATGCTCGGGGGTGAATGACAGGGCGTTGTCCAGCAGCTTGTCCAGCGCCTGCGCGATCAACTCCGGTGCGCCGTGCAACGGCAGCGGTGCGGGCGGCAGCTCGCAGTCGAGCCGGCGCGTGCCGATCAGCGGCCGATAGCCGTCGGCACAACCGCGCACCACGTCACGCAGGTCGACATCCTCGGGCTCGGCCGCCTCGATCGAACGCTCCATCCGGCTCGATTCGCTCATCGCGCGTACCAGCGCGCTCAGCCGCGCCACGCCGTCACGAGCACGCTCCAGATACGGCAATGCCTGGTCCGGAAGCGCGGCGCGCTCCTGCAAGGCATGCTCCAGGTTGTCCAGCGAGGACTTCACGATCGCCAGTGGCGTATTGAGTTCGTGCGACAGTTTGGACGCCAGGGTGCGCAGATAATCGGTATAGCCGCTGACCGCCACGAACAGCTTTTCAAAGCTGCGCGCCAGGTCGCCAATCTCGTCGGGCGCATCGGTCATCGGAAACCGACCGGAGCCAAGTTGGCCATCCAGGCGTCCATCGTTCAGCTGGGCCCGTTCGGCCGCATTGCGCAGTCGCGCCAGGCGCAGGCTGAGCCGGGTGGCGAATAACAGCAGGATGGCACCGGCCACCAGCAGCACGCCGAAACTGGTCAACAGCAGCCCGAACAGGGCTCGATTGGCCAGCAACGACACGCTGCGGCTGGCCTGCTCCAGCAACAACAGGCCCTCGACCTTGCCCGCCTGTTCGATCGGCACCGTGACCGCCAACACCACGCTGCCGCGCTCCTCGCCCTGGCGCCATACGCTGACCGCCTTGCCGGCGCGCGCCTGCTCGACTTCCGCCGTGTTCAGTCGCGGCACGTCTTGCGACCACAGGTTGGCGTCTTCCAGCCGGGTGGCCAGCAGCGAGCGATACACCAGCGCGGCGAACCAGCCCGGCTGGCCGCCCGCACCGACCGCGCGATCGAGCTTGCCACTGCGTGCCAGCAGCCAACCCGAAGGCGACAACACGCGTGCCTGGACCCGATCGGGCACGACTTGGCCCAGTTCACGCGACAGCGCAACGGAGTAGCGTCGCAGCGGGCGCGTCTCCGACGCCAGCCGGTCGCCACCGGCACTGGCGTCGTAGGCACCTGCGCCGAGCATGCGCAAACCCATATCGGGCGGCAAGCGCAGCTCGAGCTGGTAACCGCTGCCGTCTTCCTGCCAGCTGGCGCCGAGCTGATCCGGCAGACCGACGACGGCCGGATCGAGCGGCAACGCCGTCAACGGTCCCGGCGCCGCGCTGGCCAGCAGATAGCGCCGCTGGCCGTTGGCGTTGCCGAGGGTGAGGATCACATGATCGGCGAGTAGCGCGTTGGCATCGGCCGTATCGGCGCGCGTGCGGCGCGCGTCAGCCACCCGCGCATACAGATACAGACCGTCAGCATCCTCGGCCAGCAGCAGTTTGCCGCGGCGCGGAAATCGCTGACTCCATGGCGTCAGTGACGCCCAGTCGTCGCCATAACCATCCACCGTGATCGGGCCCGGCGCCTGCTCCACGTACCAGCTCGGACCCTCTGCTGGCGGCAACGCATGGGTCACCACCAGGCTGCGCGCGACCACTTGCGCCGACGCCTGCAGCGCTTGCGCCTGACCGTTGCGCAGCAAAGCCTCCATTTGCCGCACGTTGAACCAGCCTGCAATCGGCAGCGCCAGCGTGCACAGCGCCACCAGCAGCAGCTTTCGACGCAGGGTCATGTGATCACCGGAGAAGGATCAGCCGGCACGCGCGGGTGGCGCCTCATAGCGTTGGTAGCGCGATGCCACCACCACCTGCATGAACGCATCCAGCAATGCACGCCGCATCGGGTCGTTGTCGTTGAAACTCATCGACCAGCTCAGCCGGATGCCACTGGCCTTGCCCGGATCGCAGAACACCAGCACGTCGTCGATGTGGTCGCTACCCTCGTAAACGCTGGCCTCGCACGGCATGTCCGGATGGTGCACGGCAAAGCTTGAGGCGTTGCCCCGCGGATCGGTTTCAAGATAGCGTTTGCGATCTGCCTTGAGTTCGGCGGCCAAGTTAGGCAGCTTGCTCGGCCATACGTTGAGCACCATCACTCGCTCCGGCTTGCCCGTCCACTCGCCTTGATAAAGTACGGCGTTCACGCCGATAGCTTGCGCGTAGGTACAGCAGTCACGAGTCCAGCCGGCCGGTGTATCCACCGCAATCGCCCACGCCGGCGCACCGCCGTCGCGGGCGCCGTGCGCCAGCACGTTGTCTGGCGGTGACGCCTGCGCCAGTGCCGCGACGGCAAGCAGTGCCACGAACCACATCGTGCGCACGATCATGGTTTCCACCGATAGCCCACGCCGTGCACAGTCTCGATCGCATCGAACTCCGGCGCCACTGCGATAAACTTCTTGCGGATCCGCTTGATGTGCGAGGTGATGGTGGCATCGTCGACCACGAGTTCCGCCTCGCGCATCAGCTGGTCGCGATTCTTCACGTGGCCGGGAAAGCGGATCAGCGTGTGCACCATCCAGAATTCGGTGACGGTGAGTGGCACCTCCTTGCCGTCCCAGGTGATCCGCATGCGTTCGGCTTCCAGCTTCAGCGGGCCGTGCTCGAGCACCGTTTCGCTGGAGGCGGGCGCCTTCAACGACTCGATCCGGCGGAACAACGCGGCGATGCGCGCGGCCAACTGGTGCAGGCTGGTGTCCTTGCTGAGGTAATCGTCGGCGCCCAGGCGCAGGCCGGAGATCACGTCGAAATCCGAATCGCGCGCCGTGAGGAAAATCAACGGCAGGGTGGCCGACTTCGCGCGCAACTCACGGCACAGGTCGAAGCCGCCTTCGGGCTCGTCACCCAGGCCGATGTCGATGATCACCAGCTCGGGTAGTTTCATCGCGAACGCGCTGGACGCCTGCTGGCGCGAACCGTAACCACGCGCGTCGTAGCCGAATCGGTTCAGCGCCTCGACGTAGTTGGCGCGGATCAACGGCTCGTCTTCGACGATGGCAATGCTGCGGCCCATGGCGTACTCCTGGAAAGATGGTTGCAGCGTGCTATGCGCGCCGCGCCGGCGCAAGGCGTCCGGCGGCACCATCAGCTTTTCGCCACAAACCAGCGGCAAATCGGCCCCATTGCGCCGTCCCCTGCGCCGCGCCACGCGGTGTGATGACAGCCAGAGACCCCCACTGGAGCACACCGATGAAAACCGAATCCACCGCACAGGATCCGAACGCCGAACTACGCGGCTTCGAGCCGCTGCGCATTGGCCTGGCGCTCGGCGCCCTGCTGCTGGGCTTGTTGGCCAGTATCCACTGAAGAGGTTGTCATGATCGGTCGCTACGCTGATCCATCCGGCTTCAACCGGCTTGCCGTGGAAGGCGCCCGCGCGCCAGGCGCGAAAGGAATCGCGTCGGGCTCGGAGCAGCAGGACTCCGATCCGGACTGGCAGCCGTGGTAAACCCCCGTTCCGTCCGACCCGGTGGTTCCTTCCCCCTCGCTTGCGAGGGGTTTTTTTGGTCACCGTCGGCACCGTCGAAAGCGCCCGCCATCCGCCACGAATCGGCCGCATGACGCCGCCAAACCGACGCCGCTCCGACCGCGGCACATGCGGCAATGGCGTCGTGCCAGCGGCATTCAAACGAGGCCATGACCATGCATGCATCACCACGATTCCGGCCCATGCTGCGCCGCCTGCTGGTGCGTGGCGGATTGCTGCTCGGCGTCGCTGCGCACGCCACCGTGCCCGGCAGTGGCGAACTGCCCCCGCATGACCGAACAGGCCCGACGCAAGGCGCGGTCAGCCTCGACCCTGACGTCGTCTATCGCGTGAGCGGGCTGGTCGCCGCGGTTGCGCTGCGCCAGCGATTCCGCGACACCGGCAAGGACTGGCCGGAAGGCGATTATCTGCTGCCACTGCCGCCCCGGGGCTCGGACCGGCTATGAGCCGACTCACGCATTGCCAATCTGACGGATCAGCGCGCACGCGGCGGCGAGTCGGCCGCGCTGGTCAAGGAGATCACCGCTACCGCGCTGGCATGGGGAATGCTGAGGTCGCCCCGCTGAAACGGCGACAGCTTGGCCGCTGGTTGATGTTTGGTGCACTGATGCTGGCCGCCGGGCTGGGCCTGGACGGCGTCTGGACGCACGCCAGGGCGGCGCTGGCGCAGCTTGCTGGCGCACGCATGGGTGCGCTCCGATCAGGGACGCGACGCCCGGCGCCCGTGGTCGCGGGCCGACATGACGCCGATCATCGGGCTCAGCGTGCCGCGACTGCACCAGGATCTGATCGTGTTCGATGACGACAGCGGCCACACGCCTGCATTCGGGCCCGGCTGGCCACCCGGCAGCGCCGTGCCAGGCATGCACGGACTCAGCGTGATCGGCGCCCATCGCAACGCCCAGTTTCGCTTTCTGCCGATGTTGTGGCCGGGCGACCGGCGGGATCTGGACGGCCTGCGGGGAGGCAGCGACTGCCAGGTCACGGCAGCCGCATCATCGACCGCCGGCAGGCTCTACGCGAGCTCCAGAACCGCTTGTCCTGGAACAGAGTGTCTGGTGCCGGCTGGGCCGCTGCGCCATGTGGTGCAAGCGTGCCGCACGAACCTGAACGCAATCAACAGCAGATCATCCGCGACCGCGGGAACCAATGCCGCAGCACTCGGTCAGACTTTGGGATTGGCGAGCGTTCCTCTTTGCCGTGGAACGTGCCGATGCGAAGGTTGCCGTACCCCTCCGGGACACTCGCATCGGCACGCGCCAATCGATGGTGTTCCCTCTCACGTCTCCGACGACGTTTGACCCGGTGCAGTTGCGCCGGGTCTTTTTCGGCACGAGCCATGCGCGCCGGACGGATCAGCCGATGGCCTTGCGCATGGCAGCGATCTCGGCGTGATAGTCAGCAGCGTGGAAGATCGCCGAGCCAGCGACAAAGGTGTCGGCCCCGGCCGCCGCAATCGCCCCGATGTTCTCTGCGGTGACGCCACCATCCACTTCCAGCCGGATCGCCCGGCCGCTGGCCTCGATCCGCGCGCTTGCCTGGCGCAGCTTTTCCAACGTCCCGGGAATGAACTGCTGGCCACCGAATCCGGGATTCACCGACATGATCAGGATCATGTCCAGCTTGTCCATCACGTAGTCGAGGTAGTCCAGCGGCGTGGCCGGATTGAATACCAACCCGGCCTGACAACCGGATTCCTTGATCAGTCCCAGCGTGCGATCGATATGTTCGCTGGCTTCGGGATGAAAGCTGATCAGACTGGCGCCGGCCTTGGCGAAATCAGGCACGATCCGGTCCACCGGCTTGACCATCAGATGCACGTCGATCGGGGCAGCGATGCCGTAACCGCGCAGCGCCTTCAGCACCATCGGGCCAATCGTGAGATTGGGCACGTAATGATTGTCCATCACGTCGAAGTGCACCCAATCGGCACCCGCAGCCAGTGCCGCGGCAGTGTCGTCGCCCAGCCGCGCGAAATCCGCGGCGAGGATGGACGGGGCGAGGATGGGCGCTTGTTTGGGCATGACGGATTACCGGCCAGATCGAAGATGTCGGGCGCCTATTGTAGGAGCCTGCTCACGGGCGTTGCCTTTGATTTGGATTTTGCCCATCCCGTATCCCGAATCCCGACCCGGAGCGTCGCCCGCGAGCGGACTCCTACTTGATTCCGCGGGCTTCCTTGATGCGGTCGTACGCGGCATTGATCTCGCTGGCGCGCGACTCGGCCTGTCGACGCATGTCTTCAGGCAAGTCACCGAGGCGGTCGGGATGGTGTTCGGAAATCAGCTTGCGGTAGGCGCGCTTGATCGCGCGCTCGTCAGCGTTGCGGTCGATGCCCAGCACCGCATACGGGTCCGGCCCTTGCGGCGTGCGTTGTGGCGGCACATAGCCGGTGCCGGTATTCCAGGTGTGACGGTGGCTATGTTGACCCGTGCCGGATTGCCACGCGTAGCCCTTCATCGCCATCAGCGCCATCAGCTCCATGTCGCTGATCCGCAACGCAAAAGCGAGCTGACGCAGGATCGACATCTTCTCGGCGCCGGGGTTGCCCTCGGCCAGCACTGTCTCGATCACCACGTCGAGTACCGGGAACGCGTGGTCGCGACGCATGCCCACCCAGTTGCGTAGCTCGGCAATCGTGTGGGTGACATCAAATTCCGGCTGTTTGCCGACGTTGAAGCTGGCCACCGCCTGCTTGCGCTGTTCGGCCGCGAGGCCCATGCGGGTCATCAACCGCTCGGCCACCGCGATTTCGGCCTCCGACACGCGGCCATCGGCCTTGGCTACCGCGCCAAGCAGGGTGAACAGCGGGCCGACGAAACCGCCAGCCTCGGGGGTGGCCTGCTGGCGCTGGCTGTGGCGCAGGTTGTCGAAGATGAAGCCGATCACCGCACCGACCACGGCGCCGGGCGCGTGCCCGATCAGCAGCCCGAAAATGCCGAACCAGATCGTGTAGGTGAAACTCACGGACGCACCGGCGGCAGCGCTGACTGGGCGCTATACCAGCGTGCCAGCAGATCAAGCTCGACGTCGCTGAGCGGACCGATGGCGGCACGCATCACCGGCACCTTGCGACGGCCGTCGCGGTACTGCTTCAGCGCATCGCGCAGATAGTCCAACCGCTGCCCAGCCAGATTCGGCACACCCGGCATCTGCGCGTGCCCGGTTTCGCCATGGCAGGCCGCACACAGACCCAGCCGGCTCGGCGCGGCGAGAGCCGGGGTTTGGGCAAAACTGGACGAAGCGGCCATGCAGAACGCCGCGGTCAGGAGTATGCGCATCGACACCACATGAGGTTCAAGGTCGCCAATTCTAGCAGCGCCCCCGAAATCTCCGGCAGCAGATTTTCGGTGTTGCGACCGGAGTCGCTAGAATGGGCGTTCCCCGCCCCGTGGAATCCGCTACCGTGCCCACCGTCCTGCCGCAATCGAACCTGCCCGGCCTCGAGCTGATCCACCGGGGCAAGGTGCGCGATGTCTACGCATTGTCCGACGATCGATTGCTGATGGTCGCCAGCGACCGTCTGTCCGCGTTCGACGTGGTGATGCCGAACCCGATCCCCGGCAAGGGCGAGATGCTGACCCAGATCTCCAACTTCTGGTTTGGCAAGACGGCCCATCTGATCCCCAATCATTTGCTCGACGTGCCCTTGGCCGACGTGCTGCCAGCCGGCACCGACCTGCAGCTGTACGAAAAGCGCGCGGTGGTAACGCGGCGGCTCAAGCCGGTACCGGTGGAGGCGATTGCCCGCGGTTACCTGATCGGTTCCGGCTGGAAGGATTACCAGGCGACCGGCTCGCTGTGTGGCATCACCCTGCCCGCCGGCCTGCAGCAGGCGCAGCAATTGCCCGCGCCGATCTTCACGCCCTCGACCAAGGCGGCCGTCGGCGCTCACGACCAGAATGTCAGCTTCGCTGCCGTCATCGAGGCGGTCGGCAGCGAACTGGCCAACCAGGTGCGCGACGCCACCCTGGCGATTTATCAGTGGGCCGCGGCGTATGCGGCCGAGCGCGGCATCATCATTGCCGACACCAAGTTCGAGTTCGGCACGGATGCCAGCGGCAAGCTGTACGTGATGGACGAGATGCTGACCCCGGATTCCTCGCGCTTCTGGCCTGCCGAGGAGTACCACACCGGGATCAGCCCACCCAGCTACGACAAGCAGTTCGTGCGCGACTGGCTGGAGACCCAGGACTGGAACAAGACCGCGCCCGGCCCGGTAATTCCTGACGAAGTGATTGCACGCACGGCGGCCAAGTACGCCGAGGCGCTGCAGCGGCTGGCCGGCATCCGGCTCGACTGAACCGCCCGAGGGGGTTTCGCCATGCGCAGCATGCAGGACTGGATCAACAGCTACAGCGCCGATCACCGCAACCCGACCAACCAGGT
The DNA here is from genome assembly GCA_039935315.1 of Rhodanobacter sp. Lineage (GTDB taxonomy): Bacteria > Pseudomonadota > Gammaproteobacteria > Xanthomonadales > Rhodanobacteraceae > Rhodanobacter. Next base: position 390 of record JBDTKM010000107.1, on the reverse strand, counting down.
GTTCCACTGGTTCTGCGTGCCACCGATCGTGTGGTCGGTGATCGCGTTGCTGTGGGCGATCCCGGTGCCGTTCACGGTGTTGCGCCCCGGCTCGTGGGCGGTGCTGGTGATGGTGTTGGCGTTCTACTGGTACTGGCAGCGCTCGCACCGACTGGCGAGCGGCCTGCTGATCGTGTTCGTCATCCTGGCTCTGTTCACCAACTACCTGTACTGGCAACTTGGCGCCGCATCGTTGTGCTACTGGGCGCTCGGCGTGTTCGTGGTGGCGTGGATCGGCCAGTTCACCGGGCACCAGTACGAAGGACGCAAGCCCAGCTTTCTCACCGATCTTTCCTACCTGCTGATCGGTCCGGCCTGGCTGATGTCCAAGCTGTTCCGCAGACTGGGGTT
>JBDTKM010000106.1:0-4736 GCA_039935315.1 Rhodanobacter sp. | reverse complement strand
GATGCTGGCTGGCCTGTATACCGACGATCGCCGCCCGGCGCGTGTCGTGCGCAAGCTGGCGTTGGGTGCTGGCGCGCGGCTGGGGCCATTCAAGCGGATGGTGATGTCCGGCCTCACCGCCGATGGTTCGAGCGTACCGGCGCCACTGCGGCTGCTGCGGGGGCAGCGATCCGGTTGATGAATAGCCTGTCCCTGCGCTGAGTTGAACCAAGCCAGCCTCGCGGCAGCCGCGGCGATCGGCCGCGGCCAGATCGAAGCATCGTCGCGATCTGCATGCATGCCGTCGACGCGTCCTCACATCAGCTTCCCGTAGCTGACGCCCTGGAAGATGATCAGCATCGCGCCGGACGACGATTACCGCAGCAGGTTGGCGGAGTGCGCAACCTTGCGTGTCGCTGCATCGTGGGCGTGCTTGCCAGCGTGACGAATCACACGAGACGGAACAAATGGCTACGGCTATTCGCCTCAAATGATCGAGAAACCTGACTCAAATCCGGGTTGCCTCGCTCGCTCGGTTGCTACCACTCACGCCGCTAGATGACGTCCCACATGTAGCCGTCATGCGCGAGCACGGCGCCGGCCAACTGCTCGATGGCGGCATCCTCGTTGCGATCCAGTGCGCGCACATTGCGTGCCATGCGCCGGCGCGCCTGCCTGGCGAATACTTCCGCCATGCTGATCGCCTCGGCGGCGGCGGGATGTGCTTTCTGCTCGAGGCTGTCGGCGCGCGACAGCACGCACAAGCCCACGAACAAATCGATGGCGACATCGGCAAGGCGCTTCTGCGCCTGTTGCATGTCGGTGGCTTGCTTGCCGTAGCGGCGCAACAGCTGGTCGCAAGACCTGGACAGTTCCACCGTGTATTTCTCGTACATGCCGGCCACCTTGCGCAGGCGTGGGGACAGGTCGTACGCGATGCGGTCGATGCCGTAGCCAGTCGCCTCGCGCACGCGCCGGCCGGTGTAGCTGCCGAGCACGCCGAAGCCCTTGATCGGGTCGTTGAAGATCTCGCCCACGGCGGATTTCAGTTCGCTCAGACCGGTGCCCACACCCTTCAGGCCGGACAGCGCGATGTACAGGTGCAGGATCTCGTTGGTGCCTTCGAAGATCGACAGGATGCGAGTATCGCGGGTGATCTGCTCGTACGGGAAATCGCGCATGAAACCGTTGCCGCCGGCGATCTGCAATGCCTCGTACGATGCGCGCTGCACTGCTTCGCTGGCGAACACCTTGCTCATCGCCGCCTCGACCGAATAGTCGCTGCCGCCGGCATCGATCAGGTGGGCAACCATCCACACCGCGCTTTCGGCGGCGAAACAGTCGATCGTCATCTGGGCGATCTTCTCGCGCACCAGTCCGAAGTCGGCGATGGGTTGACCGAACTGCTTGCGTTCCTTGGCCTGCGCGCAAGCCAGACGAATCAGTGACCGCATGCCGCCCACGGCGCCACCGCCCAGGCCCGTGCGACCGCTGTTCAAGATGCTCATCGCCACCTTGAAGCCCTTGCCGACCGGGCCCAGCACGTTTTGCGGCGGCACCCGCACATCGGCGAACGCCACGGTGGTGGTGGATGAGGCGCGAATGCCCATCTTGTCTTCGTGCGGCCCGTGACTGACGCCCGGCCAGGCAGCTTCGACGAGGAAGGCCGTGATCTTGCCTTCGGCGGTGTCGGTGCGTGCAAACACGGTGTAGAGATCGGCGATGCCACCGTTGGTGATCCAGATCTTCTCGCCGGAGAGGGTCCAGCTGTCATCGTCGTTGTGTACGGCCCGGGTGCGGATCGACGCCGCGTCGGAGCCGGCGCCGGACTCGGTGAGACAGAATGCGGCGATCATCTCGCCGGTGGCCAGTTTGGGCAGATAGCGCCGGCGCTGCTCGCGGGTGCCGAACAGCAGCAGGCCCTTCATGCCGATCGAGCTGTGCGCGCCGATGGTCAGCGAGACCGAACTGTCATGGCTGCTGGTCTGGGCCAGCACGCGGGCATAGGCGCCGTTGGACAGTTCCAGCCCACCGAACTCCTCGGGAATGATCAGCCCGAACAGGCCCAGGTCGCGCAGCGACTGGATGAACCCGGCCGGCTGCTCGGCGTCGCGATCGTACTGTTTCAGTTCGGCGCTCTTGGCGCCGAGGAACTGATCGATCGCATCGGTCATCGCCCCCAGCATTTCCTGGTCGCGCCCAAGGATTTCCGGGTACGGAAACAGGTTCTGTTCCAGGATGTTGCCAAGGAACAGCTGCTTGGCCACGCTTTCGTCGCTGGGCAGGGGCGCGGCCTGGCTGGGGTTCGCGGACACGGCACGACTCCGGGCAGAGATCAGGATTCCATTCTGGCACCAAGCGATGGCGGGAGCTGCCGCGAATTGACGCAGGGCAGCGGGTTGTGACGGCACAAACGCGCAGGCACTTTCAGTTGGCGCGGTTTTTCAGTCGCTGGGGAGTGGCTGGCGAAGGTCGATCTGCGGTTCGGCCAGCGTGTCGCTCGCCGGATTGGCGAGATAGTGTTCCACCCGTTCCGGCGGCAGGAGCAGTGCGCTGGCCATCCGCAGGATCCGTGCCGAGAACACCGCCAGCACGCGGATCGCCCAGCCGAAGCCGAGCGCCCCCAGATTGCCCGCACCCGCGGGTGGCGCGGGGTGTTCACCCAGTCAGCGGAATGCGACCAGAGCGCACAACCAGACTGGCGTCCTTATGCCTCAGCGAAACCCTGGCCGCGGCGTGCGCGGCGGATGGCGCAGCTCCTGCACCAGCAGGGTCAGATAGCCGATCACCGCGGCACTCGGCAGCTTCCAGGTGGTATCCCGGCACGATCGGGTTCGAGGACCGGAAACCGGGTATGGCGATCGGCTTGCTCGCCAGCAGACGGAACGGTCGCGCCTGTGGTGGCCGTTGCTTGCGCATGGCGATCAGCACGACGAGCCATGCACCGGGCAGCCAACTCAAGCCAATGACCGAGCCGATCACGGTGAACAACCGGCCGCACGAGCGCATGTCATCGACTGGGCATGGGCCGGCAGCGCGGGTATCGTTACAGGTATTGGCGGTGGTGGAGGTTTCCCATGGCAACCGGATGGGCTGGCGACGGTGCTGTACAGGATCAGATTGACGCGACGGTCAACGACGGTGTGCAGCGTGCACGTCAGCAGTTGCGTCGTGGCCCCGGGCTGACTCATTGCGAAGAGTGCGATGCACCGATTCCCGCCGCGCGGCGCAAAGCCGTACCTGGGGTACGCCTGTGCGTCGCTTGTCAGGAAGCCGCTGACGCCGAGGGCCGCAGTGCCGCCCTGTACAACCGTCGCGGCAGCAAGGACAGCCAGTTGCGCTGAAAGCGGGGAAGTCATTGCGCGCAGCGGGTTGATGACGTTTTCGACGCCTGTCACGGTGGCCGTGCCATCCAAGGTCAGCTTGTCTCGCCGAAGTTCTTGCGTCTGACCTTATCCACGACCCCGAGCCGTCCCTTGATCGCGGCGGTCGACCGACGCGATACCAAAGAAATCCGTGTGTGCGGCGGGAGTCTCGTGGCGGCGCTGGTGACATCGCCGGGTCCAGCCGGGCCAGTGCAGGCCCTCCGCGGTCGATGCAGGCGTTGAACGGGGAGGTTGCCAGTCCGCCGCCGGGTCCAGCGGGCGGCGGCTCGCGCGAAGCACGGTGTCGATGCCATCCGCCCGGTTCTGGAGGGCCAACCTGATATTGCCTGGGCGGCCGGCGGCGCGGTGGAGGGCACGCGGATGGTACCGAGCTGGCTCCTTTTCCATTGCAGGTGGCGCGCTGCCGCCCATCGCGTCAGGCGACGGCCGTCACGATCGCCGCTCGCGTGGACAGAGTATCGTTGCCCCAGTCAACCGTTCGTCAATGCGGTTGCTGTGGAGGCACAGGCCATGTCGACCCCGTCGACCCCCGTTGAACTGTCCGCCGGCATCGACTACTTCTTTGCGTTGCGGCCGGATGATCAGGCACGATCTGCGATCGCCGAAGCGGCAGCGCGTTTTCGCAAGGCGCAGCGGGTCAGTGGCGTGTCCGCGCCGGTGGAAAGCCTGCATCTTTCGTTGTGTCCGATGGGGCGGCCCGACCTGCTTCGGGGTCCGTTGGAGCAGGCTTTGCTGGCGGCCGGCTCGGCGGTGCGTGCCACCGGCTTTGTGGCCACCCTCGACACGGCGATGCGCTGCATTGGCAAGGACGGACAGTTTCCGTTTGTGCTGTGCGCCGATCAGGTCACCACCCACGCGGCTTTGATCTTGCGCAAGGCGATTGCCGAGGCGCAACGCCGGGTCGGTCTGCACGTTGGCGGAGTTTCGAGCTACCACCCACACGTCGCGCTGCAGTTCGGCCCGGCGATCGATGCGATTGGCGAGTCGATCGCGCCGATCCAGTGGCATGCACGTGAGTTCGTGCTGCTGCGCAGCTTCTTCGACCAGTATCAGCACGAGGTGATCGGGTGCTGGCCGCTGGCAAGCGAGCCAGTGCCGGAAGTGATCGACATGCTCGCCGAGCTGGCCAACTTGCCGGAGCTGCCGGATTTTTCCGACGACGAGTAAGTGGCGGCGTACTCGAAGTCTCGGCTTGGCACCTTCCTGGTGAAATCGGTCCCTCTATCGTCAGCGGAAGGGGGCGCGAAAGCGCCGCATCAGGGTGCGTATACGGGTTACGCTGAACTGGAGTAGCTCACTGCCGCGCTTCCAAGCGCAGCCCGCGCGGCGTCAGCCAGCGCTCGACCAGCTCGAACAGGCCTTGCACCAGCA
>JBDTKM010000105.1:0-4209 GCA_039935315.1 Rhodanobacter sp. | reverse complement strand
GGCGCCCGCGTCGTTGATGGTGCTGCGTGGCAAAGACGATGCTCAGTAGCGATATTCGCCAGTCAGCGACACGATGCCGGTCGAGCGACGCACACTGAAGTCCGTGTTGGTGGGTACGTCGTGAACGTTGCCAGCGGACGCGTGGAAGTAGTCGTACTTCACACCCACTCCGAAGTGCTCATTGATATCCCAACCGGTACCGATGCCCGCGTAGTAGCCGCCGCTGTTGCCGCCGTGGAAGAGTGCCTGGTTCACGGTGTCGTTGTACGCGCCACCATTGTTGTTGGCATGGAAGTAGCCGGCGTGGGCACCGATATACCAACCCGGCAGCAGGTTGATGCGACCGTTGCCACCGAGCACCCACCCATGCAGCGCGTTTTGCGTGCTGGTCTGGTTGACCGATCCGCTCTTGCCCAGGTTGCTGAGCTTGTAATTGCCCAGATCGGCGTAACCCGCCTCCAGCCCCAGACCCAGGTCCGGACCGACCTTCCAGCGGTAACCGGCAAGCGCGCTGTAGCCGGTGCGGCGCCCGTTCTTGTTATTGAAGAGGCTGCCTGAGCCACTGCCAAAACCACTGCCGAAGTCGCTGTTTTTGCTGTAGCCGTCGGTGCGGCCAACGCTGAGGTCGATCAGCCAGTTGCCGCTACCGATCGGCTGGCTGGACTGATAGTTGCCGCTGGCGGGTTGTGCGTTTTGCGCGAAAGCCGCAGGAACGAACGCCAGACCGGCGGAGAGAAAAGCAAGGGACAACAAAGTCTTTTTCATCGGGGTACTCCTGATTTTCTGGGTCCATCGGCGTTCCGGGGGTTCGGTTGGACGCCGATGGCGCACCTGCTCAAGGCGGTGCTTGAGCATTAGAGCCGGCTGAACATGAAGGTTTTCAAAACTGGTCAGTTCACAATTAAGCACGGGTTAATGTACAGCCGGCGGATTGAGCTGCATCGACGCGGTCTGCGTGACACGCGGGCGACAGGTTCCCCATTGATCGGCGACAATGCCTGCCTTTCGCCGCCGTCCGCCTGGAGACCTCCTCATGACCACCCGCCGCGAACTCGCCAATGCCGTGCGAGCCCTTGCCATGGACGCCGTGGAGGCCGCCGAGTCAGGTCATCCGGGCATGCCGATGGGCATGGCCGATATCGCCGAAGTGCTCTGGAACGATTTTCTCAAGTTCAATCCGGTCAACCCGAAGTGGGCCAATCGCGACCGCTTTGTACTGTCCAATGGCCATGGCTCGATGCTGCAGTACGCGTTGCTGCAGCTGACCGGCTTCGACCTGCCGATGGCGCAACTCAAGCGCTTCCGTCAGCTGCATTCGAAAACCGCGGGCCACCCGGAAGCCAGCGAAACGCCCGGTGTGGAGACCACCACGGGTCCGCTCGGTCAGGGTCTGGCCAATGCCGTGGGTTTCGCGCTGGCGGAGAAGATCCTGGCCGCGCGTTTCAATCGACCCGGCCACGAGGTGGTCGACCACCATACCTATGTCTTTCTCGGCGACGGCTGCCTGATGGAAGGCATCTCGCACGAAGTGGCCTCGCTCGCCGGTACCTGGCAGCTCGGCAAGCTGGTGGCGATCTACGACGACAACGGCATCTCGATTGACGGCGAAGTGCGCGGCTGGTTCACCGACGACACGCCAGCGCGCTTCGAAGCCTACGGCTGGAACGTCATCCGCAGCGTCGACGGCCACGATGCCGAGGCCATCAAGCACGCGCTGGCCAAGGCCACCGTGCAACGCGACAAGCCGACCTTGATCTGTTGCAAGACGATCATCGGTTTCGGCGCGCCGAACAAGCAAGGCAAGGAAACAAGCCACGGCGCCGCGCTGGGCAAGGACGAGATTGCTGCCGCTCGCGCGCAACTGGGCTGGACGCGCGCACCATTCGAGATTCCCGCCGACATCCGCGCCGGCTGGGATCACAAGCGCGCCGGCCAACAAGCCGAGCAGGACTGGAACGAAGCGTTCGCCAGGTACGCCAGCGCCCACCCGGCACTGGCCGCAGAATTCAATCGCCGCCTCGCCGGCGAACTGCCACCGGACTGGGCGGAGAAATCGCAGGCCTATATCGCCAAACTGCAGGCCGAAGGCCCGGACGTCGCCTCGCGCAAGGCCTCGCAAATGTCTCTCGATGCGTTCGGCCCGCTGTTGCCGGAACTGATCGGCGGCTCGGCCGATCTGGCTGGCTCCAACCTCACCCGGTGGAAAGGCAGCCTCGACGCCGCCACCGGCAACAGCGCGGGCGGGCGCGGCAACTACGTCAACTACGGCGTGCGCGAATTCGGCATGAGCGCCATAGCCAACGGTCTGGCCCTGCATGGGGGTTTCATCCCCTACGACGCCACCTTCCTGGTGTTCTCCGATTACGCCCGCAACGCCGTGCGCATGGGTGCGCTGATCCCGGCCCATGCGATCCACGTCTACACCCACGACTCGATCGGTCTGGGCGAAGACGGCCCCACGCATCAGCCGGTCGAGCACATGGCCAGCCTGCGCTACATCCCCAACAACCAGTTGTGGCGCCCCTGCGACGCGGTCGAATCGGCCGCCTCGTGGAAGGCTGCCATCGAGCGAACCGGCGCGCCCTCGTGCCTGGTGTTCTCGCGTCAGACGCTGAAGCACCAGCAACGCAGCGAGCAGCAAGTTGCCGACATCCTGCGTGGTGGCTACGTGCTGTCCGACCCGCTGGACACGAAGTTCCAGGCGATCCTGATCGCCACCGGCTCCGAAGTGGAGTTGGCGATGGAAGCGGCGCGCGCATTGGCCCAGCAAAACGTGGCTGTGCGCGTCGTGTCGATGCCATGCACTGAAGTTTTCGACGCTCAGCCGCTTGAATACCGTGAAGGCGTACTGCCTGGTTGGTGCCGTGCCCGGGTGGCGGTGGAAGCGGCCACCGCCGACTTCTGGCGCAAATACGTGGGCCTGGACGGTGAAGTCATCGGCATGACCACCTTCGGTGCCTCGGCGCCGGCGCCGCAGTTATTTGAGTACTTCGGTTTTACCGTCGCCCACGTCGTCGACGCGGTAAATCGCGTCATTCGCTGACGCACGCCGCGTGTCGCAGGTGTTTGTTCGTGTGCGGGATTCTGCGTCTGATGCCCCGGCGGATCGGGCCAGGCCCTGCCGCCTCGCCTGCGCGCGCCGCCTGGGACAACGGCAAACACCGGAGTGAACGAGCGTCGCGGTGTGCTGTCCCATTCGTCAACATGGCCATCATCTGGCGAGGTCCGTCGCGCTTGCCGGCCGGTAGCCGGAAAATCTGCTTTCTTGCGCGGCACGTGCTAGTTCGTTGCACGTCGAGACATCATGTTGGCTGCAGTCATCCGTTCCGCTGGCGAGTTGCGCGCGTGGTGGCGCGACTCGCAGCGAGGTTTGGCCGGCACGGATCGCTCGAATCTAACGCTAGTCCACGGTTGCGAGGTTGTCAGACGGTGTTCAAACAAGTTCTGGTGGTGTGCCTGGGCAATATCTGTCGTAGTCCGACGGCGGAGTTCCTGTTGCGTGAGCGTCTGCAGCAATCTGATTCGCACCCGTACGGCGTGCAGGTGGCCAGCGCCGGTCTCACCGCGATGGTCGGGCGACCGATGGAAGCGACTGCTGCGCAGGTGCTGCGCGAGCACGGCGTGGATGGGGGCAGTCATCGGGCGCGCCAGCTCACGCCCACCATGTTGCGTGATTCGGACGTTGTGCTGGTCATGGAAAGGGCCCATGTCGCCGAGGTGCGTCGTGTGGCGCCGGAATTTGGCGGCAAGGTGTTCCTGCTTGGCAAATGGCAGGCCAACGCCAGCATCCCTGATCCGTATGGCCAGCGGCGCGAGGCTTTCGATCGCGCCTATCGGCTGATTGAGCGCGGCGTGACTGGTTGGTTGCCCCATCTTCAGGCTTCCTGAATCCGGGTCACTGCCGCGGGCGCATGCCTCGCGTCGGCGGTGCCGCCGCCGAGATCAAGCGGGTCGGGTTGCCGGGCATCCCGATCGATCACAGATGGCTGATGATCATGACCACCCGCGTTCCCCTGGTGGTCGGCGCCAGCCTGTGCGCTGCTGGTGACCCGTGGCAGGAACGAGTGGGCGCGGAGCGTTGCTTATCTCAAGCTCACGCCTGCGCAATCAGCGCGCTGATCTCGGCCGTGCGCTCCTGCATCAAGGCGATCTCGCCGCGTGATTCCACGTTGAGTCGCAGCAACGGTTCGGTATTGGAGCTGCGCAGGT
>JBDTKM010000104.1:0-6681 GCA_039935315.1 Rhodanobacter sp. | reverse complement strand
CCCTGACCGAGGTGCGCGAAGCGCTGGGCAGCTTCCCGGCAGTGCCGCTGGCCCCGGAAGAAGGCCCGCGCGTACTGATGACCGACTGGCTGGCCAACGGCAATCTGCCGGCCGGGCTGACCCTGGGTGACGAGTGCGAGTTGCGCGATCCGGCCACCGCCACCGGGGCGATCGCCCGCTGTCGCCGCCAGGATCTGGATGCGGAGGAGGTCAAGGAGCACCTGCGCAACGGCAAGCAGGTGTTCATGCTGGGGCTCACCTTCGACGACCGGATCGACTTCGTGCTGGGCGAGGATCTGGTGATCCGCAAGCTGAAGTTCCTCGACGTGGTGCTGGACGGGCTCGGCGACAGCCAGCAGGACGCGCATGCCGAGATGGATGCCAGTTTCGCCCTGCTGACGCTGGAATTGGTGCGGTTGCTGGGCAAACTGGAGGAATGGTTCGCCCTGCCGCGTCCCACTGACGGCTGAGATTCCGGCCCGGCAACGCCTGCCGCCAACCATCTCACAAGACCTTTGCGCCGGGGTGCCATCTTCCCGGCATACTGTTCGTCCGGGTACGCGGCGCTTGGCGCGCGCGACAGCCCGGCTGGACGGCACGGATCATGACGCAACATCTCGAAGGCGACTGGCTCGAACTGGCGATGTCCAGCGGCAACACCATCCGGGTGTTGAAAGCCGCACACCCCCGTGCGCGTCGGCTGCGCCTCACGGTGACCCCGACCGGCGCCCGCGTGTCGTATCCACACGGTACGCGGGCGGCTCAGGTCAGCGCGTTCCTGCTCAGTCACGCCGACTGGCTGGAAAAGAAACTCGACGAGCTGCATCTGATCGTGAAACCGCTGCCGCCGCTGCGGGTGGGTTATCCGTGCGTCTTTCCGCTGCGCGGTGAGGAGGTGGCGCTGGACTGGGCGGAAGGAACTTATCCCAAGATCGAGACGCACGCACAAGGTCTGACCCTGGTGATTCCGCGGCCGCACACGCGGGCGCTGTTGATCGCGCGCGGCCTGCTGGCCTCGCATCTGGAGGCGTTGATCCGGCGCGATGTATCGCGCTGGCTGGCCAGCTACGTGCCGCAACTCGGTCTGGCGCCCACCTCGCTGCGGATCCGCCCGATGAAAAGCCTGTGGGGCAGCCTGGATACGCGTGATCGTATCAATCTGGACCTGGCGCTCGCGCTGGCGCCCCCGGCGGCGCTGCGCTACGTGCTGGCACACGAGCTGTGCCACCTCAAGGTACGCAATCACTCGCCACGCTTCTGGACCCAGGTGGAACACCTGTTTCCTGATTGGCGCGAACAGCGTGACTGGCTGCGCCAGCACGGCGCCATCCTCAAGGCCGAGTTGGATCGCCTGGTTGCCGACGTGGCCGACTGAGGCTGGCAGCGTCGCCGCTCAGCTGTTCAACAGCCCACGCACGCACTGCTCCAGTTCGGCCTTGTCAAATGGCTTGCGCAGCACCGGGACGTCCGCGTGGGCGGCGTGAAAGGCCGATTGGTCCGCGCCGGAAAGCACCATGAACGGGATCTTGCCCAGCAGCAGCGCGTCGGCCAGTTGATCGGCATGGTCGCCGCGCAGGTGCATGTCGATGATGGCTGCGTCGAAGTTGCCGATCTCGACCTCGACCAGCGCATAGTCCAATGTGGACACCACCAGCACCCGCAACTCCATGTCCAGCAGGATCTGTTCGACGATCATCGCCACGATGGCATCGTCCTCGACCAGCAACACGCAGGCGTGGCCCATTTCCGGCGAGTGTGCGCCGCTTGCGCCCGATGGCTTGGCGCGGGCCGTATTCAAGGCGTCAGAAGTCCCTGGACGGCGCGTACCAGCTGATCGACGCCGAACGGTTTGGGCAACAGCTCCATGTGTTTGTCGGTACCGGTCATGTCGAAGATGGAATTCTCGGCGTAACCAGTCACGAACAACACGCGCAGCGCCGGAATCATGTGCCGGGCCTGCTCGGCCAGCACGCGACCGTTGAGCCCGGGCAGCCCGACGTCGGTGATCAACAGGTCGATGTCCGCATGCGATTGCAGCAGCGCCAACGCGGCATTTCCGTCGGCGGCTTGGTGGCAACGGCAGTTCCGGCCCTGCAACACCTCCAGGATCAACTCGCGGATCACCGGTTCGTCCTCCACGACCAGCACCGTATGCGTTTTCTCTGACATCGGAGCAGCTGAGTCGCGGGTGGTAGCGGCAGTGTGCGCTGAATGGGTTCCGGTGTAACGCGGCAGGTACAGCATCACGCGGGTGCCCTGGCCAGGTTCGCTCTCGATACGAATATGTCCGTGCGACTGCTTGGCAAAACCGTAGGACATTGACAACCCCAAGCCGGTGCCCTCGCCCAGCGCCTTGGTGGTGAAAAACGGCTCGAACGCCTTGCTGGCGACTTCGCTGGGCATGCCTTCGCCATTATCGGTTACGCACACCTTGACGTAGTCTCCCGGCATCAATCCAGGCTCGCTTGCGGCCTGCTGCGGCGTGATCGCGTAGTTGGCCGTCTCGATGCCCAGCACGCCGTCCTCGCGCATGGCATCACGCGCATTGATGACGAGGTTGAGCAGGGTGCTTTCCAACTGGTTGGCATCGCACGACGTAGGCCACAATTCGGCAGCGGTCACGATATCGAGTTTGACCGACGGCCCCAGGGTCCGGTCCAACAGCTCGCGCAGCGACTGCACCCGCGCGTTGACATCCACCACCTCCGGCTTCAGCGGCTGGCGCCGGGAGAACGCGAGCAGCCGATGGGTGAGGGCGGCCGCGCGCCGGGCCGAGCTGGTCACGGCGTCGATATAGCGATCGATATCGTGATGGCGCCCCTGCGCCAGACGCGTACGCAGCATGTCGACCCCCCCGATCACACCGGTCAGGAGGTTGTTGAAATCGTGCGCGATGCCGCTGGTGAGCTGGCCGACCGCTTCCATCTTCTGCGCCTGGCGCAGCGCGTTGTTGGCCAGTTCCAGTTGGGCGCTGCGCTCGGCGACGCGGCTTTCCAGGTCCTCGTTCAGGCGTGACAACTCCTGCGCGTTGCGCTTCTGGTCCTCGATATCCGTATTGGTGCCAATCCAGTGGTCGATGCCACCGTTCTCGTCATGGATCGGCGTGGCCCGTGCCAGGTGCCAGCGGTAGCTGCCGTCGGCGCGGCGCAGGCGAAACTCGGTCTGGTAGGTCCTTCCCGAGTGGATTGCGTGGGTCCATTCCTGGCCGGCTGCAGGCAGATCATCCGGATGCACCATGTGCGTCCAGCCATCGCCCAGCAGCTGATCGGAACCGACGCCCGAGTACTCCATCGTGCGTTCGTTGACCCAGTCGAGCATGCCGATGGCGGAGGCGGTCCAGACCTGGTTGGGCATGGCCTGGGCCAGTCCGCGAAAGGTCGCCTCGCTCTTGCGCAACGCCGCTTCGACGTCCCGGCGCGCCGTGATGTCGAGAAACAGCACCGCGAACCGGTCGATCGCCATCTTGCGTGCGCGCACTTCGAACCAGCGGTTGCCAGTGACGGAAATGCAGGCCTCGAAGTGCCGCGGTTCACCGGTCTCGACCACCTCTGCATAGATCTGCAGTAGCTCGTCCTGGATGCCGGGCAGCGCCTCGCGCGCAGGGCGGCCGAGCATATCGCTGGCCGCGATGCCGCTTTGCTGCTCGAAGCCGGGGTTCATTTCCAGGAAGCGAAAATCCACCATGCGTCCGGTGGCGTCGCGCAGCGCCTGTCCCAGAAAGAATCCCTCCTGCATGTTGTTGAACAGGCCGCGCCAGCGCGCCTCGCTGCTGCGCAGAGCGGCTTCGGTGCGCAACTGCTCGGTGGTTTCCATGCACGAGCAGAACGCGCCCTTGATCGTGCCATCCGCATCGCGCAGCGGCGAATAGGAAAAGGTGAAGTTGGCGTCTTCCTGGAACTGGTTGCGTTCGATCCGTAACGGCAGACTGTCGAAATACAGCGACTCGCCCGCGTACGTACGCATGATCAAGGGGTGGATCGATGGCCAGATTTCCGGCCACGTCGACTTGAACGGTTGGCCCAGGGCGGCGGGATGACGCTTGCCGAGCAAGGGGATATAGCCGTCGTTGTACAGGCACACGTGCTCATCGCCCCACAACAGGAACATCGGGAAACGCGATCCCAGCATCATCGACACGATGGACTTCAGCGCGTCTGGCCATGCTGCCACCTCGCCCATGGCGGCGTGGCGCCAGTCGTGAGCGCGCATGCAGGCACCCATCTCTCCGCCCCCGGACAGGAAACTGAGGTCAGACGCGGTAGTCATCAGGTCCCCCGTGCCAGCAGTCGCGTTTCGGCTGCATCAAATCGTAGCGGAGAAACTCCGGCTTTCACAGCCGCTCAGGGGCTGATTCCGCGTCGATGAGGCAGCCTGGAATCAGGCCGCTGGCATCGGCATTCCCCGCACGACCAAGGCTAGCTCAGAGCTTGCGCGGCTCGCGCACGTAACGCGTGCGCAGGAGGATGTCCCACAGCGGCGTGGTGACCCCGAAATTGGCATCCGGATGATAATGGTGCACGTGGTGGGCGCCAGCCCAGCGGCGCAACCACGGCTGCTTGAAGCGCACGTGGTGGATGATGAAATGGGCCAGACCGTAGATGACGTAGCCGAACGTGATCGAGCCGGCCAGCAGCAGGGCGAAGCCGGTCGGCATCAACAGCACGAGCAGCGCGCTCAGGGCGAGCAACACCACCGCTGGCAGGAAGAACGGCAGCGAGTCATAGCCGAGCGGGTGCTCGTGATGCAGGTGGTGTCCCTGTTCGAACAGGGGGACATGGGTGTGGAACATCCAGCGGTGGAAGAAGTACTCGAGGAAGCTGAATGCAAACAGGCCGAGCAGGCAGGCGAGCGCGGCAACCAGCGCGCCACTTTCGAAATGGCGCCAGCCTTCGACCAGCAGCCACGCGCCCAACGTCGTATCCACGACGACTTCGGTCCAATAGTTGCTGCGGGTGGTGGACATCCGCGCGATCGCGTCCACACCCGAACTCACGAGGCTTCGTTTCATCGTTGCACTTTCTTGCCTAGTGCCATGCCCGATTGCAGGTTCATCCACCCATTCTCCCATGTTGCCGACCACAATTCACACCACTTTTATCCTTTCCCGCTGAGTCGGGCCCGAGCAGTTCAGCTGGTGGCACCCGGCCAGCAGTCAGTGCGACAACGCGAAGCCGGTGATTATCTGCGCGGTTTCCTGCGGCTTTTCAACCATCGGCATGTGGTTGCAGCCGCTGACGACACTGGTGCTGATCGCGCTGGATGCGGTCAGTCCATTGCGCAGGCTGTCCAGCGCCGAGATGTCGGTGATCTTGTCATCGTGGCACCACAGGCCCAGTACCGGCATGGTCAGCCGATCCAGTCGGTGCTGTACCGACAGATCTTGTGACGGCTGGCGCAACGCATTGAAGGTTCGCTTGATGAAGGCGTGGTCGCGCTGGTTGCGCTGGACCAGCACGTCGACAAAGCGGCCCGGCAGCTTCGGTGGTTGGTCGAAAGCCAGCGCCGCGAGCCGGGCGAACCCGGCGCGGTCGTCGAAAATGAAGGGGTTGGTGCCTGTCAGCAGCTGCTGGTCGAATCCATTTTCGCTGGACTTCAGGCCGAAGGAGTCGACCAGCGCCAGCGCGGCCACGTGCTCCGGGTGTTCGGCGGCGTACACAGCGGCGATCGCTCCGCCCATCGAATGGCCGACCAGCAGGAAGCGCGCCAGCTGCAAGTCCTGCACAAAGCTGCTCAGCCGGCCAGCTTGCGCGTCAATGTCGTAGTTGCCATCCGGGCTGCGCGACGACGCGCCCCAGCCGGGCAGGTCCGGGATGATCACATGGAAATGCGCCGTCAGCAGCTTGGCCACCGGCAGCCAGACCTCCTTGTCGCTGGCGAACCCGTGCAACAGGACGATGGTCGGACCGGTGCCGCCCTCGTAGTACACCCAGCGCGTGTCGCCGATTTGCACCGAGTGTGTGTCCAGCTTGGCGGCCATCGCCTCGCGTTTGAAGTTCGCCTGCATCAGCCACTGCGGGGCGAACAGGTAGCTGCCGCCCAGCACGATGACCAGTACTGCCACCAGCCAGGCCAGGAATTTCAGGCGCCGCCACAACATGCGCTTCCAAAGTGGGGTGGCGGTGGCGTTGGTGGGTTCGGGCATCAGGTTTCCGGGTGGGTTTGAGGCAGGTTGCGTGTTGCAGGAGTGTGGCGGGCCGGGGTTGGCCGGTTTGCGAATCCGTCTGGGGTCGATATTTCCGCCGCTTCCCGGTCCATGGAACCCCAAGGGATCGACGAATCGTCAGTTGCTGTCCTCATCCAACCCAATTTCCGGCTCAGCCACCGCGGTCCGAGACCCTGCAGGGCGGCGAATCGCTGAACTCCCGCTGCCTTGAATTCGCGTCGTCCGCGCAAGGCGGGTGGCGGGAAGCAACCGTGGCGGCTACTCCGGCTTGCCCGCCCCCTGCTGTGGCTCCTTCGCCTTGGCGATGATGCCTTCGATCACGTGCTGGGTCAGCGGGTGGTAGCCGGGTCTGGCCTTGGCATACACCGCTTCGGCAAAGGTGAGTCCGTCGGGTGTTTTCACCAGCGCCTTGTACAGCGGGGTGGTGAGATAGATCCGGCCGATCCGGATCATGTGCTCGGAGGCGGCCGGCCACACCGCCTTGTCGCCGGCAGCGATGGCGTGGCTGTACCAGCGCA
>JBDTKM010000103.1:0-7720 GCA_039935315.1 Rhodanobacter sp. | reverse complement strand
TGCGCACGGTGCCGGTGTTGGCATTGGCCACGCGGAACCACTCGTGCTTGCGGTCGCGCGAGGTGGAGACCAGGGCCAGCGTCTGGCTGTCCGGCGCCCATTTCAGGTCGTCCCAGTGGCCTGGCGTATGGCAGCTGATGTCGTCGCAAAGACTCGACAGGCGCTGCTGCTGCGGCAGCTCCAGCCGCACCGTCTTGCCGCTGGCGGCATCGATCACCACCGGCTCGATCATGAACACGTGTTCGTCGCCGGCCAGCGGATATTTCCACTGTTGCAGGTGCGAGTGGCCCAGCCGGGTGTCGACCAGGTACATGTCGCCGACCTTGCGCTGATCCTGCTGGTAGGTGGCGATACGTTTCGAATCCGGTGACCAGTTCAGCACCGGGCGATCCGAATGCAGCCAGCCGGCGTTGTCGGTGGCGTAGCCGAAGTTCTCCACGCCATCGGTGGTGAGCTGGGTTTCCTTGCCGCTGGCGACGTCGCGCAGCCACAGGTTCCAGTCGCGGATGAACGCCTCCGAATGCCTGTCCGGCGACAGCACGCCCGGCTCCCTGCCATCCTGCTCTTTCGCGCAGACATCGGCATTGCCCAAAGTGCACAGGTAGTGCTTGTCGCCCAGTTTCACCTCCAGACGGCCATCCAGATTCACGCTGTAACTGAAGTCCTGCGGAAACTCCGCGGCATCCACTGCCTTGTCGCGGGCGTGGCCCAAGGCCGCCGCCAGCGCCGCCTGATCAAACGCCGGCACAGCCTCGCCGGTAGCAGTATCCATGACCATGAAGCGGTCCCCACCGGCGTCGCGGTCGCGGTACCAGAAGTGGCTGTCATCCAGCCAATGCACCTGCTGTACCGCATGATCGACCAGCGGTGTCGTGCGGTAGGACATGAAACTTTCTGCCCGCGCATAGTCCGCCGCAGTGAGGGTTCGCGCCTGTGCCATAGCCCCGCCCGAAAACAATCCAAATATCAATACGCCGCAGACGCGCGCCTTGCCAACGATCTTGTGCATCACGTGCTCCGGGGAAATTCCGCCACCAGGGCGGCTCACTTTTCGAACTTGCCAAGCCCTTAATCCTAACGTGATCCGGCGCGCCGCGTCGGTGTTTCCCGCACTCGCTCTGATCGGTTACGAGATCGATCCGATCACCTCGTTTGTCGGCAACCCCGATTCGATGATGCAGGCTTTGCAGGTGCAACCCGCCGCCCCCCAAGGGGCCGCACGCTTGCGCTTGCATGTGCCCCACCCCCGATTCGTGATTCCGGACAACGCGCATCATCCGCCAACGTGCTCCGCGCCCGCTTCAAGGGACATGCGGCGACGCGCTAGACTGCCCCGCATGAGCACACCGGAAACATCCCCACTCGGCAAGGACACCGTCTACGCCGACCGCTACAACCCAGGCTTGCTGTTTCCGATTCCTCGTGCCGACAAGCGCCGTGAGATCGGCGTGGCCGAGATCCTGCCGTTCCACGGTGTGGACATCTGGAACGCCTACGAACTGTCGTGGCTGGATCTGCGCGGCAAGCCGCAAGTGGCGCTGGGCGAGTTCAACATACCGGCCTCTTCCTCGCACATCATCGAGTCGAAATCGTTCAAGCTGTACCTGAACGGGTTCGCGCAGGAGTGCGTCGAAAGCGTCGATGTGTTCACCGCCACCCTGCTGCACGACCTTTCCGCCGCCGCCGGCGCGGTGGTCAGTGTCCGCTTGCACGAGGCACACGCCAACGCTTTGCCGACGGTCGATCTGGACGGCGAGGTGCTGGACGCACAGGACATCACCATCGACCATTACGGCCCGCCGCGACCGGACTTCCTGCGCACTGACCTCAGCGTGCAGCCGGTGCAGGAGACCCTGGTCTCGCACTTGTTGCGCTCCAACTGCCCGGTCACCGGGCAGCCGGACTGGGGCAGCGTACAGATCCGCTACCGCGGCGCACCGATTGATCGGGCCGGGCTGCTGCGCTACCTGGTCTCGTTTCGCAACCACAACGAGTTTCACGAACAATGTGTGGAACGGATCTTCGTCGACCTGACCCAGCGCTGCGCACCGCAACAGCTCAGCGTGTATGCCCGCTACACCCGTCGTGGTGGTCTCGACATCAACCCGTTCCGCAGCAGCACGCCCGCCACGCCGGACAATTCGCGCACGGTGCGCCAGTAAGGTTGCCCCAGGCACCCCGGGCAGCCGCGCTCGCCATGCCGCCGAGGCACAACGGCGAACCGCTGCCAGATGAAAGTTCACTCACCCGTATTCGCCTGCTAATCGGCGCTTCACGTGACCCGCGCTAGGCTCAGCAGCCTGACCGCTGGCGCAAGGACGACGCGCCGGCGGCGATCGCCACGGACGGGCGCGCGCCAACCGATTGCCAGTGGAGTTCCGATGAAACCATCAAACCTGACCACACATTTCCTGCAAGCTGCCAGCCTGGCCAGCCTGTTGCTGCTCGCCGCCTGCGGCAAGCACGAAGCCCCCCCACCTGCGACGCCATCCGCCGCCGCCAGCGCCGCGCCCGTGCCCACGATGACCGCCCCCACGCCACCCGCGGGCACCAGCACCGCGAAGCCCGAGGCCGCGCCGGCGACGGCAACCAGCAGTGCGGTAAACACGCCCGTTTCCGCCGCCACACCGCCGCCATTGGCGTTCGAAAAATTGACCCTGGGCGACGCCGTCAACGCGGAGCACAAAGTGACTCACGTCGCCGACCATTTCGCTTCGAACGACAAGTCCCTCTACGCCAGCGTTGCCACCGTCGGTAGCAGCAAGGGCGCCACCCTGAACGCGAAATGGAGCTATCTCGAAGGGTCGGGCCAGTTGGTCAGCAGCATCAGTCAATCCATCGCCACCGACGGACCGGCCATCACCACGTTCAAAGTGCAAAACCCGGACCTGTGGCCGGAAGGCAAGTACAAGATCGAGGTCTCGATCGACGGCAAGCCCGTCGCCAGCCAGGATTTCCGGATCGACAAGCACTGATGACGCTCCATTGAGCGCCAGGCGTCGTTGATCCGGCGCCCCGACTCTGTCAGTTGTCGAGTCGCCGGAAAGCGGCCGGATCTGCGCAAGGCTTTCTCCAGACGTCGACCGCTGGTGCGTGACCCGGGCAAAACCATCAGACCGGCGTTCTGGCCGGTTTTGTCGATGCCGGGAAGGTTGTTGCGGCGGCCGGGCCTTCGGGTTGACCGGGCAGATGCGGCTTGATCGGATCAGGCGACAGCCAACCGCCCCGGCCAGGTCTGTCTGCGCGACATGTCGACCGCATCGCTGCAAAATTTCTGCACGTCCAAAGGCTGCCGGGCGTCGGAGCTGGGCAAGATCGCCGGCCAACCGACCGCCGGCTGGATCCTCTGCTCCTCAACCGGCAAGCTGATCGAAGGGTGCGCGGCGCGGCTGCCCTTCATCACCATCACCGACAACCACGGCCAGCCGATGGAAGGCCATCCGCGTCCGGTCGATACTCCGGTCAGCCTACCCCTGGGTGATCCTTCCGGCACGGCACAGTGACCTGGACGCCGCGTCGCGCAATCTGTTGCGCGCTGCCGGCAGAACGGCCAAACGCTGATCCCGGTTCGATGCGGCTGCGCGGACAGGTCGCGCAGCCATCGGGCAACTGCTACTTCACTGTCGCATCGCCATGCAGCTGCGGCCCGATCAGGTTCGAGTAGCGGTAGTTCTCCTGCTGATCCGCATCGATCGTCCACAACATGGCGCCAAGGGTCGACCGATAGCCTGCACGCGTGCGCAGCGTGTAGGCGGTCCCCGGCGGAGCTTTGCCGCTGCTGATGTAGCGCATGGCCTGACCGGCAACATCGGGCTGGTCGTAATCCGCCAAAAATCCCAGCACGACCTTATCCGCAGGCAACGGCGGGAAGAACATCTGCGGATTGCCAGCGACGTCAAAACCATGCAGCAGCAGCTCCATGGTTGCCGCGAAGTAGCTCACCGTGTGTGACTGATATATCTCGCCGTCCAGCCCCTCGAGGGGTGGCGTGTTGTAGTCCTGCACGTCCACGAACGTGAGCATGTTGCGCAGCGCGTACACCAGCGGCAGCTCCGACCCAAACTGCCCGCCATAGCTCGCAGACCCACCCGGAACCTGGGTGCCTTCCGGGACGAGGCTGATCATGAATCCCGCACCGAAGTGCGCGCGCAACTGGCGCAACCCGGCGATCAGATTCACGATCGACGGCGTAGTGGGATGCCTGAAATCGGTGTCTCCGGGAACAAGCTCAAGGGAGGGACTCTCAAAATCGAGATCCACCCCGTCGAACCCGTATTCGCTGACAATCCGGGTTACCGAGGAAACAAAGTTGGGGACGTCCCTGACGTCGTCCAACTTGAAGTACTTGCCACCACCGCCCAGCGAGATCATCACCTTCTTGCCGTGGCCCTTGAGCCAGGAGATATCTGCTTTCAGTTCATCTGGCGCAATCCCCTTCGGGGGTGCAAAACTCAGCATGCCGTCCGGCCCACCTTCGGCGGGCTGTGCGAACGCGATCTGAATCACATCCCACTGTGGTGAAACATCTCGCAGCCGCGATGGCTTGTCGCCGGCAAGGCTCGACCCGGTCCAGTACCCGATCAACGAATGCGCGCCTGGCAGCCGACTCGGCTGCACTGGTGCCACCGCCGGCTCTGCGTCGCGGGCTGCCTGTTGCGCATGGTTCGTGCACCGCTTCGCTGCCTGGGTCAGTGCTTGCGTATCGGGGAAGCTGTAGCTGCTCGGGTTTCCCTTCACCCGGACATACCAGTTCAAGAGCGCCACGTTCTGAAGGTGATAATCAAACCCGGACGTCCGCGCAACATAGGGAGTCGCTGACGGAAAGTTGTTCTTCAGGTTGACGTCGGTGGGCTCCAGCAAAAAGTAGTTCGTTCCAATCCCGGACCCACCACAAGCGCCGTCTTGCGCTGGGCGCTGCCATGCCGCGAAGTAATTTCCCGGAGCGTTCTTTTTGTGGAAGTAGGTGTGTGGGTCATGCGACGGATCGTAGAAGAATTCGGCAAGCTGCTCGGTGAGCGGCTGAATATCCTGATCGGTGATGATCGTCGGCGCGTCGTGGAGAAACGATCCGAGCACAAACGAATTTCCGGTAGCCGAATCCACTCCATGCGTCCCCCAGGTGCAGCACACCGTGGCGTCACCGGCGGCGTAGAAGGTGGTGTTGTGCGCCACCGCGATAATCAGCTGGCCGTCCCGTTTGGGAAACTGTCGGAACAGCTCTTTCTCCACATATTCAGAATCGACCACGGCGAACGACTGCCCGGTTCGTCTTGAATGCAGCAGATACCCGTCACCCGCAGGGATATGGATCGTGATCGCCTTCACCTGCGGCGTTCCCAGCAACGTGTGCCCCTGGCTTCTATCCGGAAATGTCGCGCGCAACAGCGCGTCGCCATACTGCGTTTCGTCGCCTGTTGCGAAGCGATACCTGGAAAAAAGCGGTGACTTCAGAATGTGCGACACATCCTGCGTCGCATCCATCGTGGTTGTCTTGCCTGCGAAAGTCAGTTTGATCGGCACCAACACGGTCGGAATCGACGTTGTTCCGTGGTTGGCCGGATCCTGCCCGGCAAGCGTATAAGTCTCGCCACCCACCACTCGGGTAAAGGTGGGCACGGTACCCTGTGCGTGCGCCAGGCAACAACAGCACACGGCAAGGGAAGCTAGCAGGGAAGCGGCTTTCATTCGCACACTCATCACGATTTGCCTTGAAGAGAAATTTCGGGAAGTCTGGCGATGGAGCGCCGGATTTGCTGCTCGGTGGAATCACAAAGAACCTGGCGCGTACTCAAGTCCCGATGGGCTTCGCACGCAACCCAGTCACACCCCGCCCGCATGCACGTTCACCCGGCCGGCACGCCGGCCTGGCGCAAGCGTTCACGCAGGCGATCCAGCTTGTTGCCGTAACGGGCGCTGCGCGCGGTATCGCGGCGCAAGGGTTGCCTCACCTGCGCGGCACTGGGGGTCAGCACGGCACGCGCTGTCTTGTGAAACTCAAGGCACGCGGAATCGAACGACAAGCCGCAAAAGTCCAGGACACGACGAATGACGCCCTCGGGGTCCGCAATCAGTGCCTCATATTGCAAATCGAACACGCGAGTCGGGTACTTCTCCAGCCAGAAACGTGTCAAGCGCTGGAAGCCTTCGTGATAGTCGGCCAGGTCGTCGAGATCGCAGGCAAAACCGGCCTCTTCGGTGAAACTGTGGCGATAGCACGCCAGGCAGGTTTCTACGGGATCACGCCTGACGATGATCACACGGGCCGCTGGCAGCATGGCCAGCGCCGCGCCCACGGAATGCCAACTCATGAGGTTCTTGTCGGTGAAGCGCGGTCTTTCCCGGCGCCAGCGCGCAGTCCGCGCCAGGTAATCCTGGCCCAGCCGCTGCCAATCCCGAGCCGTCGCGCACGGCGCCCATGCAGGGAAGGCCGAACCACGGCGTCGGCTCTCCGATTCGATGATCTGTTGCAGTTCCCTGATTTCGTTGGCGCCCTCGACGTCCGGGTGCGAGGCCAGGATGTGCTCGACCAGGGTCGACCCCGTACGCGGCATGCCGGTAATCAAGATGGCTTCCTTGCCGGACGTGACTTCCGCTGGCATCGTGACGGCGCGAGCAAACACGTCCAGCGTCTGGTCCACCAGGCGACGCTCTTCCGCCGCAACCCACTTCACCGGGGCGCTCGCGCGCTGCGACGCGTTGGCCAGTTGGAGAACCTCGAACGCGTTTGCATAATCGCCCTGGTCCTCGCGTGCCTTGGCGAGTGCGAAGCCGAGCAGATAGTGTTCCCGCGCAGGCAGATCCGCACGATCAAAACATCGTTGCAGGCATGCAGCATCCGCCGAGTCGAAACTCGCCAGATTCATCGATAGCCCATACCACGCGTCGGCGTTGGCCGGGTCACGGCGAACGATCTCGCGAAACTCCGCCACCGCAGCCTCGATCCGGCCCACGCTGGCGTGTGCCCGCGCCAGCGAATGTCGAGCCTCGACGTGCGCGGGCTCAAGAGCGAGTGCTCGTTGCAACGCCGCGACCGCCTCTTCCGCATATGCCTGCTGTCGCAGGGCCTCGCCAAAGTTGAACCAGCTTGGCCCGAAATCGGGTCCCAACTCGCAGGCGTGTCGAAACGCCGTGGTGGCTGCTTCGATCTCGCCGAGTGAAAACAGGGAGAGACCCAAATCGCTGAACAGAAACGGGTCATCCGGCCACACCGTGACGACGCGTTGAAAACAATCGACAGCCTTCGCATAGTCACCGCGGCGTCGGGCGACCATCCCGAGCATCCGCACTACCTTCGGATCGCCGGGTGCCACGGCCTGCGCCCTGGTCAGTGACTGCTCGGCGGCCTCGAACTGATTCCTCTCCCATTCGCCGTGCGCCTTGGACAACCACGGTGCGATGGCTGGCGAATCTAACGGTGCTGCCATGGTCTCATTCCATTCGAACCCAACCCAGGTTGCGCAGCATCGCCAAGCCGGAGCACAAGGCAAGATTCCCCCAGTCGTCCGCACACCGGTTGGCAAGACAACCGGTGTGCGGCGCAGGGATAACAACTACCAATTGTATGCCATGGAGAAACTGGCATAACGCGGCGCCTGGCGGGAGTCGACCATGTTGTAGCCGGTGCCGGGGCTGGACGTCGAGACGAAGTAGTCGCCAAGGAACGTCGGTTTCTGTGAATTGAACAGGTTGAACACCTGCAACTTCAAGTCGAGTTTATGTT
>JBDTKM010000102.1:0-5115 GCA_039935315.1 Rhodanobacter sp. | reverse complement strand
GGCGAGTGACATCGGGTACGAGTTCTCCGCTTGCAACGGGCTTTACGTTTCGCGTCAGGTCGCGGTCGGTTCACGCCAGGCGGCGGAAATGGGCACAAAAGAAAGACTGCGGCATGCTGGCGTGTGTATTCGCGGTGCTCTTGCTCTGTTTGATACCGCGGACCGAACCATGGTTGCTGTCACCCTGCTCCCATCGGTAGCAGCGCGTCAGCGTGAGGAGTAACGACTTGTCGATTGTGCTGGCTGTGGATCTTGGAAGAACGGGGTGCCGTGCCACGTTGTGGGCCGACGAAAGGGAGCACCGGCTGGCTTCAGCCGATGGCGAGGGCAGCGTGGGGCTTACCGCCGCAAGCGGCCCGGAAGTCGCCGAGCAGGCCATCCTTGCTGTCGTCGCGCCACTGCTGGCCCGCATGGGAGTATCCGCGGTAGACCGCACCTGCATCGGTGCGCCTGGTGCGCTGGTTGACACCGAGCGGGCGCGGCAACTCGCGCAAAAGCTCGCTGCCTCCCTCTGCTCACGCGCCGTTGCGGTGACCAGCGACGCCATCACCTCCCACGCCGGAGCACTGGCCGGGGCGCCGGGCGTCGTGCTCGCCGCGGGCACGGGTGCAGTCGTCGTTGCCATTGGCGCAGCGGGGCAATTCAAGCGTGTCGACGGTTGGGGGCCGTGGCTCGGCGATGAAGGCAGTGGCGCGTGGCTCGGCCGCGCAGGCTTGCGCGCGGCCGCGCGCGCGTTCGACGGGCGCGGTCCGGCGACGCGGCTGCTGGCTGCCGCACAAGCACAGTTCGGCGCAGTGGGACCCCTCGCCGTCCGGCTCAGCGCGGACCCGAATCCGGCTCGAACCATTGCGGCCTTCGCACCCGCCGTGGCAGAAGCGGCTCGCCAGGGAGACGACGTGGCAACGCAGTTGCTGCGTGATGGCGCTTTGGCATTGGCCGATTCCATCCTCGCCGGCGCGGCCATCTTGAATGAGACAGGAGTGGTTCCCGTGGTCATCCTGGGCGGACTCACAAAGATGGGATCCGTACTGATGGACCCGTTGCTTGAGGCGCTTGGCCGTAGTGAAGCAAGATTGCAGGTACACCCGGCAAACGGCACGTCGACCGATGGGGCCTGGTGGTTGGCGACCCATGACCACGGCATCCACGAGCCCTGGGTAGTGCGTGTCGAGCAGGACGTCGTCAGATTTGGTCATAGCCTCGCAACAAATGAAGGAGATCACGCGTGACCCGAACGACAGATGTGCCCGGGATTCTGGGCAAAAAGGAGCTCGCTACGCTGGATGCGCTGGCGACCGAAGCGGTACGTTCCGACCTGGGCGACCTCGATTGCCTCTCCACTTCAGAAATCGTCCGCACCCTGGTCGATGGCCAGGCGAGCGCGCTGGCGGCCGCACAGGCCGCGGTGCCGCAGCTCGCGGCAGCAGCTGATGTGGTGGCGGCGCAGCTGGCCAAGGGCGGTCGCCTGTTTTACGTCGGCGCCGGGACTTCAGGGAGACTGGCGGTGCTCGACGCCGCCGAATGTCCGCCCACCTTCGGTTCGTCACCGGATACCGTGGTTGCCCTGATGGCGGGCGGAGAGACCGCCAATACGCGCGCCATCGAGGGAGCTGAAGATGATGCCGGTGCGGGCGCTGACGCGTTGCGGGCGCAGGGTTTGACCGCCGACGATGTGGTGGTCGGCATCGCCGCCTCCGGACGCACTGCTTACGTCATTGGCGCATTGCATTACGCGCGCGATATCGGCGCACCGACGGTAGCCATCGTCAACAACGCCGACAGTCCCGTGGCAGGCGCGGCCGAGCTGGCAATCGAGCTGCTGACCGGGCCGGAGGTGATTGCGGGTTCGACCCGGCTCAGCGCCGGCACCGCCCAGAAGATCGCCCTCAGCACGCTGTCCACCGCGGCCATGGTGCGCCTGGGCAAGACCTATGGGCCGTACATGATCGACATGCACGCCAACAATTTGAAACTGCGCAGGCGCGCGCTGCGCATGATCCAGCTGATCACGAACGCCGATGAGGACACGGCGGCCCGCACCTTGAGCGACGCTGGCGGAAGCCTCAAGACCGCCGTGGTGGCACTGCTGGTCAACTGCAGCGTTACCGAAGCGAAACAAAGACTGGATCTGGCAGGGGGCCGGGTGCGGGGCGCAGTTGCTGCGCCATAAGTGGGCGAGAGGAAGTTCTCCCGTCGCGACTGCTCGTGACTGCCTGCATTCTCGGCAGTGCGGGGGCCCAACGGTGTCATCGAATTGCCCGCGGCGCTCAGACGTCTAAAGGCCTCAACTCGGCAAGACCTCTTCAGGGCTCCTCCAGGCGGCGAGACGGTCGTGCTCACCTAGACCTTTCCACATCCAAAACGCCAGCCACTTGCCCCTCCTCGGCACAGCAATCGACCAGCGTCGCCAGCGAAACTGACCACGGCCGGCGGCGGCGCTGTCCATCGTCGCCAGCCCGTTGCCCAGCTCCGACATCACGCGAGGCACGGAGCGGAGCTGGCGCTGCTGGACAGGTATGCCGAGCAGCGAAGTCGACGTCAGCAACCGGCCAACTCCGGCCGGTCACCCCCCGACTCGTCTTGCCCTTTAGCGGACGCGGAACGCTTCCTTGATTTCAACTGGACTCAGATCCGCGGCCTCCTTAGAGGAGTGCGCGTTAACGCGGTTGAACCCCAAGCCCGCAAGCAATCCGTGAGCCGTATACTCGCTTCATGGCCTACCAACACATCCGCATTAGTCGCTTCGGCGGCCCTGAGGTACTAGAGATGGTGGATGAGTCGATCATCCCTGAACCACAGGCCGCCGAAGTACGTATAAAAGTGCTGGCAGCAGGCACGGGCTTTACCGATACCTTCATCAGGCGCGGCCGTTATCCGGACTTCAAGGGGCCTCTGCCTTTCACTCCGGGTTACGACCTCGTCGGTGTCGTCGATAGGGTAGGCGCCAGCGTGACTGATCTGCGCGAAGGGCAGTTGGTCGCCGATCTCTACGTCACCGGAGGCTACACTCAATACGCTATCCGCCCGGCGAGTTTTCTCGTCCCCATACCCGCAGAGGTGAACCTTGCCGAAGCGGTATGCATCCCACTCGCCTATATGACAGCCTTTCAGATGCTCACGCGATGCTGTCACTTGTCGCGAGGTGCCACCATCCTCGTCATTGGCGCGTCGGGAGCGGTCGGCACGGCATTGCTCGATCTGGCTTGCCTCTTGGGGTTCAAAGCGATTGGCACCTGTTCGGCGAAGAACCTTTCCGTGGTTGAACGGTTTAGGGCAGCGCCAATCGACTATAACGCTGGAGATTTCGTCGCGACCGTGCGCAGCCTGACCGCTGAACGCACAGGTGGCGCCGGAGTCGATGCTGCTTTCGACGCGATTGGGGGCGCGCACTTCCAACG
This sequence comes from Rhodanobacter sp., assembly GCA_039935315.1. Lineage (GTDB taxonomy): Bacteria > Pseudomonadota > Gammaproteobacteria > Xanthomonadales > Rhodanobacteraceae > Rhodanobacter. The sequence goes on along the minus strand of JBDTKM010000102.1, from coordinate 1,717 downwards.
ATCCTTCAACTGCCTCGCGCCTGGCGGAATGCTTGTCGGTTATGGATCTCAGGCTATGGCGTCCGGCCGCGAAGGCTTGCCTTCCGCGGCATTGGGCTTGGCGCGGCTCAAGTTGTGGGGCCTTCTGGGCAAACCATTGTTCGGCGGGCGCCGAGCCCTCTTCTATTCGATCACCACACAGCGTTCGGCGCACTTGGCCGAGTTCAAGAACGACATGGCCGCGCTGTTCGAGTTCCTACGTCAAAAGCGGATCCACCCGGTAGTCATTGACCGATTGCCGCTCGCAGCCGCACGCGAAGTTCACACCCGAATCGACGCGGGCGGACAATGCGGCAAGATCGTGCTTCTGCCTTGGGCGGCTGGCTGATTCAAAGCCAACCATCGCACGAATGTCTTGCTTTGCTACTGCGCCCGTCCCGCGCAGCGATGGCGCCTAGCCAAGCGGGTAGCGCTGCCCTGTTTGATTATAGGGTGACCAACGTCTCGGAAACCTGCCGGTCGCCACCGGCAGGTTAGGGTCGACAAGAGCCATCTGTCCGCCAATGATCGCTGGTCGGCCAGGAGCGGCCGATCGCGGCTTCTACAGAATTGCCGAATAGCAGTCGTTGGAAGCGCGCTTAGTTGGTGTTTGCAGAGTCGCGCGGCAAGCTGACTGCTGCGTCAGCGGTGTCCGGCCATGCCGCTTCTGGTTGTCCGGAAGCAGCACGCGTGAAGTCCCTTTCACATCGCGGGGTTGCGCTACCGTTCACGGCGTGGAAAACGAAATGTGTAACTGGTGGGGCCGAGCAGCGGCGAAAGCCTTTCCCGATAACCAAGGTAGCTGAACGTTCCCGCGCTCCGGCTTTGTCTACGGAGAAGCCCCTTGGCCCGATAGTGGTCGTTGATGACCGAGGCTGAAGCACGGGATTCTTGATCCGATAACAAGCCCTGTGTTTATCGTACGCGTACGATCTACCAGCGTTTGAGGGGCTATATGACGACGAGCTGTCGAGATTTCCGAGCGTACAGCCCGAATCAAGGTGACTTCACCGAACGCTTACGAACCATCTGCCAAATGCAGTCCTGCTGTTCTTGGTTGAACGGCAGCTTTTAGTCGGATCCATTGAAGAATGATCGCTGTTCGACCCAAGCCGTCATGCGGTCACCCCTGCTCAGCGCGATACGTTCCATCCCGGCACCGCAAACGCCTCAACCAGGTAGTCGACCAGTCGGCGCGTCTTGATCGGCAGGTACTTGCGCGATGGATAGACCGCGTGGATGCCGAGCGTTATCGCGCGGTACGTCGGCAGCAGTTCGACCAGGTCGCCGCGGCGCAGATCGTCGGCGATCAGGAAATCCGGTTGCAGGATGATGCCCTGGTGATCCAGCGCGGCTGCGCGGCACGTGTCGCCGTTATTGGCGCGGATGCGTGCGTGGGTGCGTACGACAACCGCGCTGTCGTCGGGTGCGGTGAACGTCCACTCGTCCCTGGCGGCGAAGTAGCTGTAGGAAATGACTTCGTGCTGCGCCAGTTCGCTTGGGTGCACGGGCGTGCCGTGCAACGCCAGGTAGGGTGGCGACGCGCACACCACCGTGCGGGTCTTCGCGAGCCGCCGGCTGATCAGCTGCGAGCTGGGCAGATTGGTGATGCGCACCGCCAGGTCGTAGCCCTCTTCGACGAGGTCGACGACGCGATCACTCAGGTCGATGTCCAGCGACACTTTCGGGTACAGCTGCG
>JBDTKM010000101.1:0-3420 GCA_039935315.1 Rhodanobacter sp. | reverse complement strand
GGCGCAGCTCGCGGAGGATGGTTATCGATTGGGTGGACAGCGGCACGATGTGTGGCAAGGTTTTTGGATTTTCCTTCTCGGTCTTGCGCAGCTTCCGGATAGCTGGGAGCACGGTGTAAAGGGTGCTCCCCGTCCAGATCGAACTGCCCCCATTCCGCTCGGCGAATCTCGCCTAGTCTGCAGAACCATATAGGCGCCGGACTGAGCGTGCAGGCCACCACGAAGGTACCGGTGAATTCATCGATCGCGCGCTTTAATTCGCCGACCTGTGCGGGGTCGATGATTGTCAGATAATTTTGCGGCTGCCACGCTGGTAATCTGTCGCAGATACCGACAGAACGGCGATGCTGGCGCAGTGCGCGGGCCACCAATGTCCTTGTGAGTAACATTGTGAGTAAAGTAGTTTCCAACCAAAAGCAAATACTCTAAGGTTCAGCAACTTAGAGACGTTTTTTGGTTGCTGGTGGGCCCACCACTCAGCGGTCCAAAGAAATTCCAGGTAGCCACGAACCCACAAGACGTCCGAAATGACAGCATATCGCGGCCTGGCTCCATGCCGGAGATGGGCAACGAGCTGGATACGATGGACAGTGCGCCGGCCGGCCGTGGTCAGTTTCTCTGCCGACAACGATCAGTTGTGGTGGTGAAGGTGGTCAGGTGCCTTGCGCTTCGCACTCTGTGCCACCAACCGCCAGACCCATGCGGGCGAGATAGATTTCAAGCTTCGCCGTTTGTTCGACGTCAAAGGTCGCGCCGACATAGCCATCGGGCCGGATCAACGCGCACTCGCCTGGCGCCAATGCATAGGCATCGCGAAAGTGACCCCATGCGTCAATGACATCCCCCCTGGTCCCGATGTGGTGCACTTGCAACCCAGGCCGTGATTCGACTGTCGCAAGCGTGACTTCGTGCGCAAGCAGCGTCCAATGCGGCCCCTGGAACAGTTGGAACAGTCGCCAGGATTGGCCCGCCGCGCCGCGAACCGGCGCATCCGGCGCACGATCTCCGGCCCGAATGCCAACTTCGCGTTCGGGCAGTTCCTTGCTGAGAGCCGAGTCGGGATAGCCGATATCAAGCTGGCGCGTCTCGCGCCCGTGTTGCATGCCACCTTGTTTGCGCGCATCGAGCAACCGGGTTGAAAGACCAAGCACAGCCGCGGCCACCGGGCGCCGCTCAGCCTCGTAGCTATCGAGAAGGTCTTCCCTCGCCCCATTCAGCGCGGCCGCCAGCTTCCAGCCCAGGTTGTACGCATCCTGCACGCTGGTATTTAGACCCTGTCCGCCGGTGGGTGGATGCACATGAGCAGCGTCGCCAATCAAGAACACCGCTCCCACGCGGTAGCGTTCGGCCAAACGCGCATTCATCTGGTAGGCCGATGCCCAGGACACGGAGTGCACATGAATGTCTGGGCGTCCCGAGCGCTCAACGATCAAGGCAGTCAGTCCTTCGGCGGAGAGATCGGCCTGCGCATCCAGTGGGATCGGTGCCTGCAGCTGGAAGAGGTCGGTTCCGGCCAGGGGGCATAGTGCGACCATCCGCTTCATGTCGCCATCGTTGAACTGATGCCAGGCGTCGCGACCCAGTCCGGTCAGCACGACATCCGCCACGATCGCGCGCACACCCAGTGTCTTGCCGGGGAAATCCACGCCAAGCGCTTTTCTCACGAAGCTGCGTCCGCCATCCGCGCCGACCAGATAACGTGCATACACGACTTCCTCGCCAGCCGGTCCCGCAAGATGCACGGTCACGCCGTTGGTATCTTGTTCGAAACCAAGCAGTTCACAGCCGAACTCCACCCGATGGCCAAGTTCGCGCAGCCGCTCGCGCAGGATACGTTCGGTCAGAAACTGCGGAATCATCAACGCCAGCTGATAAGGCTCGGCGGGAGTGGGATCAACCACCTCGACCACGCCGTACTCCGAAAAGCTGCCGTCCTCACGATAGGTACGCTGCGGGGGATAGATGCCTCCGGCCGCCACCACTTTGTCGAGGATGCCGAGGTCTTCGAAGATTTCCTGGGTTCGTGGCTGGATGCCCTTGCCACGGGACCCTGCAAAGGGCACCGCCATTTTCTCGACCAGCCGGAAGGCCACGCCTCGGCGGGCGAGTTCAATGGCGAGGGTTAGGCCGGCCGCGCCGGCACCGCAGATCAACACGTCGGTCTTCAAATGGCTTGTCATATCGATTCCTATATGTGCACTATGCACTTAATAGGAGCATGCTATGCCACTCAAGAACCATGTGCAAGATACACATATATCCGAGCAAATGAAGGTGCTGCACGGTTCGCTGATCAGCATCGTCAGCGTACTGAACCGCCCCCGAAACGACGAGAAGATGATCGAGGAAGCCGGTATCCGACTCGATCGCGCACTGTTTTCCGCTCTCGTGGTCATCGAGCGGCTGGGGCCCATCGGGGTGGTGGAACTCGCCGAGCGCTCGGGGCGCGACTACACCACCATCAGCCGCCAAGTCGCCAAGCTCGAAAGCCTGGGTCTGGTAAAGCGTCGCGAGGGTTCGGTTGACCGGCGCGTGCGCGAGGCGGTCATCTCGGCAAAGGGCAAGGTGATGACCGATCGTATCGATGCTGCGCGCGAGCGAATGGGCGTATCCGTCTTCAAGGACTGGAGCGCGGAAGAAATCGACGTCTTCGTAAGACTGCTACGAAAGTTTGCCGATGGCTTGGAGCAAGAGCTGCCATCCAGTTCCTGAAGCCCGACGATCTGATTCGCTTCCAGGATACGGCGACATCGGCAAACAGGGGTCATCGTCGCATCCCACGCAGCGGCAGAGGGCAATAAAGTGGGCGGTTTCAAGGTCCACCTGCAACATAATCAGTGAACCGCACCATCGCTCGCGTCGGCGAACTGAAGATGTTCGTTGTACACCTGCAGCGGAGTTCGGAAATCATGGCGTTTGCGCGGTCGCGTGTTGAGGCTCAAGGCAATCTGGCCGAGATCATCCTCAACCGACAAGGTATCCAACAGTCGCCGCTCGTTTGCTCAAAATTTGCGCAAACGTTCGTAGAGTCCTGCCGAGTTCCGTCGCCGGGCGAGCTCTACCTATTGCTGGTCCGCCTTAGCGAGGGCACCTCAGACTCGGCATAGGACGAAGCATCAAAATGCACCAATCCGCGCGCATCAGTTTCAGGCGGGAACATCCATTGGTCCTTCGTGGAGCCAGAAGCAATACGTTGGCGTGGCCAAGTTATCCTTTCCACTGGCGGCCACCTTAGTGCTTTCAGCCACAGTAGGAGTCCGTGTCAGCGCCACAAAGCCGACCAAATAAGGGATCTATGGTCCGATCGCGCTCAGAGGTTTCCAGTTGCATCCAGCGGGCAAGCGACCTTGCCCTAGTGTAGTGCTGCATTCTTTTTGGAACTTGAGCAGCTATTGGCGCGAATGACTTTCTGCAGGATGT
>JBDTKM010000100.1:0-8493 GCA_039935315.1 Rhodanobacter sp. | reverse complement strand
GCCTGCTGGTCGACAAGCAACTGGTCGAGGCGCGCCGTGCGCTGGAGGATCGCGACCTGCAATTCCGCAAGCTCGAACAACAGCGGCATCTGGCCGAGCAGGGCCTGTCGGTACTGCGCGAAAGCGTTTCGGAAAAGCGTCTTGCTGCACAGGTGCTGCAGCTGCGGGCCGAGCAGCTGGCCGAAGCGATCAAGGGATCCGGTCTGGAACTGGATACGTTGCTGGCCGAACTGGCTGAAGACATTGATGCCGAGCAGTGGCGAGCGCAGCTCGGCGAACTTGGCCAGAAGATTGTTCGGATGGAGCCGGTCAACCTCGCCGCGATCCAGGAGCACGCCGAACAGAGCGAGCGCAAGACCTATCTCGACAACCAGCTCGCCGACCTGGTCAGTGCGCTGGAAACCCTGGAAGGCGCCATCAAGAAAATCGATCGCGAGACGCGCCAGCGTTTCAAGGAAACTTTCGACAAGGTCAATGCCGGCGTGCAGGAGTTGTTTCCGCGGCTGTTCGGCGGCGGCCACGCCTATCTGGAGCTGACCGGCGACGACCTGCTCAACACCGGCGTAACCATCATGGCGCGTCCGCCGGGCAAGCGTCCGTCCAACATCTCGCTGTTGTCAGGTGGCGAGAAGGCCTTGACCGCAGTGGCGCTGGTGTTCGCCATCTTCGGGCTCAACCCGGCGCCATTTTGTCTGCTCGACGAGGTCGACGCGCCGCTGGACGAGGCCAACGTCGGGCGTTTCTCCAGCCTGGTCAGCGAGATGAGCGAACACGTTCAATTCATCTTCATCAGCCACAACAAAGCCACCATGGAAGCGGCCACGCAGCTGTGCGGCGTGACCATGCGCGAGCCCGGCGTATCACGGCTGGTGCAGGTGGATCTGGCCGAAGCGGCTAAACTTGCAGGCGCTGCCTGAGGATTTCGATGATGACTGAGCAACCCTTGATCGCTTTCGCCTGGAACGCCGCTGTCGGCATTCCGTTGTTGGTCGTCGGTCTGATCCTGTTGGCACTGATCTGGCTGTTTGGCCAGCCAAAAAAAGAGCAGGGCAAGCGGCGCGTTGTGGGGGAAACACACAGCCATGAGCGGCGCGAACCGACCGTCGGTGGTGCCAGCCTGGCCGACGATCCCTTCTTCACTCTGGACGAAAAAGCCCTGGGTGAGGTGAATCACGCTGCCAGCCCGGCGCAGGGTGAGCTTGAAGTGGGTTTGCGCGAGGAATTGGAACGTCTGGGCGCCACACTTTCAGGTGAACACAGCGCCGCCAAGCCGAGATCCCGGCTGATGGGCTCCGCCGCGTCGATCGTCGACGCGCTGCGGGCGCCCTCGAACAAGGGCACGTCGGAGCCAACGCCGGTGGTCGCCAGTCACGCGGCGCCGCCGCCACCGGCTGCGCCCAGAGAGGTGCCGCATTCGGGGCTGGGACGGCGTCCAGCCGATCTTCCGGTGGAGCGCATTGTCACGTTGTTCGTCGTGGCGCGCGAAGGACAACACTTCAACGGGCCGGATCTCGTGGTGGCCACCGAGAAGGCGGGGCTCGAGTTCGGTGACATGAACATCTATCACCGGTTGGTTGACGGCAAGCGCGAGTTGGGTCCGATTTTCAGCGTGGCGAACATGCTCAAGCCAGGCAACTTCGATCTGGCTCGACTGGACGCGCTGCATACACCCGGAGTGAGCTTCTTCATGACCTTGCCAGCACCGATACCCGCGTTGGATGCGTGGGACGCCATGCTGCCGACCGCCCAGCGAATGGCCGAGTTGCTGGACGGTCAAGTGCTGGATGAAGAACGCAACGCCCTCGGTCGTCAGGGCATCGCACACATCCGCGACCAGTTGCGCGGATGGGATCGCGATCACGAGGGCAACGAAATCATCTTCGGCCGCTGACGCTCTTTGGCCAGCCCCATGCGACGTCGTTACGCCGGATGTGATTGCCCGCGGCCGCGCTGGTCGGCGTCGCTGGTTGAGCCCGGCAGGATTCTCGGCCTGCGGCCGGAGGGTGACGAGCCATGACCGTTCCAGGGCCATGGAAATTGGCCGGGGCGGCCGTGGGCCTGATCGTGGCAGGACTTGCCTGGAATGGCGTGAGTCAGTATCTCGCCTCGCGCCATGCTGATGAAATTACCGAGGCATCCGCCCGTGCTGCGGTGAAGGATGCGCAGCAAGCGCAGGCGCAAGCGCAGCAGCGCCACGATGAACTGGCGGCCCATCTGCAGCAACAACGTGCCGAGTTGGCCACCAGTTATCGGCAAATAGCCAGCCAGGCCCGGGAGTATCAGGTCAGGCGCGCCGTGCGAGTGGGTCAGGAGTTGCAGGAAATGCAGCGCGTTGAGGACAGCTACCGGCTGGACAAGAATCAGCAATGCACCAATGGCATCGTCATCAACCGCCGCGGGTCGAGCTACAGCGAGGCCAGCGGCAAGGACGGGCAGCCGATCCGATGCCGAGCCAACAAGGCCAATGTGCCGCTGCGCTGAGCATGGTTCCGAGCAAACCCGAATTACGCATTCCTGCCACTTCAGTGTGCATGTTGCCGCATGAATCCCCTCTCAAGCATGGTCTTGGTCGTCATGCTGTCCTGACCGGTGTTGCGACCGGCCGGTGCACCTTGCTGTTGCGTTCCGGCGCGAGAGCAACCCAACGCGGGATCAGTGCTCTTGCAGCACAGCGGTTTCGAATGCCCCGCAAGCGTTGCGTCCGGCACTCGCGTTAGTCGGTGGCGTGACGAGAGGTTGGCAGTGGGATTCGTCTAAGAGCGGGCATTCTTCAAGTTCTCCTGCATGAAACAAATCATCTTGCTTGTGCCTCAGCATGCTGGCCATCGGTACGCCGCTGGCTCACATTGTTGTCCGCAGCGGCCGATCACGGTGCAGCGATATCGAGGCTCTCTCAGGGCAACAGGTGCAAGACATTGAAGACAGAATCCATCAGCGTTCGCGAAGGAGGTCAAGCTACAAGACGCCTCAATACGTGTTCGCGCGCCCCCTCAAACGCGTTGCACTTCGTAGTTGAATCCATCAACCCTCATTCCTGCAGTTCAAAAATCGGAATCTTCCCATTGCTGCAAGGCTGAGGCCTCATCCACGACATATTTCATAAGCGCACATTGCGGATATTGCAACGATCCACGTCTTAAGCTGGGAGGCAAAGAGCTTCCCTGAAAAGCAAAGCGGAAATTGCGTGCGTCATATCATGACCGCCGACCTGTGCGTAATGGCCACTACGCTCGCCGCAACAGCGACAACGAAAACCACTGGCTAGGCCATTCATCTTGTTGTCGATTCCAACGAGCCCGGCGCGACGATCGACCGTCACATTTTCGGTCAGTTCGCCTGGCCCCCAGGCGTGGCATCCACGAGGGCATCTGGATGGGGCCAGATAGTTCGATCCCGAACCATCACGGCTATCGAGAAAAAAAATGTGGTTAATGCGCTGCGCCATATCCATGTGCCGGTCGTCCGCTGGCCCGGCGGCGGCTTCGGCGCATCCTGTGACTATAGGCCCGCAACAATAGAGGGGACAACCATAGCGCGGCGGAACGTGATGTCCCCACCACATGCTGACAGGAAGAAGGTGGCGAGAAGAGGTCAGCAAACCCGGATGCGTGATGTTTCACGGCACCGTCGGCCACGCTTGACAGGCTGTCATTTGTCCTCCCGATGACCGGTCGTCTTGCGCGGGCTCCACCCGTCGCAGCGCTCCTGGCAGGTGGGCACTGGCCGCGGTAACGACCAGCACGGCGACGCACCTGGAGTCAATCCAACATGCACACCCATCACGCTCGTGGAAAAACTGTCGCCCTGGAAGTGCTATCGGGCAGCGCTTGTCCTGGCTCAGGTGCTTGTAGCGCTGGTGCAGTTCCACTCGCCGGTGAAGCAACACAAACTACCGTGCCTGCGCCGTCCTGCCCTGATGGGGCGGTGCACTTCAGAATTGAATTCGCGATCCTTGAACCGAGGTGTAGACAGTATGTTGAAGAGCTTGTGGTGGAATCTGGGTGTGATGCTCCTCGTCGTTGGAATGCCAGCAGTAGCGCAACAGAAGACGCCGGCTTCAACGCCGCCGATGGGGTGGAATAGCTGGGACTCCTATGGCCTCACCATCAACGAGTCGCAGTTCCGCGCCAATGTGGACGCGCTGAGCAAGCTCCTGAAGCCGGCGGGCTATGAGTATGCGGTGGTGGATGAGGGGTGGTACCTGGCCAATCCGCAGGATGCGTCGAAGCCCGCGGCGCTGCAATACCGCATCGATGCAGATGGACGCTACGAGCCTGCACTCGACCGCTTTGCGACGGCGAAAGGAACGGCGGGATTCAAGCCGGTGGCCGACCATGTCCACGCGCAAGGGCTGAAGTTCGGCATTCACATCATTCGCGGCATTCCCAAACAAGCCGTGGCCGGAAACATGCCGATCGCAGACAGCGCGTTCCATGCCGTCGATGCGGCGGATACCGCCGACCATTGCCCATGGAACCCCGACAACTTTGGCGTCAAGGACAATGCGGCGGGCCAGGCCTGGTACGACGCTCTGATGCAGCAGTACGCAAGCTGGGGCGTGGATTACATCAAGGTCGACTGCATCGCCTCGCACCCGTACAAGGGCGATGAGATTCGCATGATTCACCGTGCGATAGTAAAGACGGGACGGCCGATGGTCTTGAGTCTTTCACCTGGCCCCGCGCCTCTGACAGAAGCCGTGGAACTGGGGCAGAACGCGCAACTCTGGCGCATCTCGAACGACGTCTGGGACCACTGGGAAAAAAACAAGGAATGGTCGCAGAGCGTGAAGGATCAGTTCGCGGTAATTGCGAGCTGGGCCCCATCTGTAAAGCCGGGCAACTGGCCAGACGCCGACATGCTTCCGCTGGGCAGGCTGGAACCGGCTCCCGGCGACGGCAAGCCGAGAGCAACGCGACTGACCCGGGACGAGCAGCGCAGCATGGTGACGTTGTGGTCGATTGCACGATCGCCGCTGTTCTTCGGCGGCAACCTGACCGAGCTGGATAACTGGACGCAGGTGCTGGTGACTAACCCTGCGGTGATAGCGATGGACCAGCGCGGATTGGGCCAGCGGCTCGCGGGACAGGATGGGCCCATCATCGCGTGGACCTCTCACGCTGACGGGGTGGAGTATCTGGCGCTGTTCAACCTAGGCGATTCGACGACCACGGTGAAGGCCAGATTTACGAAGTACGGGCTTGCGAGTGGCGCATATTCGGCGCGCGACGTCTGGGGCGCAAAGAGCTTGGGCAAACTCGCTGGAGTGGATCAAACGGTGGACCCGCACGGCGTTTTGTTGTTGGAACTGCGCCGGCAGGATAGTCGCGTTGCCATTCGCCCTTAGCGCGCCATTCGGGCCTGTGCATCAGCTCCAGCGCGAAGTCGTGCGGGCCAATTGCGTAATGGCTTCGTACGTTGCGATGGTTAAACGCAAAAGGACATCGTTGAGGGGACCGCGACAGGCGACACGCCGCGCGGGCCTCGTGGGCGCCTTGGTAACCACGCATTCTTGGTACATCGGAGTTCTGATCTTGCCCCTCTTTCACGGACACCCGGATAAGCGGTTCACTATCGCCATCCGAGGTGAGAGACATGACCCAGAAAAAGGTAGCAACAAAGGAAGGGCGCAAGCGGTATAGCGCGGAGTTCAAGCAGCAGGCTCTGCTCCGAGCCCTGAAGGACGGCGTGCCGACGGCAGCGCAGGATTTGGGGTTGGACGCGTCGCAGCTCTATGCGTGGCGATCGAAGTTCGGGCAACAGGGACAGGACGCCGAGGCGCAGCGATTGATGCAGTTCGAGCAGACGCGGCTCAAGCGCGAGGTGACGCGCCCGGAGGAGGAAGTCGCATTCCTAAAAAGGCTCTTCCCCAAATCCTGTGGGCAGGTTTCTATGATGGGGCAGTATTTGGGTGGAGGTCCAGGCCGCCGAGGTAAAAGTAGATGGCGTTCCGGAAGCGGGCTATGTTGCGGAAGCCACGGCTACGCACCTTGATCAACTGGATTCGGCCATTGATGCTTTCGGCGCCGCCATTGCTGACCTTGAGAACGATGGCGTTGAGGATGCCCCACAGATCCGTTTTTATCGTCTTGGCCACCTTCTTGACCGGTTCCAGTTGGGATCGAACAGCCCAGGCAAGCCAGCGTGCCCAACCTTTGCTGGCCCACGTAAGCGTGACATGGCTCCACAAGCACATGGCAGATTCCTTGATGGCCCATGCACGGGCGTTCTTCAAGGCGCTTTCGCGCAGTTCCTTGAAATGGCACCACTGCTCGCGGCTCATGTTGTTCGGGTTGCGTAGCCACGCATATTTGCTTCGCACCAGATCATCGCGGCCCTGCGCACGCAGCACTCTGTGCTCGGCTCGGCGGACCTTGTCCACGGCGCGCCAAGGTATTTCGCGACATGGAATTTGTCGAAGGAAATTTTGTGGCGCGCATCCGGCACGGCGGCGAGCGTCGCGTTGATGAACGCCGGTCACATGTCCACGGACACGCTCTCGATGGCGGTGCGCTCGGTGTCGGTCAAGCTCGCGTAGTAGCCGTCAAGGCTGGTTTGCTTACGATCATCGGCCACATGTAACACGGTGGCGCCAGACGATACGATCGTGACGTAATCGTGACCTTTGTGGGACGCGGTTTCATGCACGCCGAGGTGCTGCGCCAGCGTGCGCTTGCAGCGCTTGAGTCCGTGCGCCACGGCACGGTGCATGATGCCGTCAACGGCATTCCAACTCAGCTTCAGTTGACGGGCGACCGCCGCAATCGACGCTTCCTTCAGCCAATCGATGACGAGCGCCTCAAACAACGCCGTAAAACCCGACCCCGACTCCGCCCATGGCACCCGCCACCATCACCACGCCGTGCTCGAGACAGCTCACGCGCGGCACCTCGACCTCGATGATCGTCTTGAGCTGGCAGGCGTCCAAATGCCGCCACCGCCGAGTCCGGCGGTCATAGCCGGCACACCGCTTGCCGCAGTGTGGGCAGCGATGCTGCGTGTCCGCCTTCGCCTGCACGTGCACCTTGACCTCGCCACTTTCGGCCGACACCTCAACCGCCTCTACTCGCCACGGCGACTTGATCCCCAAGATCTGCTGATACAGCTGTTTGTCTCTCATTCCCCTACGCTCAACCGCCCACTCGATCAGGTGAAGAGCCTTCTAAACTGACCGCGGCGGCGAGCTCTGGTTCCGCGCACGTCCGGGGGCACGGGTTCCATGTGTCATGTGATCATGACGTCGCTGCTGACGTAGGAAGTGTGGCCGCGGAAATCTGGCTAGGCCACGCCATACGTGCATGCCCTTAGGAAGTTCCGTCGGCTCTCCCCCCAGATTTACGATGAAAAGGACCGCCATCGGACGGAAATCCAGTGGCGATTAGGGAGCATTATCAAGGCTAGGTGCGATCACTTCTCGCCGGGAAGCGGCGGCTCCATTGGCATCAGCTGGCCTAGCCGGATAGTGGCCGGATTGCTTTGTGGCCGTCTTCCAAAATTTTCGAAGAGAGTGGCATCGATCCCGCTGCGCGGCTTGCGCGTTGGTTCGATCCCAGGTAGTTGCGAGACAGGCTCGCCATGGTTGAGGCAACTTTCTGTCCGTGACCACGCACTGGCCCCGTGGTGCTAGAGGTCGAACGCAGCTCCGAACAAAGCCATGGTTTCGCCCCGATTGGGTTTGTGCAGCGATCCATTGGAGATGTGACGGATCTGTACACTGAACCGTCGTCCCTGCCAGCCCAGCGTGCTGACGAATTCGTAGACGCTGCTTAAAGCCAATGTGCAGCCATTGTGCAGGGCAGGTTGAAAGCTGAAGAAGAGGTGTCTATACCAGTCACCGTCTTCGCCGTAGTGCAGGCGTATGCCAGCGGCGACAAGCTGGGCCGAGTAGTTGGTACGGTGATATCGCCTGTTCGTGCGACCACTTATCCAGCCTAGCGACAAATCAGGCGACCAAGTGAAACGTCCGCCGAGCGGGCGTGGATCCCATGTGCCCTCAAGGAAGGCGGTCGACGTTCCCATTCCGTCCATATAGCTTCGGCCAGTTTCAACATCCACACGCGGTGTTGATGTTGCGGGCGTGGCGACCGCCAGTAGCATCAGCAGGATGCAGATCGCAACATATGGCGTCGAATGACGTTGGCATGAAACGTGATGAGTCCACAGCGGTGTGGTCCTGACATCAGTGGGCTTGAATAGCTGAGGTGTGGTTTGACTCATGACGCTCAACCGAATGGAAGTAGTTGATGTCATGTTCCGGTGTGGCGATGCCATCGTATTTGATGAACGTGTCATGGTTTGAACGAACCTGATGTCAGGCCGTACGTGTGCCTTCGCCAGGAAAACGTAAATTCAATCCGAACACAGCAGTTTCGTGCCATCGCTACCGTGATGGCCATGTTCGGGAATCAGTGAGGAGCCACATTGGATTAAACGCAACGAGGCCCCGGATATATCGGGTTGCAAATCATGTGCCCGCAAATGCTCTGGCTCGGT
>JBDTKM010000099.1:0-3277 GCA_039935315.1 Rhodanobacter sp. | reverse complement strand
GATAGGTGTCGTACATCAGCGTGGTATCCAGATCCGTCGCGATGTGCGCCGCGCCCACGTTGCTCGACTTGGTGATCACCCCGGTCGGGGTCAGCAACCCGTAATTGTGCGTGTCGTGGATGTCGTGACCGTGGAAATACCAATGGCCACCGGTGGTGTCGATAATCGGGCTGGTCGGGGTGAACTTGCCGCTGGACAAGGCCGCCGCCATCAGCACTGGCTTGATCGTGGAACCGGGTTCAAGCACGTCGGTCATCGCGCGATTACGCCGCTGACCGGGTTTGCTCGCGTCGATCGCGTTTGGGTTGTAGGTAGGCAGGTTGACCATCGCCAACACTTCACCGGTGCGCACGTCGAGGATCACCATTGAGGCGGAGTCCGCCTGGAATTTGTCCACCGTGTTTTTCAGTTCGCTGTAGGCCAGGAACTGGATGCGCCGATCGATGCTGAGGGTGAGGTTCTGCCCTGGCTTCGGCGCCCGCACCTGCTCGACGTCCTCCACCACGTGACCCATGCGATCGCGAATGACGCGCTTGGCGCCCGGCTTGCCCGAGAGCCACGCGTCGTACGCCAACTCCAGCCCTTCCTGGCCGTGATCGTCGATATTGGTAAAGCCCAGCACGTGCGCGGTGACTTCGCCCGAGGGGTAATAGCGCTTGAACTCGCGTTGGCCGTTGATGCCGGGAATCCCCAGGTCCAACACGGCCTGTGCCGCCTCGGGCGACATCTGCCGGCGCAGGTAGACGAACTCGCGTTCCGACCGCTGGGCCAAACGGCTCTTCAGCTCATCGGCGTTCACGCCGAGCGCGCGTGCCAGCTGCGGGATGCGCTCGTCGTTGTCCAGCACCTCGGACGGATTGGCCCAAATCGACATCACCGGCGTGGACACCGCCAGCGGCTCGCCGTTGCGATCGAAGATGGTGCCACGCGATACCGGGATCGGCATCTCGCGCAAGAAGCGCGCATCGCCCTGGCGCTGATAGAACTGCTTGCGCACCACTTGCAGGTCGAACGCGCGCGCCACCAGGCCGGCGGCGGCCAAGCCCAGCAAGCCGACCACCAGTACCATGCGTCGGCGCGCACTCGGGCCAGTCGCGCGGCGCGCGTCGCGGCGCGCCGGCTGGGGGTGCCTGATGTGCTTGCGCGCGTCCATCAGTGCAGCAGCCGGATATCTTGCGGAAGGGGTTCGATCATGCCCAGCTTCTGTCGCGCTTCATCGTCGATGCGCCGTGGCTCGGCATAGGTGGCTTGTTCCAGTTCCAGCCGGCCGTACTCGATGTTGGAGTCATCGCGCTGGTTTTGCAGCGCGGTCAACTGCACGAACAACACGCGGCTTTCATGGCGGGTCCAGACCACGCCCAGCGCGCTGGTCACCACGGCGAACAGCAGAATGATGCTGATCAAGGCGCTGACAACCCTCATTCAGCGCCCTCCTGCGGCAGCTTCTCGGCGACCCGCAGCACCGCCGAGCGCGAACGCGGGTTCGCCGCCACTTCGGCATCCGACGGAAATTGCGCTTTGCCCACCGCTGCCAGCAGAGCTGGCGCGACGGGGACCGGCGGGCCACGCCGGCTGTTCTGCACGCGGCCGGAACGGTCGCGGATGAACAGCTTCACCACGCGATCCTCCAGCGAGTGAAAGCTGATCACCGACAACCGCCCACCGGGTCGGAGCCGTTGCAGTGCGGCGTCCAGCCCTTGCTGCAAGGCATCCAGTTCGCCGTTGACGCGGATACGCAGCGCCTGGAAGCTGCGTGTGGCCGGGTGCTTGCCCGGCTCGCGTCGGCCAACCACACGCTCGATCAACGCTGCCAGCTGGCCGGTGCGGATGAACGGCGTGGTGTCGCGATCAGCCACGATGGCGCGGGCGATTCGCCGGCTGTGGCGCTCTTCGCCGTACTGCCACAGCACGTCGGCGATTTCGCGCTCGCTGGCCCGGGCCAGGAACTCGGCCGCGCTCTCGCCCTGGGTGGTGTCCATGCGCATGTCCAGTGGCGCATCGGCCATGAAGCTGAAACCCCGCGCCGCTTCATCCAGCTGCGGCGAGGAAACACCCAGGTCGAGCAGCACACCGTCCAATCCGGACGCGGTTTCGTCCCATCCGGCAAGACTGGAGAAATTGGCGTGGCGAATGACTACCCGGGAATCGTCGGCAAACTCGGTGCGCGCCACGTCAATCGCGGCCGGATCACGATCCATCAGCAACAACCGACCGTCGCTGCCCAGGCACGCCAACACCGCGCGAGCATGTCCACCACGCCCGAACGTGCCGTCCAGATAGCGCCCGTCTGCCCGCACGGACAAACCCTCGACCGCCTCGCCCAGCATCACCGGGATATGCTGCAATTGCACCGAGCGCACTCCCGTCCCATCGCACATGATTCCGCCACACCTGCACCTGCACTACAGGCGCAGCTCTGCCATTTCGCTGGTGATCTCACTCTCGCCAATGCTCTGGCGAATCTTGGCCATGTGCGCCTGCTCGCTCCACAGCTCGAACTTGTCGCCCATGCCAAGCAACACCGCCTTCTTCTCGATGCCGGTGGTTGCACGCTGGCTGGCCGGCAACAGAATTCGGGCCGCGTTGTCGGGTTCGACCACCGCGGCCGCGCCGACCAGCTTCATCTGCAGGTCGCGGTGTGCGGTCTTCACCTTGGACAGCGCGTTGACCTGGTCGCGCGCCTGCTCCCATACCGCGTACGGGAACAACCACAAACAACCTGACTCGAACGGGTTGTAGGTGACCACCAGACGATTGGCGCACTCACCCGCCACCAGCTCCCGATACGCGGTGGGGATGGCCAGGCGGCCCTTGTCGTCAACGGTAATGGCGGTCTCGCCTTGAAACACGGTCGAACTCCACGAAAACCCACGATTTCACACTGGAGCCCACGATAATCTCGCCACGTGAGACTGTCAAGGGAAAATGCTTGTGAATCAATGAGTAAAGGCGGAATTGTGACTAAACATGCAGCATATTCTCAGGAATGCCGGCAAGGTGTTTGAAACCAAGGGTTTTTTTAAGGCACGGAATGCCAGATATTGAATCGGTAGCGCCTATTTGGCACGCGTGACGGAGCGCATCAAGCCGGGGACATGAACCGCGGCCCACGCAAGCCGGCCCAGCGCCACCCCGACCGAGAGTCGAGATGGCGCTGGACGCATTCAAAGGAGGTGGAGTCGGCCTGTAAGCCGGGTTCTGTACGTCTTGCGACGCGACAGTCATTCCTCTCGGCCAGGCGTCGCCGCCTGGCTCCAGCAACCTACCCGGGAACAAC
>JBDTKM010000098.1:0-25755 GCA_039935315.1 Rhodanobacter sp. | reverse complement strand
GGCGCGATGGTGGTCTTGGAGGGGTTGTCCCAGAGCAGGGCGTAGTGCTGGTTGGTGACCAGGAACGGCACGCAGAAAGTGGGCGAGGCTACGGCGGTGTAGTTGTTCCAGCAATTGATTTCGTGGTCGAGATGGTCGAGATGGCCTTGCTGATTTTGACCAAGACCGTAGTAGTGCGCGCCCTCGGGTGAGAAGAAGGTGGCGCCTACCTGGTAGAACGGATCGTCGCCGGGACGGCGATCGTAGAGCACGTCATGGTTGCCGTCCTTGTAGTTGGGGACGGCCATTTGCCAGCCCTCGAGGTGCAACAGGGTTTTTCCGGCGGGGGTGGCGAAAGTGATGTCGGCGCCGGGTGTGGTACCACCGAAGTACTTGCCGGAATCCTGCTCGTGCGGATAGGCCTTGTATGGCGTGGGATGGATGGGATCGTGGACAGTAACCACCAGATCTTTTGACCGGTAGATTTCGCCCGCCTCAGTGCGTTCGTAAACCCAGCCCGCCGCATCCGGTTTGCCAGTAATGCCCGGGCCCGGGCCTGTCAGAGCCTGAGCCTTGAGCAGGCTGAGCGTGACGCGCATGATGTTGGGCGCGTAGGGTGCGAGCACGATGGTGCTGTTGCCGTGAGGAATGACAGCCTGGGCAAGCTCAGGCTGAGGACCCTGCAGCGGAGCCTGTGAGTTCTGGGCGTGAAGTGCTGGACTAAAGGCAACCAGTACGGCGAGAAAGAGGCCGGGTAAAAGGAGAGCGTTGTAACGCAACATGATGTGTAACCTCGCCAAAGACCGTTTTAACTGCAAGGGTTCAGTACAAACCCGGCACCACGATAGAAAAACCTCTTGTAACGCTCCCCACAATCCTCGGTTGCACCACGCCGAGCACGAACTGCTGGGCGATGCTGCCGGTTTCCTTGTTCAAGCCAAACGCACGTGCGTCCTTGGCTGCGTCCAGAAACAGGCTGTGTTCTTCCATCGCATCCACGGCGGTCCTTCAATACGTGGCCAACGTCACCCGCAGCACCTGCGGCTGGCCGGTGAAGTTGAGTCCGTAATCGGTCTGGTCGCCGTTCCATTCGCGTACGAAATGCCACTGGCCGTTTTCGTAACGCCCCTCATCGACCTTCGCGAGAAGCAAGTGCTCACCGTCGTGGCCCTTGGGCGGCATGAACGTGACGCGTGCGTGGTAACCGGTGACCAGGTATTCGTTCTTGCCCAGTTGCGCAATCAGCACGCCGCCAAGTTTTTGCTCGTTGCCCTTCGGTGGATCCATGCCGAACTGTGGCTGGCCGTAACCGACGTGGGCGCGCCAGTCACCCATGTCGATGTCCTGCTGATGGGCTTCGTCGGGTTCGGACACGCCCCAGACCTTGCCTTCGAAGCTGAGCCTGGCGAGCAAGCTCTGCATCGGCGCCAGCAAGGCATAGTTGTTGGCGAACGGCTTCAGCGTGTCCGCGTCGATCACCCGCGCCCCCAGCGGCCAGTTCGAATACTTGGTGTAGTCGATACCGAACGGCGAGTAGCCGATCGCCTGGTGGCCGAGCGCGGCGAACACGTAGCGTGCAAAGGCCGTGTCGTTGCCGGTCTCACCCACGAACAGGGGATTGTCGGCGCGCTGGTAGCGATCCAGCACGGCGGCGTATTTCGGGTACTCGCGCATGTAGATGTCCGGCGCGAGCAGATCCAGCGATGGTGCCGCCGCGCGCCAGATGTCGAGCACGTTGTCAGTAGGTCCGCCACTGGAATAGCCGCCCGGCGGGCCGGGGTGGAACGGGTCACGCAAGGCCGCATTCGCATACATCGGCAGGTCGTAAACCGCCTTGCCGGCGGCAGCTACCTGGTCGATGTAATGTGCAATCGCCCAGGCGTAGGAGTATTCCGCCGCATCCTTGCCGAACACCTGCGTCCAGCTGCCGGCCGGCTTGCCCAGCTTGCGCAGCGCCGCCGCCGGCACTGCTGACTGCAACAGTTGGTTGCCTGCTGCCGAGTAGTCGCGGTCGGTGCCGTAGGTGCCCGATTCGTTCTCGACCTGCACCATGATCACCGTGTGCCGGTCGCCGTCGATGCCGCGCAGGTGCTTCATCAACGCCACGAATGCGGTGCGGTCGGCATCCAGTGTGCTGCGGGCGAATGGCGACAGCGAATTGAGTGTGCTGCCATCCTTCTTTAGCACGCGCGGAAAGCGGCGGTTGTCCAGTTTCACCCAGGCCGGCGCGTAGTTCGGCCCGTTGTTCTTCCACGTGGCAAACCACAGCAGCACCAGCCGCACCTTCTGCTCGCGTGCCTGGGTCACCAGCGTATCGAGGAAGCTGAAATCGAAATGGCCTTCCGTCGGCTCGATCTGATCCCACGCGATCGGCACCTGCACGGTGTTGGCGTGGATCGCCGCGATCGCCGGCCACACCTGCGGCAGCATTGCCGGCCAGTTGCTGGAATTGTTCACCTGCGCGCCGAGGATCAGGTAGGGCTGGCCGTCGACCAGCAGCTCGTGGCGGCCGTGCGCGCTGACGATCTTCGGCGGTGGCGTGGCAGCATGGGCGAGGCTGACAAGCGCGAACGCAGCAACGAACAGTGCGGGCAACAGGCGGCGAAGGGCAGATGTCATGGTCATGGTCATGTTCTCGGTCACCAGCGATCGGTACGGAACGGCGAAGCCGGCAGGCCGGCCGCGTCGATGAGATTGGCGGCGGCGGGGTTCTCGCTCCAGCCATAGCGCACCGCAACGGGGGCTTTCACCGCTTCCGCCTGTACCACCACGTCGTCGCCGTCGATGCGCGCCATGGCCGGATGGAAATGGCGATCGGCAGCAGCGATGGTGAAGCCGGCCAGGCTGTCGCCGCGCACCTTCAGCGCACTGCCGGGGCTGGCGAAGTGCAGCCGGATCGCGTGACCTTCGCTCGTCATCGCGCGATATACCGGACCGCTGTACACCAGCGACTCGCCGTAGATCACATGACGGGCGGCCAGCGCCAGGCGATGGCCCACGGTCTGTTTGTCCGTGGGGTGGATGTTGTCAGGATTGCCCACGTCGATGGTCACCGCCTGCGCGGTGTGCGGTAGCGACAACGCGGCGGACTGCGACGCGCGCAGCATCGCCCACGGGCTGCTGGTCGGCGTATCCATGCCCTGGCTGAAATTCGCCAGTTGCACCCACAGGAACGGCAGCGCCGGCTGACGGAAATCGCGGCGCCATTGTTTGATCAGCGCGGCAAACTGGTCGCGATAGCGGTAGGCATCGCCGGGCACGGCATTGGATTCGCCCTGGTACCAGATCACCCCGCGGATCGCCAGCGGCAGCAGCGGATGGATCATGCGGTTGTAAAGCAGAGTGGCGATCTGGTTCTTGTCCTGCGTCGGCACCAGAGTGACCGCCTCCGGACGGAACAGCCACGGGCCGGAAAACGCACGGTGCGCGCCGTGATCGCTCTGGATATAGAGCGACGCAGGGTCACCATGGATGCCACCACCGGCGCCCAGATCATCCACCCGGATCGCCAGCGTGTGGCGTCCGGCCTGCAGCACACCAGGCGCCACGCGGTAGACCCGCGGCTGATCCCAGGCCTTGTCCGTGGCGCCGATCAGCCGCCCATCGACCCAGCTGTGATCGGAGTCGTCGATCATGCCCAGGCCCAGCGTGACGCCGGCCTTGGCTTCGGCCGCACTGAGGGTGAAGGTAGTGCGATACCAAGCGACGCCATCCATGTCGGCGTAGCCCTGCGGCTCCCAGTAACCGGGGACGTGGATCGGCTGCCAGGCGCGCTGGTCCAGGTCCACCGCCGCATAGCGGGCCGCCGCCGCTGACGCGGGTGACGCATCGAGCACGCCCGGCCAGCGCTGCAATTGTTGCCGGGTTGCCGCGAGCTTTTTGGTTTCGATGGCATCGTTGCGTTCGACCTGCGCCTGCAACTGCTCCGGCTGCACCCGCGCGGTCTGTGCGTCCAGCCACGGTTCGATCCGGCTGCCGCCCCAGTTGTCATTGATGATGCCGATCGGCACGTGCTGGTCGGCGCGAATCTCGCAGGCGAAGAAGTACGCCACCGCCGAGAACTGCGCCGCGGTGGCAGGCGAGGCGGCGACCCAGTGGCTGGCCGGCAGGCGCTCGGCCGGCCGGACGCTCC
This sequence comes from Rhodanobacter sp., assembly GCA_039935315.1. Classification (GTDB taxonomy): domain Bacteria; phylum Pseudomonadota; class Gammaproteobacteria; order Xanthomonadales; family Rhodanobacteraceae; genus Rhodanobacter. The sequence continues at coordinate 21,644 of JBDTKM010000098.1, read as the reverse complement.
AGCTGTTCGGGATCTTGATCTGCCGAATCGCGCCGTCGGTGGCGTGGGCAATCGCGGTGGTGGCGTTGCCGGCCTGGCGCAGCTCGAACTCCATGTTCGATTGGCCGGAGGCGAGATACACGTCGCCCACCAGCAGGTCGTGCGACACGGTCTGGTCCTGGCCGCTGCGCACGCTCAGTTCGAACGGACCGCCGGCGGCGTGGGCCGGCAGTACCGCGTGCCAGCGACCTTCGCCGTCGGCGCTGACCTCGGCTTTGGCGTGGTCGAAGCGCACTTCCACGCGTGCCTGCGATTCGCTCCAACCCCATACGCGCATCGGCTGATCACGCTGCAGCACCGCACCATCGCCGAACACCGGCGGCAGTTCGATGCGCGCCTGCGCGGCCAGTGGTGCGACCAACAGCAGCACGACGAGGCAGCCGGCAAGTGGCGACCTCACGCGAACGCGTGTCATGGCTTCTGCTCCGCTGCCGACGCCTTCGAAGCTGTCGCGCCGCGTATCGTCAGGTCGCCGTAGAAAACACCACGACCGCGACCGGCGAAGTAGACCCGGCCAAATACACGCGGGTCGCCGGTGACATGGGAGATGCCGCCGTACTGGTGCGCGTCGTCGTTGATGCGCAGCCAGCGCTGGCCACCGTCAATGGAAAGGAACAGGCCGCGCTGGCCGCCCAGCTTGCCGGCAAGGTACAGGGTTGGCCCAGGCAGCCCGGGCGCGGCGTTGCCGAAACCCAGCGAATCGACTGACTCGATCACGCCGCTTTTCCACTGCACGTGACCCTCGTCGTTGGCGCGGATCAGACCATCGAAGCTGCTCGCCAGGAACAGGCCGCCGGCCTGCCCTGGCACCGCATACAGCTGCACCGAGTTCGGGCCATACCAGGACAGGTGCGATTTCTCCGAGACGCGCCCGAGCACCCCACCCATCTGCTTGAAGTGCTGACCGCCATCATGGCTGACCAACAGCAGGCCGGTTTCCAGATCCTGCGCGTAAAAGCGCTGCGGATCGACCCGATCGGCCAACACCCCCGCCTCCTTCGGCAGTCCCCTGGCAGCGACCCAATGCGCACCCCAGTCGTGGGTGAGATAGGCGTTGCCGGCACCCTGCGGAAACCACAGCACGGTGTTGCCATCGGCGGCGATGGCGATGCTGCCGGCACCCTGCCCGCCCGGCTCGCTGGCGAACGCCTGCCAGGTCTTCGCGCCATCCAGTGAATACGCCGCCCGTACCGGACCGGTGCCGCGAGTGGTTCCGCTGCGCACGATGCGCCGGGGCGCCAGCGCCGCGAAGTCGATGCTGACGCCGTTCGCATAGCGCGGTGGCGCGCTGAACTGCCGTGGCGCGACGGCGAGATCGTCATGCCGGAAACCGTCCAGGTCGCCGAGCGCGCTGAGCAGATGTGCACCCTCAGGCGGACTGGTGAGATCGAGTGCCACGGTCTCTTCCAGACCGGTGTCCTGGAACCACCAGTTCACCGTGCCGCCATGGTCGAACGCGCGCATGTTGCGCGAGGCCCATACGCCGTAGCCGGTGACGAACAGCACGTGATCGGGGTCAAACGGATCGATCGCGATATCGCTCATCCAGTGCGGATGAGCGTCGGCGGTCCACGGCGCGTTCGAATGGTCGAACGTCGAGCGTGCCAGCACCTCCGTCCAGTGTCGACCACCATCGATGCTGCGGTAGATCTGGTCGTGCGGTGTGTAGTGACAGAAGGTGGTGGCCATCAACACCTTCGGATCGTGCGGATCCACCGTCACGTCGCCCCAGCCGAAACCGCTGGGTTTGCCGTTGCGGGGGATCGGCGTGATATCGGTCCAATGTCCGTCGGCCGGGGTGAATTTCCACACCGCACCGTCGTGCATCTGATTCGGGCCGGGATCGTCGCCGTAGCTCAGGTAGTAGCTGCCATCAGGGCTGCGCGTCATGTGGTTCGGACGCAGGCCACTCGGCTGGCCGGGTACCGCACTCCAGTGCGCGCCGCCATCGGTCGACCTGAACAGGCTGGTCTCGCGGGTGGAAACACCGGCATACAGCACCGGTGTCGGCTGACGCTTGCGGCCACTGACCGGATCGAACACCACGAACACGATGCCGATCGGCTGCGTCCGCCAGCCGTCTGTGACGCTGGCGGACGACGACGTTGCCACGGCCGGAAAGCTGGTCACGTGCGCCCAGTGCGCCGCGTGATCGGCACTGCGCCACAGGCCCGCCGTACGCGAGCCGAGCAACAGGATGCCGCCATCGTTCGGATCCACTGCCAGCCGCTCGCCGTTGCCACGGCCCAGCTCGTTGCCGCCGAGCGGAAACGGCAGGTCGATTCGCTCGAACGTGTGGCCGCGATCGTGCGAACGCAGGATCGCCCCGTTGCCCGCTCGCGGCGTGGTGTAGGTGCCCGCCGCAAGATACAGCCAGTCAGGATCGGCAGGATCGAGTGCCAGACTGTCGATGCCCATCAGGTTCCGATCCTTCGCCCCGATCCAGTCGGTCAGCGGCACCCAGTGCGCGGCCGCGGCATCCCAGCGATAGGCACCGCCCACGTCGGTGCGTGCGTAATACAGACCCTTCTCCGTCGGGTGGAACACCAGCCCGCTGACGTAACCGCCGCCGCCAATGCGCACGTTGTGCCACGCATAGGAAATCGCTTGCGCAGCCACCGGCAGCGAAGCAAACAGGCCGAGCAACAGCAGCCAGCAGAAAACCAGACGAGTCGTGGGAGTCGGCGTGGGCAGGCGCGTCATGTCGTCAACCCTGGGGGACCGGCAACCCGCGAGGGAACGGGTTGCCCGCATGGCGAGGATGATCAGAGTGGCCGATCCGGGCCATCAGGCTCAACATGCGGTCATGAATCTGTGCGTCACCGGAAACTTCTTGAGGGCCGAAGTGGCGAACTCGCCGGGTGTGGGTCAAATTCAACGCAGCAGTCAGCGGCAGTCGCATGCGCTGTTCGCGCGCAGGCACCTCTTGACCAGCATTGCTGTTGAACCAGTCGTTCACTTGACTCCCCTTCGATGAATGTTCGCTCACTGCAGAACCTCTGGCTCGCCAGCAATGGCCCGAACCCTGCGAGATACATGCTCGGGTTACCAGCGCAGAGATGCAATTGCGAAATTGTCCAGATTGGCTGACGTTTCTTCTTTTGCGCTTGCCGCAATAGGCCGCCAATTGCGCGCATCGATGCTTGCGGCAGCCCGCGCAACCCACCAGACCGCTGCGCTTTCGTTGCCATTGAAGTGCTTGTCGGCGCCACGAGGCATGGCAGCATCATCGCTGCCATGCCGCGGATCAACGGTACCGCTCAATCACCAGTTGTCTTGTGCAAGCCGGCGCTGCCCGCTGATGGCAGGTAGGCGTAGGGGCCGAAGGTGACACCGATGAAACCGCCCGCCGTCGCGGCGCTGAGCAGGCTGGCATCGAGTCCGCGCAGCAGTACGTGCCAGCTGCCTGCGTCGACAGCGTAAAAGGCATCCAGGCGCGGACCATCCAGCTGGAAACGGAGGGAGACAACCGTAGTCTTGCCGGGCAAGTCGACATGGCTGAGCGCGACGCCCGCAACGGGATCATCCTTGCCCGCACGCCGATACAACGCCAGCACGTCACCCGACGCGTGGCGAACGATGCCCGCCGCGTAGAAATGTGTTTCGTTCTGCAACAGCGCAAGCCCAGCCTGCTCGCCTGGCTCCATCGTGCGCAGGTTGAACCGGGCATCGATCGTGGCGCGGTGATGTTGCAGCCGATGCGCAACATAGGCGGGCTGGCCGGACGTGTCGTCGCCCAGCGGCACCGCTGACGGCTGGATGCGCAGACCATCACTGCCGGTGGCATACCAGGACTTTCGGGGAGCGTGGATCATCATCCACGACATCGGCAAGGTCGACGCGCGGAAGCGCTCGGTCCAATGGAATGGCCCGCTCACTGGCACGGCTGGCGGCTCGCGAGGCAAGTCGGGTCGCTGTGCCACCAGCGGAACCGACTTGCCGTGCGCCAGGATGACTGGTCAGCCATCGTGCCAGGTCACCGGCAGCAGATACGTTTCGCGACCCAGGTTGTACTGGTTGCCCCGATAAGGCCGGGTTCCCAGGAACATCGCCCACCAGGAGCCGTCCTTCAACTCGACCAACTGCGCATGTCCGGTCGAGGTCACCGGATGAGGCCGGCCGGGCGCAAGGTCGCGCTGAGTCAGGATGGGATTACCAACCCACGGCAGGTACGGGCCGCTGACCTGGCGACTGCGAAAGATCATCTCGGCGTGCTGTTCACCGGTACCGCCCTCGGCCACGCTCAGGTAGTAGTAGTCACCATGGCGAAACAGGTGGGGACCCTCGACATATTGCGGATCGCTGGCGGGATTCGCGCCGCCGTCCACCAGCACCTTGCGCGGCCCGATCATCTTCATCGAGGCCAGGTCTAATTGCTGGAGCCAGATCGCACGATGCCCGTCGTAGCGAGGTTTGCCTTCAGGCATGCCGTTGTTTACCACCCACGCGGTGCCGTCCTCGTCGAAAAACAGCGACGGATCGATACCTTCGAATCCCAGCCAGACCGGGCTTGACCACGGCCCGGCCGGGTTCTTCGCCGTGATCAGGTAATTGCCCTGGTCACAATTGAAGCAGGTATTCGTGATGTAGAAGGTGCCGTCGTGGTGGCTGATCGAGGCGGCGAACAAGCCACCGGTCAATTCGCCGTGACCGTAGTGGATCTGGTCGGGGCGGTCGATCGCGTTGCCGACCTGCGTCCAGTCAACCAGGTCCCGACTGTGGAAAACGGGAAGGCCCGGAAAGTAGCCGAACGTGGAGTTGACCAGATAGAAATCATCACCCACCCGGATGACGGACGGATCGGGATAGAAACCGGTCAGCACCGGATTGCGGTATTGCGTCGGCGAAGGAACCGGGCCGCCATCGTCGCCCCGATAGTTGATTTCCTTCACCACGACGGATGCGGCAGCCATTTGGCACACCAGTGTACAGATCATGCCAAGCATGAATCGTTTCATTCTGCTTCCCTTTTGTGTGCTGGATGACCGCGCGAGATACCAGCCGAGCGACCCCATTGTGTGGAGAGATGCGCGCACGCGCCGGTCGCACGACCTGCGTATACGAGGCGGAATGGCGAAATGCCGCAGACTGGTTTGTGACTGTTGACAGACCGTCTTCCCCGCTGCAAGACAGCGATTGGGAAAGCCAGGCCACTCACGTCGTCGTCGCCACCGATGTGCGATGGGGGTGGGGTCAGGCGTAGGCAGCCGCAGGTTCGGTCGATGCCCAGGCGATGCCGATACCGGGCCCGCAAGGCGTCCGAGGCAGGAGCCGCCGGAACATCCGACGGCTCCTGCTCTGGCCACACTCTTCCATCACGATCACTGGAGAATGACGCCGATGGCTCTGAACATGTCGAGAAAACGCTTTCTCAACCTCGCCGCTGTCCCAGCCTGCGCGCTGAACATGCCGAAACGAGGTCAGGTTTTCTGGCACCGAGCAAAAGCACCCAACGCTGGATGCCTTGCCCGATGCCGGAACCCTCATCAACGGCTCAAGCACTGCACGATCAGAACGTCGCGCGCAGCGTCAGCGCATAACGGGTATCGGCCACGTACCAGGAGGTGATGTGTTTGCCGGCTCCATTTTGATACATGATCGTGCGCTGTTCGGCGTTATTCAGGTTGTTCATCTCCAGGCCGAGCTTCACGTGCTCGTTGAACGAGTAGAAGATCGAACCGTCCAGCTGTCCGTAGGCATCGGAGAATACCGGCAGCTTCCACGGAATGTTGTTGTCGGTACCGTTGTAGCCATTCGGACCGATCGACAGCAGGTACTGGTTGCGCCAGTTGTAGGCCAGTCGAATTTGCCACGGACCGTGCTCATAGAAGCCGGCGACATTAAGGGAATCCCTCGACAGGCCGTCCGCCGGGAGGCTGCCGTATCCGGAGCCATCCGTATCCATCGGCAACGTAGTACTGTCGATCGGCACACGGGTCCTGCTGCGGATGTAGGTGTAGTTCGCCGACATGCCGAAGCCCTTGACCGGCAGAAAATCGAAGAAGTAGTTCAAGCCGAATTCCGCGCCATCGATCGTCGCCTTGCCGACGTTCACCGGACGGGTGATCAGATACTGATAGTTGTTCCCGTCGATACCCGGATACGTCACGAACACCGACTCGTTGCGGAAATAGTCGCTTACCCCCTTGTGGAACAGGTTGACCCAGGCCATGCCACCGCGGGCCTGATCGAAGTACCACTCCAGCGACAGGTCGAACTGGTTGGCCTTCATCGGCTTCAGGTAAGGATTGCTGTTGGAACTGCCGGTCAGAGTCAGCTTGTCGAGTGGCAGGGTGGTGGTGCCAAGTGGCGGCGTATAGCCTGACACCACCCCGGCATTGAGAATCTGATAGGCCTGCATCTGGCTGAAGTCCGGCCGCGCAACCGCCTTGGAAAAGGCAAAACGCACGAGCAGGTTCGGAGCAAACTCCCACTTCACGTTCAAGCTGGGCAGGATATCGGTGTACTCGTTGCGGGCGTTGATGGGCGAGGTCTCGCCCGTGCCCAGAAAGGGCGCCAACGTCTGATTGGGATACACCAGAAAGCCTTGGGACGCATTCCTGGTCGTCACCGCGCGCACGCCGATGTTGCCGCTCAGATTGGCATCGTCCACCCCGAAGTCGAGCATGCCGTACGCTGCGTAGGTCTTTTCGTGCTGAAGATTGGTGTGCGCAGCATCGAGCAGTGTGGGATTGTAAGGGACGTCATAGCCGCCACCGATGTAATACGGACCGGCCGCGTCGTGGATGGCCGCGTAGCTGGCCGGATAGCCCAGCGCAGTCGACGGCACCGGTGCATAGAACGAACCGGGTATGCCGGCGCTGCCCTTGTAGAAATTTTTGAACGTGTCCAGGTGCACCAGGCTGGAATTGACCGTACTGTTCAAGTCCAGGCCCGGCAATGCGCCGCCGGGTACTGCCCAGCCTGACATCCAGGTCTGGAACACGGGCATCCAGTTGTAGCCGGTATCGATGTTGTCGGCATAGCGGTTGGTCAGGCGCACGCCCCCCTTCAACGCGTGCACGAACCCGTCGGTGAAGCTGTGGTCGATGTCGGCGCGCCAGGCCAGTTCTTTCGCATAGTTCTGATCCTGGTGATCCATGGTGAACCCCCAGTAGTAGTTGGCGGGGTTCCCGGTGAAAGCGGAATCGACGCCGATGTGCGGTGGGTTGCTGCCGTTCAGGCCGACGTCGATGTAGGGCACGTTGGTGCCCAGGGATACCGTGGAATCCAGACTGTTGGTGGTGGCCTTGACGAACTGGACCGAGCTCGTGATTTCGGTGCTCGTGCTCAGATGCCACTTCATCCCGGTGGAGAAGTCCGTGGTCTTGGAGTGGCTATTGGATGCGCGGATGTCGGTGCCCATCGGCATGCCGCCAGCCTGCATCAGGCGACCGGACTGGAACACCCCACCATTGACCTGACTCGGCTGGCTGGGGTCCACCATCACCTGCGTCGGGTCGTTGCTTACGAAAATCGCATCCTCGTTCCAGACTTCGTGGTACTTGCTCTGGAACGCGGTGGCGTAAAGGTCAAGACTGTCGCTGGGACGCCACTGGAAGGCCATGTAGGCGCCATCGCGCTTGCGATTGTAGAGCAAGGTGCGCCAGTCGGCGCCGCGCGGCACCCACGTGCCGCTTGCGTTCTTGAAGAACGGACGCACGAACAGGCCATCGGTACGCGTGGCCAGTTGGGAGTCGGCGACATCGACGAGGAAGCCCATGTCGCCGAGGCTGGTGTGCCAGCGATTGCTGTACAGCACCGAGGCGGACGGCTTGTACTTGTCGACGAAGTTGCCGTAGTTCTCGCTGGCGGAAGCGGCGATCTTCTGGCCCTGGAAGTCGAAAGGCATGAAGGTGCGCAGGTTCACCGTGCCGCCGATGCCGCCCTCGATCATCTCGGCCGTCTGATTCTTGTAGACGTCGACGCCGGACATCAATTCCGATGGCACGTCCTGGAAGCTGAGGGCGCGCCCGCCGTTGGCGGAGAAACTGTCGCCACCATTCAATTCGGAACGCACCTGCGTGAGGCCGCGCACCTCCACGCCACTGCCTTCGGCAGAGTAATGTTCCGGATCGCCTTGGGAGAGAAAATGGTCGATGGTGACGCCGGGAATGCGCGACAGGGTTTCAGTGACGCTGTGATCCGGCAGCGCGCCGATGTCCGTGGCGGACATCGAATCGACGAAGGTGGCGGCGTCGCGTTTGATGTCCTGCGCCTGCTCGACGGATGCGCGGATGCCGGTCACCACAACCGCGCCAAGTTGGGTCGCTTTCTCTTTCTTGTCCAGCCGGGCCTTCTTGTTGACAGTCTCCGGTGAAGTGGCCGGGACCGCGTCGCTACTGGAAGCCGGCGGGGCCTGCTGCGCCCATGCCTGCGCCGGCAGGTAAACCATCGCCATGCTCAGCGCGATAGCCATCGACAAAGCCGTGCGCCCGGGCTGCACGCAAGCCGGCCGTCGAGTCGTATTGATTGAACGATTTTTCACTAGGTACCCCTCCCCATGAATCGTGCGGTGACCGCGGGATCTTTATCGATAGTTTCATCGACGATGGCGATGCCATCACGATCACTTGCGGAAAATCTTCCGAGCGCACGCCGGTTTCGTGTCAAAACACGCGAAACAAACGTGGTGTGACTCAGCGTCGTTCATGCTGGAAGGAAGTCGGTGGGACTGCAATTACGAAATTGCGCAACAAGACCCACGTTTCTTCATTTGCGGTCGCCGCAAAAAGAGCGGGGAACGGTCAGGAATCAACCCTGCCAACGTGAATGAGCGGCCTGATTTTCATCATCGCGAACTCGGTGCCGGGGCGTGCGCCGCTCCGCGGGCGATTTGACAAGCTTGATGGGTCCTTGGCCTGGCCAGGATCCCGCACCGATTCTCCGCAGCGGCCGGCCACGCTGGTGGGCCTGCGGAGGCTCGCGATGGCCGATTCAAGTCGAAAGAGCAGCAAGGTTCACCAACCCTGTTGCGGATTCAGCTCGGGCTGAGCGCGCGATACCGGAAATCCCGGATCACGATGCCGCCGTCGTTAGCGCTGTAGATGCCAACCCTCAAGCCAGGCCCCCCCAAAAAACATTGTGGTGCAGGCCCGGGACCTCCATGCGCAGTCCGTGCAAGATCCAGCTTTTGCCGTCGTCGCGGGAGTAATGGAAGGTGATGCCGTTGAGCTCGTTGGTCAGCCGGATGCGTACGCGGGACGTCAGCATCGGCGAGCGCATCCAGGGCGGCTCTTCGGGGTGTTCAAACGTCTTCAGCTCGCGCGGCGAAAATCCGATGCCGACGAACGCCTTCGGGCTGCAGAACAACAGCAGGCCGCCTTCGGCATGGCCGACCAGATCAAGCGCGGCTTCCGCGACGCAGGAGCGATCACCAGGTATGCAGATCAGTGGCGTGCTGTCGGCGGGTGACGTCCCAGTGGCCGCCAGATGCAGTGCGCCGGGCTCATGGCGAACCCGCCGCAATCCATCGGGTCCGGGATCGTGAAGACTCCGCTGCACGCCGAACTTGTGGCTGGAGAAATCAGCCGAAAGCGCGAGGCCCGACCGACCGTGGCGGATACCGCGCGGCTTCGGCAAGGGACGGGAAAGATCGCCGCCGGCGCCTCTCAACCAGCCGTCTGCAGTCCGCTCCATCGGCTGCAGCAGAGTTTGCCGGCCCCGCGTACGGAAGCCGTTTTCGTAGCCGCGATACACCCTCCACCATTGGCCCGCTGGTCCCTCGACCAAGCTGGCATGGCCGCGCGACCACCACGGCTCGTCCACCGATTGCGTACGCACCAGCGGGTTGTGCGGGCAGTTCTCCCAGGGGCCGTGCACCGATCTCGATCGCGCCGCGATCAGCATATGGCTGGTGGGTGGTCCCGCAGTGCCGCCGCCGGCACTGCTCAGATAGAACCAGCCTCCGTGACGAAGCAGCTTGGGCCCTTCGGGAGCGAAGTCCTCCACCACCCAGTCCGCCGGATAGTGCCACGGGGTGCAGGCATGCTCGAGCGCACCGTCGGTGGCCAGCCCCTCGTCGGCGAGTCGAACCCGACGGATGCCGTTGACGAACAGATAGCGCTTTCCGTCCTCTCCCACCACATGGCCGGGATCGATGCCTCCGGCGATGTGCAGGTCGATGGGGTCACTCCAGGGCCCTTCGATGTGATCGGTCCAGATCACGTGGATCGACCAATCTCCGCCTTCGGCACGGGCCGGGATTTGGATGAAATACCTGCCCTGGTGTTTGCACAGGTCCAGCGCAAAGACGTTGCCCAGCGGCTGGCCAAGCGCCGCCGTCAACGGCGTCCAGTTGAACAGATCCGTGAAATGCCAGATGACCAGGCCGGGACACGCCTGGAATGGCGTGAACGTCATGTAGTGGACGTGGCCATCCTTGAGAATGGTCGGATCCGGGTGATCGCCGGCAACGATCGGATTCAGATAGGTCCCATCACCCAGATCGGCACGGCGCTGACCCTCGATGCCGGGCCGCCAGCGAGCGGGCGCTGCCGTGGTTGGGGCCACACGCGGCGGCGGCCTGGAGCGAGAATGGCGCGGCCACCGCGCCCGCCAGCATCAGCTTGAAGGCATCACCACGGGACCTGTCCACCCTGCTCCTCAGCCCTGCATCTGTTCGAGTTCCTTGCCGTTGGTCTCGTTGACGTACTTGATCACGAAAGCCACTGACAACAGCGCAGCGAAGGCATAGATGCCGTAGGCGCTGGCCAGCCCGATACCGGCCAGCAGGATCGGGAAGGTGATGGTGATCGCGAAGTTGGCGATCCACTGCGCGGCGCCAGCGGCCGCCAGCGCCGAGCCGCGGATCTGGTTGGGGAACATCTCGCCCAGCATCACCCACATCACCGGACCCCAGGACACGTTGAAAAACACCACATAGGCGTTCGCCGCCACCAGCGCCAGCACGCCCATCGACCCGGACAGGGCCAACTGGCCACCCGCACCGGTGCCGGCGCTGGCGAAAGCGAAGGCGACCAGGGCAAGCGTAACGGTCATGCCCACCGAGCCGATCCACAGCAGCGGCTTGCGCCCGATGCGATCGATCAGCAGCAGGGCGACCACGCAGGCACCGATGCTCAGCGCGCCGGACAACACGTTGATCAGCAGCGCGTCGCTCTCGGAAAACCCCACCGCCTGCCATAGCACGGCGCCGTAGTAGAACACCACGTTGATACCGACCAGCTGCTGGAATGTGGCCAGGCCGACGCCCACCCAGACGATCGGCCGGATCCGGCGGCGATTGCGGTCGTACAGGTCGCTCATGCGCGGGCGATGATCGACTGCCAGCGAGCCCTGGATTTCCGTGTGCTTCAAGCGCGCTTCGACGTCGCCATACAGCCGCGTCAGCACCAGTAACGCGTGCTCGCTGCGGCCCTTGGCGACCAGGTAGCGCGGACTCTCCGGAATGCCCATCAAGGCGGCCAGAAAAAGTACCGCGGGCAGGATCTCGACCCAAAACATCCAGCGCCACGCCTCGAAGCCCCACCACAGCACCTTTATCGAGGAGCCGGCGATATCGGCCAGCCAATAGTTGCTGAGGAAAGCGATGAACAGACCGGAGATGATCGCGATCTGCTGCACCGTGGCCAGCCGGCCGCGATAGCGCGCCAGCGATACTTCGCTGATGTAGGCCGGCGACATCACGCTGGCCGCGCCGACCGCCAGCCCACCGATGATCCGGAAGATCACGAAGGCAGTGGAGGTGCCGGCGATGCCCGAGCCCCAGCCGGAGATGATGAAGCACAGCGCGGCCACGATCAGCACGCTGCGCCGCCCGTACATATCCGCCATGCGTCCGGCAAAGAACGCACCGAGAGCGCAACCCAGCAACATCGAGGCGACATTGAAGCCGGTACCGACGGAGTCGGCGTGGAAGGCTTTCTGCAACCCCTCGACGGTGCCGTTGATGACCCCACTGTCGAAACCGAACAGAAAGCCGCCGATGGTGGCGACCAGACTGATCAAGACAATGAAGCCCGTGTTTCCGCTGCTCTTCTGCGTTGCGACGGCAACATTCATGCCTGTTCCCCTGGATGAAGTTTCAGTGTGTATCAAAACGATCGAGCATGACCCGCGTGGCGAATATGGCTTGCGTTCACGCCGCGCCGTTCTCGCCATCGGTTGTCGCTCGCTCGTGGCGCATTCCCTTCAGTCGTGCATAGAGGTCGCGAAATAGCGGCTGGCGCTGCGCGATATAACCCTGGTGACGCTCCATCCGCGGCTCCAGCAACTGCAGCAAGGGCGGTTGCGGACAAGCGGCTGAAGGGTCCTCATCGCCATCCACAGCCATCCGCGCCAGTCGCGCCGCGCCCAGAGCGGGGCCGACTTCACCGCCGCGGTGCAGTTGCAGCGGCCGGCCGATGATATCGGCCAGCATCTGCAACCAGTAAGTACTGCGCGTGCCGCCGCCGATGACGCTGATCGGCCCGATGTCCACGCCGGCCGCCCGTACCGCCTCGACGCCATCGAGCAGACCCAGGCCCACGCCTTCGAGCACCGCGTGCACCAGGTCTTCGCGGCGTGTGCCCGGGGTCAACCCATACAACAACCCGGCCGCATTCACATCGTTGTGCGGCGTACGCTCGCCGCTGAGATAGGGCAGGAACCACGGGCGTTGCACATGCATCGGCGCGGCCTCGGCGGCCACCAACATGCTGCCCACATCGTTGTAGCCACCCCATCGGGCTGCCAGATCAAGGCAGCTGGCGGCGTTGAGCATCACCGACATCAGGTGCCAGGTATCAGGCAGCGCGTGGCAGAAGCTGTGCACCGCCTGCTGCGGCCGCGCATGAAAACCCTCGGAGACCGCGAAGAACACGCCGGACGTACCCAGCGACAACATCGCCTGGCCCGGCCTGACCACACCCATGCCAATCGCACCGGCCGCGTTGTCACCGCCGCCGGCAGCGATCGCCACCTCGCCCATCGACCAGCGTCGCGCCAACTCGCCGCGCAGATGACCGGTGAGCTGCGGGCCCTCGGCCAGGCTCGGCATCTGCGCCTGATCCAGGCCGCAGGCGGCGAGCATCACCGGGCTCCAGCGGCGACGCGCCACATCCAGCCACAGCGTGCCGGCAGCATCCGACGGGTCGGTGACGAAGTTGCCGCTGAGTCGGTAGCGCAGATAGTCCTTCGGCAGCAGCACCGTGTGGATGCGTGCGAACACGTCCGGCTCATGCTTGCGCAGCCACAGCAGCTTGGGCGCGGTAAACCCCGGCATAGCCAGGTTGCCGGTGATCTCGCGGAAATCCTTCAGGCTTTCCAGCTCGGCGCACTCGGCGTCGCTGCGCCCGTCGTTCCACAGGATCGCCGGACGCAATACCTGCCCGCGCGCATCCAGCAAGGTCGCGCCGTGCATCTGCCCGCTGAGCCCGATCGCCTCGATCGCCGCCGGCGCGAGGCCCAATGGCGCGACCTGCTGCATCAGCTGATCCATCGCCGACAGCGTGGCTTGCCACCAGTGTTCGGGATCCTGCTCGGACCAGCGCGGCCGGGGCTGCGACAGCGACAGCGGAGCGAGCGCACTGGCACGCAGCGCCCCGTCGCGATCCAGCAGTACGGCCTTCACGCCCGAGGTACCCAGGTCGATACCGATGAACATCAGTCACCCGCCCCGCGCTGGCCCGCACGCATGCTCACGCGCTCAGCCGTGGATGCAGCGGTTGACCAGATTCTCCAGCCGCTCCTGTTCGCCACTGATATGGTGCGGATTGAACTGTTGCGCCAACGCCTCTTCGCTCACGCTTGCCAGGCTGCTCGAGCTATTCAAAATACGCTGCCCCAGCTCACCATCCCAACCCGCATAGCGACGCGTCTTGAACTCGCCGAGAAAATCGTGCTCGACCATGTCTGCCGCGCGCAGCAGCGCCAGCGCCAGCACGTCCATGGCGCCGATGTGGCCGTGGAACAAGTCAGCCGACGTGCTGCTTTGGCGCCGCACTTTGGTGTCGAAATTCACGCCGCCATTGGTGAAACCGCCGCCTTTGAGGATCTCGTACATCACCAGGGTGCATTCCTCCACGCTGCCTGGAAACTGATCGGTGTCCCAGCCGTTCTGCGGATCACCACGGTTGGCATCGATGCTCCCAAATACGCCCAGCTCAATGGCAGTAGCCACTTCGTGGTGGAAGGAGTGACCCGCCAAGGTGGCGTGATTACCCTCGACATTCGTCTTGATTTCTCCTTCCAGGCCGAAGTCCTTGAGGAAACCGCAGACCGTGGCGACGTCATAGTCGTACTGATGTTTGGCCGGTTCCTGCGGCTTGGGCTCGATCAAGATATCGCCGCCGAAACCGAGCTTGTGTTTGTGTTCAACCGCCATGTTCATGAAGCGCCCCAACTGCTGGCGCTCGCGCCGAAGATCGGTGTTGAGCAAGGTGTCGTACCCCTCGCGGCCGCCCCATAGTACGTAGTTGGCACCCCCCAGACGCTGGGTGGCCGCCATCGCATGCGCCACCTGGGTGGCGGCATAAGCGAATACTTCGGGCTGTGGATTGGTCGCCGCCCCGGCCGCATAGCGCGGGTGGGAAAACAGGTTGGCGGTGCCCCATAGCAGCTTGATGCCGGTTTCCTCCTGCTTGCGCGCCAGCACGTCGAGCATCTGGTCGAAATTGCTCACGTACTCGCGCAGGCTGCTCCCTTCGGGTGCCACATCATTGTCATGGAAGGTATAAAACGGCGCGCCGAGCCGGGAAAAGAAGTCAAATGCCGCATCCGCCTTGGCCAGCGAGCGCGCCATCGCGCCGCCAGCAACCTGCCAGGGGCGCTCGAAGACAGGCCCACCGAACACATCGGTACCCTGCCAGCCAAAGGTGTGCCAGTAGCACACCGCAAAGCGCAGATGGTCGGCCATCGGTTTGCCGAGCACGAGGCGGCTTGCGTCGTAATGACGAAAGGCCAGTGGCTGCTCACTGTCAGGCCCTTTATAACGTACCGGCGCAATGGAATCGAAATATGGCATGTGACTTCCTGAAGATGAGCTATTTTTTGCGGGCGGCCGTCGCAAATGCCCCTGCCCGGCGCGCCACCTGGGTGCTCGACGACAAGGCCCTCGGGGTGGGCAGCCTCGGTCAGCGGAGTTCTGGCTGGTCGTGGCCTGCCTTGAGCAGCTGCCGGACCTCCCGGCGCTGACGACCAAGCCGTCAACGCCGCCGCAATCATGCTGCGGCGATGACCGGGACAGCGCAATTACGATATTGCTCAGAATGCTTCACGTTTCTTCTTTTGCGCTTGCCGCAAATGCCCCTGTACCGGCCTGTACACGTGTTAGTGTCGGATACGCCCCGGCATGGTCGGGGCGATGTTTGATTCTTCCAGGGCCGGGCGTGATGGAATCGCTGCCGCACGCCCCGGTAACCACTTGGGTGAATGACATGGGAACAGCACCAGGCGTACATCGCATTGCGCTACTGTTCAATGCGAACAAAATCTACGATCGACAGATCATTGCGGGGATCGGCACGTATCTGACTTCCACGCGGGTCAGTTGGGACCTTTTCATGGAGGAGGATTTCCGTTGCCGGCTGACCGGGCTGGCGGACTGGTGCGGCGACGGCATCATCGCGGATTTCGACGACCCTCAGGTCTGCTCCGCCTTGCGCGGCGCCAAGGTACCGGTGGTTGCCGTCGGCAGCTCCTATACGGACCCATCGCGCTACCCGGACGGGGTGCCGTATATCGCCACCGACAATGCCAAATTGGTGCGCCTGGGCTACGACCACCTGATCGAGCAGGGGCTGGAGAACTTCGCGTTCTACTCGCTGCCGATGGGGCCGGCCAACCACTGGGCGGACGAGCGTGAGCGGTTGTTCGACGAGATGGTTGCCGTGGACGGCCTGTCCAGCTTCATCTATCACGGCCACGCCACCAGCGCGGCGGGCTGGAGCGAGGCGATGGATGCGCTCACCGCATGGCTGAGATCGTTGCCCAAGCCAGTCGGCATCCTGGCAGCCACCGACGCGCGCGCGCGCCAGCTGTTGCAGGCTTGCCTGATGGCAGACATCCCGGTACCTGAAGAGGTGGCGATCGTCGGCATCGACAACGACCCGCTGGCGCGCACGCTTTGCCGCATCCCGCTGACCTCGGTGCAACAGGGCACCGAAGAAATGGGCAAGGCTGCCGCCCACCTGCTGCACCGCATGCTGCACGGCGCGGACTGCCGCGAGACCCGCGTGCTGGTTCCGCCGGAGGGCCTGCACGTAGCGGCGTCAAGCTTGTATCAAACGGTTCGGAGCCCGTACGTGCGGCGCGCGCTGCATTACATCCGCCAGTACGCCTGCCTCGGTGTCCGCACCGAACAAGTGGCAGACTACGTGGGCGTCTCGCGCTCGCTGCTGGAAGAGCATTTCCGGCGCAGCCTCAAGCGCAGCGTTCACCAGGAGATCCTGCGACACAAGTTGGAGATCGCACAGCAGCTGCTGCGCGGCGGCGAATCCGCCATGACCGACATCGCCGTGCGATGCGGATTCAGCTCAGTGCAGTACCTCTACACCGTGTTCCGGCGAGAACTGGGCTGTACCCCGAAAGCGTTTCAGGAAAAGGATGTCGAGCGAAACGAGGTGGTGCATTAGTCCGGCGTGAGACGAATACATCGCGGTGGCCGCGCACCACGCGGCAGGTCGCGCTCGTTCCCCAGCGGTCGCTGCGCACCGTAACGTTCACGCCAAGAGCGACTTGCACCGGGCCGATCCCGACGGCCGGCCGCGTCCCATGCTGTGCCGGCACAGACCGCAGGATTGCACGCGACGGCTCCCGCCAAATGCATGAAGATTGGTCAGCTGGATCGACCCGCGTTCACTCAGCGTGTGTTGCTGGCCGCTGAGCTTCAACGCGACGACACGTTCAGGGCGGATGGCGCTTTGTGGACGGCGCAGAAGAAGCGATGTCAACGGATCTGGTCAATTTTGCAACGCTGCATTCTTGCGTCGCGCACCGCGGCCAGTCAGTGCGCCGAGCAGCCGGCGCATGGGCCGATGCATTCCGATTCAGGCGGTGCTGGTGTCACAACGCGCAGGCCTCGTTTGACGCAAACGCAAACGCAAAAATGCCAGCTCGACTGGCCGATTTCATCATTGCCATATGATTTGACCACGGCAAGAATGATTCCTGGAGTAGACGGGCAGCTTGCTGGCATGGGTCCGTTTGCGAGGCGGCGCGATGAGAAGATTGCAAGGCGCGCAAGCGCGGCGTCACTTGCAACGACAGGGGCGGTGCGCAGCAGCGACTGCATTGGGCGCAGCGTCGTCCTGCACAGAAAATCGGCGCCATGCCGGAGGCAGGATGAGCATGTCATTTTCACGCCTGCCCCTGATCGCATGGGAAATGACAAGCAAGGCGGCCTTGCCGAGATACGTCGCCAATGATCGGTGGGAGAGGACTCATGGCCAGGTTTGACCGACGGGAATTTCTGGGAGCGTCGATTGCGTCGATCGCCGCAGCGCTTTCCTCCGGCGCTGTTGCAAGCACTTCCGGCGCTATTGCGCGTAGTCGCGGCCCCATTGCGGGTGCTTCCGGCCGCCCTGAGCTGGATGATCCGGACCAACCCAGGTCCGTGCCCGGCCGCTTCGAGCCGACCGTCGAGTCGCTCTTGACCTACCAGACCCCCGAGTGGTTCCGCGACGCCAAGTTCGGTATCTGGGCGCACTGGGGTCCGCAGGCGGTGCCGCGGCAAGGCGACTGGTACGCGCGACTCATGTACGTACCGGGCCACCCCGACTACGACTATCACGTCAAGACCTACGGTCACCCTTCGACATTCGGGTACAAGGACGTCATCCCGCTGTGGACCGCCGACAAGTTCGATCCCGATGCATTGATGGCCAAATATGCGGCCGCCGGGGCGAAGTATTTCGTCTCGATGGGCGTTCATCACGACAACTTCGACCTGTGGAATTCGCGCCATCACCGTTGGAACGCCGCAGCGATGGGACCGAAGCGCGACATTGTCGGCGCATGGAAGGCGGCGGCCAAGCGGCGCGGGCTGCGCTTCGGCGTATCCGAGCATCTCGGCGCCAGCTATTGCTGGTGGTATCCAAACCATCTCTACGACCAGTTCGGGCCGAAACTCGGCATCGGCTATGACGGTGCCGATCCACACTATTTCGACCTCTATCACGACAATCGCGACCAGCCGTTCCGCAACACGCCGGACAGCTGGTACACCAGCAACTCCAACTACCACCGGATGTGGTACCGGCGCATTCGCGATCTCGTCGACAGCTACCAACCCGACCTGCTCTATTCCGACGGTGGCCTGCCGTTCGGTGCCATCGGCCGCGCGCTGGTCGCTGATCTTTATAACAGCAGCATTGCTCGCAGCGGAAAGCTGGAGGCTGTCTATAACTGCAAGGATTCAGGGACAGGCGAATTCCACAGGGAGTGGGGGGTACAGGACGTCGAGCGCGGCGTGCTGAAGGGCATCAACCCGCTGCCCTGGCAGACCGATACCTCGAACGGCGACTGGTTCTTCAACGAGAACTACAGCTACAAGACCACCGACGAGGTCGTCACCATGCTGGCCGACATCGTCAGCAAGAACGGCAACCTGCTGCTCAACGTCGTGCTCCATGCCGACGGCAGCCTGCCACCCGAGTCGGAGCAGCTGCTGGCCGAACTGACGGCGTGGATGGCCGTCAATGCGCAGGCCATCCACGGCACGCGGCCGTGGAAGATCGACGGCGAAGGCCCGACCGAGGCGGCCGTGGGCATGTTCAAGGAAAAGGTCGCCTACACCGCCAGGGACATCCGGTTCACGACCAAGGGCGATCGTCTTTTCGCGATGACGCTCGGCCAGCCGGCGGGTAGCGTTGCGATCACCTCGCTGGCAACGGGCAACCCGCACGAACGACGGTCGGTAAGACACGTGCGACTGCTCGGCCATCGCGGCGCGACGACTTTTCGGCAGACCGGGCAAGCGCTGGTCATCGATGTACCAGCGACGCTGCCGACCCGTCACGCCAGCGTGTTCGAAGTCACCTTCGCCTGAGCGCGTGCCCAGCGCACGGCACCGACGATCACTCACCTCCGAAACGGACAACGACAGATGCATTTCAAAAAGCGTTCGGCCGCCCGGATGGTGAAAATGGCCATCCTGCTTGCACTGTGCAGCGGGGTCGCGCCCGCTTGGCAGGCACAAGCGTAGAGTCCCGCCGCTCATTCCGACTGGCCGGGCCAGGGGCAGTTGTTCGTCGGCACGTGTTACCAGCCGATCAACCGCAGCCCGGCGCAGATCGAGAGCGATATCGCGATCATGAAGCACGCCGGCTTCAACATGGTCCGTATGGGCGATCCGTCGCGGGACTCGTTCGAGCCGAGCGAAGGCCAGTGCAAATTCAAGTGATTCGACAAGTTCCTGGTCCGGATGCACGCTGCCGGCATCAAGGTGATTGTCGAGATCCCCGGCTTGCCTGCGCCGGTCTGGCTGCATCAAGAATCTCCAGGCGTCGAGATCGTCAACCAGGATCGTGTCCGGCTGCATCCGGCAACCCGCTATTGGGATGACATCAGCGATCCGGACTACCGGCGTCTGATCCGGCAACTCGCCGTAAAAATGCTCCAGCGCTACGCGCACTATCCAGCCGTCGTGGCGGTGGGCTATGACAATGAGTAGGGCAGCTCACCGAGGTCTTGTTCGGAGGGCGACCGCGGACGGTTTGTGGCCTGGCTCAAGCAGCGATACCGGACCATCGCAGCCCTCAACAAGGCATGGGCGATGCAGCGTTGGTCGCGTCGAATCAACGATTGGAGTCAGGTTTTGCGGAAGTGGTCCGCGACCGAGCGAGCGCAACCTCGACCAGCATCGCTTCTGGTCTGACGTGACGATTGCCGATCCCCACCAGCTCGACGAGGTCCGCAAGCCATATGCGCCCGATCTTCCCGCTGTATCGAATCTGTGGCCCAACGCACCGGCCAAAGGCTTCAATTATCTGCGGTCATGAAACCAATATTGGACCTGGGGTGCCGAAGGCTTTTATCCCGATCCCGGCGACCCGTTGAGCGCCGCGTTCGAGGTCATGATGGTCAAGGCCGGACATCAAACGCCGGTCTGGTTCAACGAATTCACCGCCGGTGGCGGCGGCGACTACGGCACGCCTCGCCGCTCGCGCATGTGGGCCTGTGGCGGCCTCGTCCGCTACTCGCAGACGTATCTGGCCTGGACATTCAATTCGCAGATCGGCGGCGAGGAGCAGTCGCCGTTCGGCCTGCTCGATCATGATGGCCGGCCATCATGGAAGGTTGGCGAGTTCGCCAGGATGGCCGCTGAATTCAAGATGCTTCTGACGATGTGCTTTCCACGCTATCGCCAGCCGCAGGTCGCTGTCGAAGACCCCTGCGAGACGGAGTGGTTGACCAATGCGCCGCCCGGTCCGAGCACGATGAAGCAGTATGTCACCGACAACTACAACGACCAGCTCAAGTCGGCCTGCAGACCCTTTTTCAGGGACAACTCGACGCCGCCGTGTTCGATATCGCCCACGACCTGATCAACCAGTACAAGCTCGTGCGGCTGCCAGCCACCTGCACTATGTCGCCCATGGCGGTGCCGTCATCATGACCGGCTATTCGGCCAAGGTTGACGCGACCGGAAAGTGGTTCGAAACGCCGTTGCCAGGGCGGCTGAACGACGTTTTTGGATTGCGTACCGATCACCAGGCAACCGCTCAAGTTCAGCTTGCACGGCAAGGAGCTGACCGGTTCGGACGGCTATTACGCAGTGCTTGAACCAAGCACGGCGAAGGTGCTGGCGACCTTTGAAAACACGCCCGGAGAGAGTCCGGCGATCACCATCAACCATTTTGGCAAGGGCAAGGCGATCGATCTCGCGACGGCGTCGCAGGCGTCGTTCATGGGGGCCGCCTGTCCGATCGCTCTATACCGAGCTTGATATCCGGCGCGGACGCGATACGCCAAAGGGCATCGTCGCCCGCGTGGTCGACGGACGTACCTTGTACGTCAACACCAACGACGCGCCAGTGACCGTCTCCTTCGCCGGTACCAAGCGTGGTGTACTGAGAGGCAGTTCGCGCGACGGCGCGTTGGACCTGCCGGGCCATGGCGTAGCCTTGATGAAGTAGGAAAGTGACAAGCGCCTGCGAGGAGTGTGCTCGTCTCGGGAAGTGATGGCAGCAATCAACCGCGCTTCATGGTTCGAGCATCGCCACGCCACCACGCGATAGCGCCGAAAGCAAACCGGACGGCGCCGCGTGTTGACGCCTGCTCATGCTTGGAAAAGCGCATCCATGAGATGCACCCGCGCCAAGACACAGCGCACAGCAACGCCGCAGCAATACGCAGGCGAAGGCGCGCTCACCAGGCATTGGCGAAAGTCATGTATCTCGGCAAACGCACCCTTGGCCCGGACGCCAAGCCTCCGGGCTTGCTCAGACAAGCCTCGATGCGCTGGTGATGGACGGTGGACTGGTGGATGGTGCCGCGGGAGGCTGACCCAGCGCTGACGTTCGTCACTATTCCCCATGCAGCCAATCGCATGGTCCATCGCCGACCCGTGGCGATCCGCGCATGCAGTTGGTAGCTGAAACCCGCATCGACTGCGGCACGGGGTCTGTCGGGCTTTGGTTGGCCTGCGAATCCGCCTGGGTCAT
>JBDTKM010000097.1:0-5774 GCA_039935315.1 Rhodanobacter sp. | reverse complement strand
TGAGAATTACCGGCACATCCAACCGCGCGCCCAGACGCACCGTCGCCTCGACCGTGTCCAGCGGAATTTCCATCTGCACCAGTACCACGTCGGCGCGCTGGATCAGCTCCCGCGCCCGTTCCACCTGGGCCGGCGTCACGCAGGCGTTGGCTCCGGGTACCACGATGATCTGGTTTTCGCCTTGGGCAATCGTGATCGACGCCGTACCGCTGGCCTCGCCGTCGAGCTGCGCGACGTGGTCCAGGTTGATGTGTTCGCTCAGCAGGCCCTGGCGCAGTTGATCGCCGAAGGCGTCATCGCCGAGTGCGCCGACCAGGGCGACCGAGGCGCCGAGTCGGGCGGCGGCTACGGCCTGGTTGGCGCCCTTGCCGCCGGGCACGGTGACAAAGCGTTTGCCGAGAATGGTTTCGCCCGGACCGACGAAGCGCGACGCCTCGGTGACCAGATCCATGTTGATGCTGCCGACCACGACGATACGTGTCATGGGTGCTCCCGGAAGATGGCGTGGGTTCGACGCTGATCGAGCGAGCTTAACGGTTTCATTCGCCGCGGCGACGGCGCACACCCAAGCCGTCCATGCACCATGTCGGTGGCGAGGAGGGAGACATGGTCGATTTTACAAAGGCGGACGTCGATGCATATCCGGTGTGCGTCGCTAACTGACATCACCGACAAGTCAGCCAGACCATGGATTGCGCTGCCCGGAAACGCGGGCGCCGCGTTGGCGGGTTTCGTTGCAGAAACGCTGGCTCGGGGCCTTGCGCGGACATGCGTCGACTGGACTAATACGCCCGCTCGGCGTCTGCGTCGACATGGCTCAGGGCCGGCGCGGGGCCGGCCACGGCGAGCAGGGACTGGGCGTAGCTGTCTTCCATGCTGACCGTGGACACCTCGTCCCAGCTGAAGAACGACACCTCACGCATCCATTCGGCATCCGGACTGAGCTCCTGCATGTAGAAGCCGTCGTCGCCGACGCTCTCCAGCCGGCCGATGTAGCAGACCTCCGCTTCGTCCTCGCTATCTACGTGCACGCCGATCACCGGTGCCTGTGCGCCCGCTGCCTTGATCACGTCCTGGATGGTGTCCAGCGGAAAACCGAGCGGGATCTGCGGCAGGAGTTGCTTCAGCGCCAGCGCCTTCTCGAAAAAGGCGTGGTGCTTGTCCGGGGACTCCAGCTCGGAGATATCGCGGTGGCGCATCACGTACATGCCATCGTAGGTAATGCCGTCACCGACCACCCACAACAGGAAGAATTCGCGCCCGACGCCACCCACGTAGCCGCAAAAGCTGCCGTGCTCGAGATCTTCACGCCACAACCGGACCAGGACCTGTTCTTGCTGTGCCTGGCGCAACGCAGCGCGCTGGCCGGTGCTTTTTAGTTCAATGACATTGTTCACAATGCGGCTATTTTAGCAGATCGGGCCTGGTTCCCGGCTTTACGGGATCTTTACAGGATATAGCGGCTGAGATCCTCGTCATGCACGAGGTTGGCCAGTGATTTGTCTACGTGTTCGGCGTTGATCAGGTATTTTTCGCCGGACTTGTCTGCAGCTTCGAACGAAATGTTTTCCAGCACGCGCTCCACCACGGTATGCAGGCGGCGCGCGCCGATGTTCTCGGTGCGCTCGTTGACCTGGAATGCCAGCTCGGCCAGTCGGTCGATGCCGTCGTCGGTGAATTCGATGGTGACACCCTCGGTGCCGAGCAGGGCTACGTATTGCTTGGTCAAGGCATTGTGAGGCTCGCGCAGGATCCGCTTGAAGTCGTCCACCGAGAGCGCGAACAGCTCGACCCGGATCGGCAAGCGGCCCTGCAGTTCGGGGATCAGGTCCGATGGCTTGGCCAGCGAGAACGCGCCGGAGGCGATGAACAGCATGTGGTCGGTCTTGATCGGGCCGTACTTGGTCGACACGGTGGAGCCTTCCACCAGCGGCAACAGATCGCGCTGCACACCCTCGCGGCTGACCCCTGAGTGGCCGTGATCGCTGCGCTGGGCCACCTTGTCGATCTCGTCGATGAAGACGATGCCGTTCTGCTCGGCGTTCTCCATCGCCTGGGCGCGGATCTCCTCGTCGTTGAGCAGCTTGCCCGCCTCCTCGTCGATCAGCAGCGGGCGCGCCGCCTTGATCGCCAGCTTGCGGGTCTGGGTCTTGGCGCCGCCGATGTTCTGGAACATCTGGCGCAGCTGGGCACCCATCTCTTCCATACCCGGCGGCGACATGATCTCCACGCCCACGTTCATGGCCAGGTTCAGCTCGATTTCGCGCTCGTCCAGCGCACCTTCGCGCAGCTGCTTGCGCAGCTTCTGGCGGGTGTCGCCGTCAGTGGCCGGGGCCGCCGGCGCATCGTGACTCCAATCATGCGGTTCGGCATGCCGCTGCGGCAGCAGCGCGTCGAGAATGCGATCCTCGGCCCGGTCCTCCGCCTGTGTGTGCACGCGCTTGACCGCTTGCTCGCGCGTCATTTTGTAGGCGCCATCGGCCAGGTCGCGAATGATCGACTCGACATCCTTGCCCACGTAGCCGACCTCGGTGAACTTGGTCGCCTCCACCTTCACGAACGGCGCATTGGCCAGCGTCGCCAGCCGCCGCGCGATCTCGGTCTTGCCGACCCCGGTGGGACCGATCATCAAGATGTTCTTCGGCGTGATCTCGTTGCGCATCTCCGGCGACAGCTGCATGCGCCGCCAGCGACTGCGCAAGGCCACCGCCACGGCGCGTTTGGCGTCGTGCTGGCCGATGATGAAGCGGTCGAGTTCGGTGACGATCTCGCGGGGGGTGAGTTCACTCATGGCTGCGCCGTGATTCGTGATTCGTGACTGGGGATTCGGTGGGCTGCGGCGAAGTTGAGGGCGGGCTCTTGCGAACCTCGAATCCCCAATCGCGAACCATCACAGCTCTTCGATACTGACGTTGTGATTCGTATAGATACAGATGTCGCCAGCGATTTGCAGCGCCTTCTCGACAATGATGCGGGCGCCCATGTCGGTGTTTTCCAGCAGCGCCCTGGCGGCAGACTGGGCGAACGGGCCGCCGGAGCCGATCGCGATCAGGCCATGCTCGGGCTCCACCACGTCGCCGTTGCCCGAGATCAGCAACGATACCTCCTTGTCCGCCACCGCCAGCATCGCCTCGAGCTTGCCGAAACGGCGATCGGTACGCCATTCCTTGGCCATCTCCACTGCGGCGCGGGTGAGGTTGTTGTTGTGTTTTTCGAGTTTCTGCTCGAACAGTTCAAACAACGTGAAAGCGTCGGCCGTCGCACCCGCAAAGCCGGCGATCACCTCGCTGGCCTTGCCCAGCCGGCGCACCTTGCGGGCATTGCCCTTCATGATCGTGTTGCCGAGCGTGACCTGGCCGTCGCTGCCGATCACCACGTGGCCGTCGCGGCGTACGCAGACGATGGTGGTGGCGTGAAACGATTCCATATGAAGCTCCGTGGTTGAGCGCACGAGATGGGGATGGCTTGCCGAGGCTTCAATGCAAGCGAACCACCCGGCGGGAGGGTCTCATCTCCCGCAGCGGGAGAGGGAGTGAACGCGAACAGCGAATCGCCCTGCCCAAGCGCCGCTCACGCCCAGCCTCTCCGCACCGTCAGGCGAATTGCCACGCTCGACGTCGGAGCGGCGCCTATGGTTTGCGCTTGGCCCGTGGATGCGCCGCGTCATACACCTTGGCCAGGTGCTGGAAGTCCAGATGGGTATAGATCTGGGTGGTGGCGATGTCGGCATGGCCGAGCAACTCCTGCACCGCGCGCAGGTCACCGGAGGATTCCAGCATGTGGCTGGCGAAGGTGTGGCGCAGCAGGTGCGGGTGGATGTGTTTGGGAATGCCTTGCTGGAGCGCCAGCGTATTCATCCGCAACTGGATCGTGCGCGGGTGGATCGGCGCGCCGCCGCGGCCGCGAAACACCGGACTTTCGGCCGTCATGCCCTCCTCGGCGCCCAGCGCGCCCAGGGCGGCCACCGCATACCGGCCGACCGGCACGATGCGGGTCTTGTTGCCTTTGCCCAGTACGCGCACCTCGCCCTCGACCAGATTGAGGTCGAGCCAACGCAGGCCGACCAGCTCGGACAGGCGCAGGCCACTGGAATAGAACAACTCCAGCATGGCGCGGTCGCGCACGGCCAGCTTGCCGCCGCTGTCGCTTTCGACCAGCGCGCCGGCTTCATCGACGTCGAGTACCTGCGGCAGCTTGCGGCGCACCTTCGGCCCGCGCACCCCGAGCAAGGGGTCACGCATGAGCAGGCCTTCGCGACTGAGCTGGCGAAACAGGCTGCGGCAGGACGACAGCAGCCGCTGCAGGCTCTTCGGCGCCAGGCCAGCACGATGTTCGGCGGCGATGAAACCGCGCATCCGGTTCGCGTCGAGTGCCGCAAACGCGGCTAGCTGCTGCGACGCCATGAAGCGCAGCAATTTCGCCAGGTCACGGCGGTAGCCGGCGACGGTGTGCGGTGAGGCATGGCGTTCGTCGGCGAGGCGACCCAGCCAGGCCTCGACCTGACCGGCCGCGGTCAGGGGCGACTCAGGAGACATCCCGTGAGCGTGCCAGCGCAGCGGTGATGGTGGCGGAAATCATCTTCAGGAACAGCGTGCCCATGCCGGGCTGGAAGCGATCCGGGTCGCCGCTGCCGATGGCCAGGATCCCGGCGTCGTCCAGCGGCATCATCGCTACCGAATGGATGCCGTCCGCGGCATCACCGAACAGGCGCGCGAGCTTCTCGCCGGACAGACGCCCGGAGCTGGGCTCGCCCTTGCGCAGAAACGCGGCGAATTCCGGGAGTGCAGCGCTGCCGCCGGGGATTTGTCGCAGCCAGTCGGCGCGCGGCAAGTGGAAGTCGTCGCCAAACAGCAGCAGGCGCACCTGCTCGGTATGGAAATCCGCGCTCAACGTGGCGATCACGGTGCGTACCGTCACCTCCGTCGTGCTCGCCCGCAGCAGCGCCACGGTCAGCCCGTGCACGCGCTCCATCAGTTGCTCATTCTCGGCGGCAATCTTGACCAGCTCAGCCAAGCGACGTTCCAGCTCCGCGTTCTTGTCGCGCAGGCTTTGCATCTGATAAACCGCCAGCGATGCGACTGCGCCGCCCTGGGCGGGCGCGGGCATGGTCAGCTTGGCGGCCAGCTCGGGATACTCGCTGAGAAACTCCGGATGACCTTTCAGGTAGGCGGCGACCACGCGCGCCTGGGTAGCATCGTCGAGCAGGGTTGCAGTCATGCTGGGAGATCCTTGAAGCCGTGACGAAACGAGCGGGCGGGCCTGCCGGTGTGACGCAGTGTGCGATGGACGCCCGCGCGCTTCAACCGCACGTTGGCTGTCCATCCGTGGAGAGTGGCCACATGCCCTCGAAAACAAACGCCGCCGGCCCCGTCATCCACAACCTGTGGCCCGGCCCGGCCCAGTCGATCGCCAGCGTTCCTCCGGGCAGTTCCACCAGCGCGTGGTCGTCGACCTCGCCACGTCGACGCAGTACCGCCACGGCGGCGCAGGCGCCGGTACCGCAGGCCAGGGTCCAGCCCGCGCCGCGTTCGTGCACGCGCAGGCGCAGGTGGCCACGATCGAGCCGCTGCACGAAACCGGCATTGCAGTGCGCCGGAAAACGTTCATGCGCTGACAGCAGCGGGCCCAGCTTTTTCAGCTGCGGGTCGGTCAGGTCCGGCACCACCAGCACGGCGTGCGGATTGCCCATCGACACCGCGCCGATCCGGATCGACTCGCCGTTCACGGATATCTCGTAGGCATCCGCCGCCGTCGGCGCCAGAAATGGAATGCGC
>JBDTKM010000096.1:0-5196 GCA_039935315.1 Rhodanobacter sp. | reverse complement strand
TTATCTCAAGCTCACGCCTGCGCAATCAGCGCGCTGATCTCGGCCGTGCGCTCCTGCATCAAGGCGATCTCGCCGCGTGATTCCACGTTGAGTCGCAGCAACGGTTCGGTATTGGAGCTGCGCAGGTTGAAGCGCCATTGGCCGAAGTCGGCGCTGATGCCGTCGGTGTGATCGAGCGCTGGCGCCTGGCCGGTGTAGTGTGCCAACACCCGCTCGGTGGCGGCGTCAGCGTCGGCAACCTTGAAGTTGATTTCGCCACTGCACGGGAACGCGCGGATGCGGTCGTCCACCATCTCGGCCAACGTTTGCCCGCTGGCGGACATCAGGTCGGCAATCAGCAGCCACGGAATCATGCCCGAGTCGCAGTAGGCGAAATTGCGGAAGTAGTGATGGGCGCTCATCTCGCCGCCGTAGATGGCGTTCTCGGCGCGCATGCGTTCCTTGATGAAGGCGTGGCCGGTCTTGCTGAGCACCGGGATGCCACCGGCAGCACGCACCATTTCAATCGTGTTCCAGGTCAGCCGCGGGTCGTGGATGATCTTGCCGCCGGGGTGGCGCGCCAGCAGCGCGCTGGCCAGCAAGCCCACCAGGTAGTAGCCCTCGATGAAGCGGCCGTCCGCGTCGAAAAAGAAGCAGCGGTCGAAGTCACCATCCCACGCCACGCCAAAGTCGGCGCCGTGCGCGCGCACCGCGGCAGCGGTGGTATCGCGACATTCCGGCAGCAGTGGATTGGGGATGCCGTTGGGGAAATGACCATCAGGTTCGTGCTGCAGGCGGATGAACTCGAACGGCAGCTCGGGCGCGAGGCGATCCACCACCAGGCCGGCGCCGCCGTTGCCGGCGTTGACCACGATCTTCAGCGGCTTCAGTCGATCGCGCTGGATGTAACCGAGCAGGTGGGCGATGTAGGCGGACTTGTCGGTCATCGTGCGCGACGTGGCGACACCGGCGGGAATCGGCTGGTGATGGCTGGCGGCGAAGTCGCGGATTGCAAACAGTCCGCTGTCGCCGCTGATCGGCCGCGAGCCTTCGCGCACCAGCTTCATGCCGTTGTAGTCCATCGGATTGTGGCTGGCGGTCACCATGACACCGCCGGCCGCGCCGAGATGATCGGTCTGGAAATAAACTTCCTCGGTGCCACCCACGCCGATGTCGATCACCTCGCGGTCGGCGGCATGGAAGCCATCGGCGAGCGCCGCCTGCAGGGCAGGGCTGCTCAGTCGCACGTCGCGCCCCAGCACCACCGGTCCGGGTTGCAGTTGCGCGGCCATGGCAAGCGCGATCTTGCGCGCCAGCGCTTCGTCCAGTTCGTCGGGCACGCGGCCACGGATGTCGTAGGCCTTGAAGCAGGGTAGCGATGTCATCCGTGATTCCCGGTCGTGATGAGTGCGCCGGTTATTGTAATCCAGCACGTCCAGGCGTCGCTGACTGGCGCCTTTTGCGGCGCCCTGTCGGCGACGTCGCGGATGAAGTGTCCACTCACGTTACGGACATCCTCCACGCTTCGCCCCTGCGCTGCGCTGAGGACTGCTGAAATATTCAACGGCAGCGCAAGTCTCTGAAGTCGTCCATGTGGGCGATGCTTGCTCTCGCTGCCCCATCACACTTGTTCGAGCCAGCCCCATTTGTCGTGGGTGCGGCCATCGAACAGGCCGAAGAACAGTTCTTGCATGCGCAACGTGACCCGCCCCGCCTTGCCGGCGCCCACCTGCTTGCCATCGACCGAACGGATCGGCGTGATCTCGGCGGCGGTGCCGCACATCAACACTTCGTCGGCCAGATACAGGTATTCACGCGGAAGGTCACGCTCGACCACCTCGATACCATCTTCGCGGGCCAGGGTTTTCAAGGTGTCACGGGTGATACCGGCGAGGATCGAGGCGCTGGCCGGGGTTGTGTGCAGCACACCATCGAAGACCAGAAACAGGTTCTCGCCGGCGCCTTCGCTGAGCAGGCCGCTGGAGGACAGCGCGATGCCTTCGCCGTAGCCGAGGCGGCGCGCCTCGCGCGCGATCAGTTGGCCGGAAAGATAATTGCCACCAGCCTTGGCGCCGGACGGAATGGTATTCGGAGCAAAGCGCTGCCAGCTCGAGACGCCGGCGTCGATGCCGTTCTTCAGCGCCTCCGGCCCGAGATAGGGACCCATGGGCCAGGCGGCAACTGCCATGTCGATCGGGGTTTCGGCAGAGAGCCCGAAGCCGCCCAGCCCGCGGAACGCGACCGGGCGTATGTAGGACGCGTCCAGTCCGTTCTTCTTGATCACTTCGCGGCAGGCTGCGGCCAGTTCGTCGGCCGAATACGGCAGCGTCATGTCGTAGATTCTGGCCGAGTGGAACAGTCGCTTCAGATGATCGGTGAGGCGGAAGATTGCGGCGCCGTCAGGTGTGGCGTAGCTGCGGATGCCTTCGAACACGGACGAACCGTAGTGCAGCGCGTGCGACATCACGTGCGTGGTGGCTTCCGCCCAGGGCTTGATGTTGCCGTTCTGCCAGATCCATTCGGGGTATTGCTGCGCCATCTCGGTTCTCCTGTGCGGAACGTGCATGATAGCGCGGTGCTTGCGCCATGAGTCTGCGGGGCCGTGGGTTCGCCTGCCGCTGAATCCGACTGTGCAGTTCATATCCGCGCCGATGCGCCGGTCCATGAAACCGCATTAGGCCGGCGCATCCTCAGCAGGCGGTCCGCACCGGGCCCATGCCTGCCTCGACTGCCACAGGCCCCCCAGACTCCCGGACGGTCAATTCGCGTTGCGCAGCCACAAACAGCCGGACCGGCGAACGATGTCGAAGCGCCATTGCGGTGCGGAGCCTTCGATGCCGTCTCGGCCGCTGCGCAGCAGCAGCTGATCCGTCGGGCGTGCTGCCTTGGCAGCGCCAGGCGCAGTGACGAAGTCGCCGTCATCCGAGGCTGGCGAGGCTGCCGGGGGTGGTGCCGCGTCGACCTCCAGCAGCGGCTGTTTCATCAAGGTCGTCAACGCACGAATGTCGGCGATGACGGCGCCACTTGCATAGCCATCCCACAGGATCAAACCGGCCAGACGTACGCTGTCACGCCGGGCAAACGCGTCGATGACGTTCTGGCGCAGCTCATCCACGCTGGCGGAGCACAGCTGCGCGGGGGAAACCGTGACGGCCGCGGGGCTGGCGGTGGCCGAGGCGGCGCTGACCGGGGTGGCGTGCAGTGCGGCACAGGGCTGGTCGGTGAACACCGGTGCGCCATGGGTGCCGATGCAGTGATGGATGTCCGATGGCGCCTGCGCCTGCGCTGGCGGCGCCGGGGCCAGCAGGACCAGGCATGGCAGGGCAAGGTACCCGAAGACGGTCAGGCGCGACATGCCGCCAGCATAGCGGCAGCGCAGCTCAGGAAAGTTGGTGCAGTACCGCCTGCGTGGTGCGCGCCCGGTTGAGCGTATAGAAGTGCAGCCCAGGCGCGCCGCCATCGAGCAGGCGCCGGCACAGTTGCGCTACCACCTCGGCGCCGAGTTCGCGCACCGCTTCGGCGTCGTCGGCGTGTGCCTGCATGCGTTTGGCGATCCAGCGCGGGATTTCTGCGCCGCACATCTCGGAGAAGCGGCTCAGCTGGCTGAAGTTGGAAATCGGCATGATGCCTGGCACGATCGGCACATCCACGCCCAGCTTGTGCACGTCATCGACGAAGCGGAAATACGCGTCCGGGTTGAAGAAGTACTGGGTAATCGCACCGTCCGCGCCGGCATCGATCTTGGCCTTGAAATGGGTGAGGTCGCGCAGCGCATTGTCGGCCTGCGGATGCGTCTCCGGGTAGGCCGCCACCTCGATGTGAAAGTGGTCGCCGCAATGTTCGCGGATAAAGCTGACCAGTTCGGCGGCGTAGCGGAAGTCGCCAGCCGTGGCCATCCCCGAGGGCATGTCGCCGCGCAGAGCCACCAGGCGCCGGTAACCGGCGGCGCGGTACGCGTCCAGCTGCGCGGCCAGTTCGGCCCGAGTGCCACCCATGCACGACAGATGCGGCGCCACGTCGAGGCCATGCTGCGAATGCAGCCGCGCCACGGTTTCGCTGGTATAGCTGAGCGTGGAGCCGCCGGCGCCAAACGTGACTGACGCGTAATCCGGTTGGTGCGCCTTCAACGCGATCACCGCGCGATCCAGTTGCGCGCGTTGTTCGTCGGTCTTGGGCGGAAAGAACTCGAAGCTGATTGCCGGCATCGCAGGGGTTCCTGGTGGAGAGCTGGAGAGCTGATGTCGGTGAGTATATATCTCTGATTCGCGATGAAGCGATAGATGGTGTGTCAGGAGTTGCGAATGGGACATGGTTGACGGGTGCCGAGGGTGGCTTGCTCGCTGAAACGAAAACGGGGCACATCGCTGCGCCCCGCTTGGCCAGGAGATCGGGCTCTGATTCCCGATCCCCCTTCCCGATTGCAGGCAATCAGTACCGGTAATGGTCCGCCTTGTACGGGCCGTCCACCGGCACGCCCAGGTATTTCGCCTGCTCGGCGCTCAGTGTGGTCAGCTTCACGCCGATCTTGTCCAGATGCAGGCGCGCGACTTCCTCGTCCAGCTTCTTGGGCAGGATGTAAACCTTGTTCTCGTACTTGTCCTTGTGCTCCCACAGGTCAATCTGGGCCAGGGTCTGGTTGGAGAACGAGTTGGACATCACGAAGCTCGGGTGGCCGGTAGCGCAACCGAGGTTGACCAGGCGTCCTTCGGCCAGCAGGAACATTGCATGACCGTCGGGAAACACGTACTTGTCCACCTGCGGTTTGATATTGATCTTCTCGACGCCCTTCATCGCGTTCAGCGCATCGACCTGGATCTCGTTGTCGAAGTGGCCGATGTTGCAGACGATCGCCTGGTCCTTCATGCCCTTGAGGTGCTCAAGCGTCAGCACGTCCTTGTTGCCGGTGGTGGTGACGTAGATGTCGCCACGGCCGAGCGTGCTTTCGACAGTGTTGACCTCGAAGCCTTCCATCGCCGCCTGCAACGCATTGATCGGGTCGATCTCGGTCACCACCACGCGTGAACCGTAGGCGCGCAGGCTGTGCGCGCAGCCCTTGCCCACATCGCCGTAGCCGCAGACCACGGCGACCTTGCCGGCCAGCATCACGTCCATCGCGCGCTTCAGGCCATCGGCCAGCGATTCGCGGCAGCCGTACAGGTTGTCGAACTTGCTCTTGGTGACCGAGTCGTTGACGTTGATCGCGGGGATCAGCAGCGA
>JBDTKM010000095.1:0-9962 GCA_039935315.1 Rhodanobacter sp. | reverse complement strand
CGAGATCGACATCCGCATCGCTATGCTGCGGCAGGGTGGCCTGCAACAGCGTATTGGCCGGCAAGGCGCGCAGCGCCGCCAGTGAATCGGTGCCAACCTTGTGGGCGAAGGTTTCTCCGTGCTTCTCCATCGTCGCCAGCGTCACCGGCGCGATCGGCGCGATCAGGGCACCGCTCTCGCCGATCGCCCGCGCAAACAGACCGTGCGCCAGTGGCGAAGTCATCAGTGCGCTCACCGCGATCGAACCCGCCGACTCGCCGGCGATCGTCACCTGCGCCGGATCACCGCCAAAGCGGGCAATATTGGCGCGCACCCAACGCAGCGCCGCCACTTGATCGAGCAGCCCGTAGTTACCTGCCGCATGCTGCGGAGATTCGTCAGCCAGGGCCGGCAGCGCAAAGAAGCCAAACACACCGAGACGGTAATTCACCGTGACCGTGACGATCCCCTGGCTGGCGAGACTGGCACCGTCGTAGCGTTTTTCCGAGCCGTCGCCCGCGACGAAACCGCCACCGAAGAAATACACCAGCACGGGCAATTTGCCGCTCGCATGCGCAGGTTTCCAGACATTGAGGTAAAGACAATCCTCGCTCATGCCATGGGAGCGAAACACCATGTCGCCGAACAGCGGCAGCTGCATGCAGCGCGGCCCAAAGTGCTTCGTCTGGCGCACGTCGTTCCAGGCGCTCACCGGCTGCGGCGGCCGCCAGCGGAGCGCACCCAGCGGTGGCGCGGCGTATGGAATGCCCTGGAACTCGTCCAGCCCAAGCCCATTCGTCAATGCGTGCGTGCCGTCAACCCAGCCCTCGACCGTCTGCACGCGTGGTGACGCTGGCAGCTGCAGGGCGTGCGCCATCGGCACGGTGCACAACAACAGCATCAAGGCGAGGCCCGCGGCGACACCGCGCGCCATTCCGTACGAGTGCGACAGGGGCAGCTCTGACATCACAGCATCCAGGCAAAAACCAGCCTGCAGCGTAGAACATCCGTGGCAAGCCGGTCACCCCCTCATTGCTTCAGCCGGAGGAAGTTCCAGGCGATTCGACGTCTTTCGGCGTAACGATCGCTTCCTTTCCCTCACCGTACGAGTGCTACCCAAAGGACGGGCTGCAGCGAGGTGATACACAAGGTGCGCCACGGAAGCGGGCGTCCTTGGGGAGTGTCCGGCACCGCATAAGCACCCCCGTGAGCCTTCCGAACAGCTGCTCCCGCATCGTGGGGAAGGGAATCAACGTCTCCTCCGGGCCTGTTGGTCGGCAGCCGTTGCTGCTGGCACCGCGCACGGCGCCGCCGCCCCGCTGCCCGCGCCGCAATCTACGGGTGGCTCAGCGGCGCAGGAGACAGCCGTCGTCGTATGGGCCGTGGGCAGCGGCGGGAGCGCACCCTCCTGGTGAACGCGTCAGGAACCATCGGCGCTCCGTTCGAGACGGATCAAATCCGTAAGGTGGCGCTCGATGTCGAACACATGAGCATCATCGGCATCGAGCTCCCGCAATGAGACCGCAAGCTGCAACAGATAATCGCGATTGGACCCGCTGGGGCCGGATGATGCGGCGATGTGACGCGCGATTTCAGTCACGGGAGCGGGTCCCAGAAATGCGGCGTTCTCCCAGGTGGCGATATACGCCAGACCGTCGGCTTGCTCGTCGTTCTTGAAGTGGAGTTCAATCGCGAGGCGCTGGTAGCCGTTCTTCTCGCGCACGTCGAGCTGGGCGAACACCGCCGGCGTGACAAGGTAGGCGATGCCGATGCAGACCGCGCCGCGCTGCGGAACCAGAGTCACCACGCGGCCTGGCTGCTGCGGCGTGCCGCGATGATCGTGCGACCCCTGCCAGAAGCGCCGCACCCAGTGCTGCACACTGGCCGGACGCCGCTCGATGTACGGGAAGTCCACCTTGTAGATCAGGGATCCGTAGCCGAACAACCATACCGGTGGCGGCTCGCCAGCGCGATTCAAGCGACGACCTGTCTCGTGCATATCGACGTGCATGCTTCGAGTTTCCTCCCGTTGCAGCGGCGGGGCCGACATCCTGCGTCGGCGGCGCAATCTGGTTTGGTTTGCGCCGCCGACGCTGTCGACACTTGCGGTCACGATCTATTAACAAACCCTAGGGTACATTAATGCCGTGTCGTGAGACACCAGTCCCATCGTGTGGCGAGGCTTCCCCTCCTCCTCCGCACATCCACAGACGGACGCCCCAAACCCGCAGACTCCCCTCTGCGGGTTTGTTTTTTTGGGCGATCTTGTTGCGCGGGACCGACTGTCGGCGGCCGGCAAAACTCAAGTCGGAAGGCGCAGCGCGAAATCAATCGCAGCGCACACCGCGGCCGCCTGGGCCGCATTGCACTGTTCGGGGGTGGCGCGCGAACTGTCGGGATAGACCTCGGTGGTCGTCCGATAGCGCGCGCTGGTGATGCCCGTGCACAGCCCAAGCTCTTCGAGTGCATACCGGATCACGCCGGGGCCGAACACCGGCGATCCGATGATCTGGCCATGCTCGTCAGCCGGCGCGATATGGGTGACCGCGGATACCGCGTCGATGATCGCCTGCTGAAACGCCGGCTGCGGACGATCACGATCGTCGACCAGGTAGAAGCCGTCCGGGATCTCACCCGGTACATGCGCCACGCCGTCACGCGCCGCCAACGCCGGTCGGAACTCCGACTCGTCGCTATCGGTGGTTTCATGCAGGTCGATGTGGACCAGCACCCGCTCACGGATCGGCGCGACCAGGCGCAGTACCGCCGCCGATTCCTGCGCGGGGCTGTTCTGGCGAAACGACCGGTTCGGGTCGAGAGCGTCGGCATTCCAGCGGTGGATCCGCTCGTAGCCCCAAGGGCTCACGCAAGGCACCATCAGCAGGTTGACGCGATCGGCATAGCCGGCCGCATGCAACTGCGCGAACTGCAACGCGCCATGCACACCGCTGGTCTCGTAACCATGCACGCCGCCAGTCACTACCACGACGGGCAGCTCGTCACGCCAGTTTCCATTGCGCAACGCGAACAACGGGTAACTGCCCGAGGCATAGTCGAGCTGGCCATACGAGGACACCTCGAAGTGTGCACGCAAGGTCTCAAGCCGGCGCAGCACATCCGTCTCGTAGCTGCGCTTCACTTGCTGACGAGCGCGCCAGGCAGCGACCTCCGCTTCGCCCCAAGGCTGTCCGGGGGTGCCAATGGGATAGGCGTTGGGGGTAGTCATCATGCACTCGGCAATCATGCGTCAAGTGAACAGCATCGCCTGATCACCGGTTCGTGGCGGAAATCCCTACCTCTGCGCGCCGTTACCCGTCGCGCTCTTGCTTGGCAGCGGTTCCAGGTTGAAGCTGATGGTGGTGGCCTTGCGGTCCACGCCCTCCACGACATCCTTGGTCAAATCATTCGCCATGTTGCCGCCCAGTGCCGCATCGCGGTTCAGCAGGAGTCCGCAGTGATGACTCTTGTAAGCGATGGCGACGCTCGGCTGCGCATCCTCGCCAATCTGCTGCATGGCCTTGGCACGGGTGAGCTGGACCCGATCATTCTGCTCGCTGACCTGGGCCTGGAAGGCCTTCATGCGTTGCTGCAGCGCTGCACCCTGCTCCTGGCGCTGGGCCTCGCTCAGGGTTGACGCCTTGCCTTGAAAGCTCTGGATATCTGCGTCGAGCGGCTTGCGTTGTGCCGCCAGCTGATTGCGCGCCTGCTCGGTCAGCTGGCCAAGTCGTTCGCTGGCGGCCTTGCCGATCTTGGACTGCGCATACACCGCTTCACGCGAGAGCAGGCACACCCCGGACACGGGGCTGCCGCCGAGCTCGTCGGCGGCATGCGCGGGTGACACGGGAATGACGGTGAGCGCGGCCGCGGCGACAGCGGAGGCGAGTAGCGAGGAACGAAGCAGATTCATGAAGGATTATCCCGGGTTATGGTGTACACGCGTTCGATCGACCGCGCGGCGGACACGTGGTTCCCTAGCATAACCGATCGCGGAATATCAGCGGTTTCGCGACCGTCACGGTGTGCCGGCGCTGGGCCGCATCACCGCTCGGTTCGCCACACGCACTGCCCCAACGAATCCGCCAAACGGAATATCGGTGATTCCGACCAGGCCAACGTGGCTGTTTTCGCCATCGAGCAGTCGCCCGGTGACCGGCTGGTCGGCGTACTGGAACCAGTGCACGCCGACGATCTGCGGCGCATCTGCCGCCGCGGCGACGAAACGCGCATAAGCCGGGCCGCGCGCCGCTTCGCTGGCCACCGCCAGCACACCATGGCCGAACGGCCCACGATCGGCCGAGCCGAAGTGGAACTCACTGATCAGTACCGGCTTGTCGAGTTTGCGCATGCCGGCAGCATCGAAACCATGTTGCGGCAGGTCGGCGTAAACGTTGAAGCTGACCACGTCACAATACTGCGCGCACGCAGCCACCGCCTCCGGGGTGTTCACCGCGAAGCGGCTACCGAGGAACAAGTGATGCGGATCGTGCCGGCGGATCGCCGCCGCTACGGTGTGAAAATAGGTGTCGGCGTAGCGCCGCAACCAGGCGCTGTAATCACGGGCGACCGCCGGATGCGCCTCGCTCGGCAACGGCGCCCGAAAGCCCGTGGCGTTGAGCGCGTCCCACGAGGTCAGCGCGATGCCCCACGCCGCAGCGAGCGTTTCCGGCGCTGCATATTCCTTCTTCAGCGACGCGATGAAAACCTGCTTGGCCGGACTCACCGCCTCGCCAGCCAGGGTGCCCAGCGCAAGCCCCCAGCGGCCCTGCGGCCCGGTGCCGGCCCACGCCAGCTCATTGTCGGCAAAGTAACCGAGCAGCCAGGGATCATCACTCACCCCGACACTCGCCTTCGCCACCGCCGCTTCGGTTGCCTGCACAAAACGTGGATCGAACGGATCGGGCATGCGCCCCCAATAGTCATAACCACTCGCCACATTGGCGTAGGCGCCGGCGATATTGATCGAGCGCGTGTACGGCAAGCGGTGCGCCTGGCCCAGGGCGGCATCGCTCCAATTGCCGATGGTGTTGAAACCCCACGCCTGCAGGCGATCCAGCGTGCGCGTACACCAGGCTGCCTGCCAGCGTTCACCGTCGACGCGATACAGATTCGCCGCATAGAAATCGAACCACCGGCCATGGTTGTCGCCGATGTCCGCGCTGGCGCCCTGCTCGGCGCGACGGCTGTCGCCGTTGCCGTAGAACGCCGCCCACGGACCGCTGTCGGGCGGCAAATCACGAAACATGAACTCGCGCCCCTGCACATAGCTGCGCCCGCCGTCGGACGCCACCGCGTTCACGCCCAGCGAGAAGAAGGCATGCCCGTCCGGCGTGACCAGATACCAGCGCTTGTCCCACTCCTGCGTGTGAAACCAGCCGGTCTTGCGCAGGCCCTGGACGCCCTGACGTCCGCCATAGGCATCTACGCCGTTTGGCACGTGCTCGGGCATCGTGACTTTTTCAGCAGCGCGCAGCGCCTCATCACCGGCAACCTTCTCCGGCCAGCTGGCCCGGGTGAACTGACCGTAGCGATCGACAATGCCGGCATACGCCTCGTGCAACGTGGCTGCGCCCGCCGCGGTTTGCACTCCGCCGAACAGCAAGGTCTGGGCCGCCTGGGGCGACGGCACCTCCAGCCTGATGGCGCGCACCTGATGCCGATCCAGCGCACCCTCGACCGTGGTCGCCAGCAACGCAAGTCGACCGTGATCGTCGAATGGCATTGGCGGCCCC
Organism: Rhodanobacter sp.; assembly: GCA_039935315.1. Taxonomy (GTDB): domain Bacteria; phylum Pseudomonadota; class Gammaproteobacteria; order Xanthomonadales; family Rhodanobacteraceae; genus Rhodanobacter. The sequence goes on along the minus strand of JBDTKM010000095.1, from coordinate 4,254 downwards.
ACCTGCATGCCCTGCGCCCGCGGCGACGTGGCATGCAACGGGATCACCAGCGTTTGCGCCGGCCCGGCCGGTACGCCGACCGTGCTCTGCAGATGCTCACCGGCGGTGGCGCCATCAATCTCGACCCGCAGTGTGACCGCCCACGGCATCGCGTTCTGCACGTGGATGCGCAGCTCATCCCGGGTTGACCAGTTCCACGCACCACGTGCCGGCTTCAGCACGATTTGCGGATGCTCGGCGGGCTGAAACGCATAACGTCGTTGCGCCAAGCCGTCACGGTCGTGCTCGACGGCGCCCGTCGGCAGCACTTGATCGAGGCTGATCCGGGGGTCAGAGGATGCACTGGCCAAGTCAGGCAGCGCGGGCGTGTCAGTGGCCTGGCAGCCGCCCAGCACAGCCAGACACATCCACATTGCCACGAGACGTTTCATCGCAACAGATCCTTCGCAAAGGCTCATTATCGATGCGACACGTGAATGGCAGCTACGCTGCGTGCCGGCGCGTCCAGCGCCGCCAACCGTAATACGCCGGTACGCCGAGCGCGATGATCACCAGGCTCATGCCGGCGTCACCCGGGGCATTGATGGCGCTGGCCACGATCACGCCAAACACGGTGATGACGAAAATCAGTGGCAGCAACGGGTAGAACGGTACCCGGTAGGGCGCCGGATCGTCGATGAAGTGCTTGCGATACCAGAACAACGTGCCGATGCCGAACACATGGCCGAGCCACTCGCCCACGGTGGTGTAGTTGAGCAACTGGCCGAACGTACCGGACAGCGTCAGCACCACCGCCCACGCACCCAGCAAGGCCAGCGCCACCTGGGGTGCGCGCGTGCGCGGATCGAGCCGCCCGGCCGCGCGGAAGAACACGCCATCGGCGCTCATCGTCTGCAGCACGCGGGCGCCGCCGGCGATGGCAATGCTGCAGTAACCGAAGGTGGAGCAGGCAATGCCGATGGCGATCACGGTCGCGCCACGTTCGCCAAACAACAGGCGCATCAAGTCCGCCGCCGGCGCCTTGCTGCTGGCCAGCCCCGCATGGCCGAGCCCGGCGAGATAGGCATAGTTCGCCAGCAGGTAGCAGATCACCACCCCAGCCATACCCATGCCCAACGCGCGCGGCAAGGTGCGCTGCGGGTTGCGCACCTCCCCGGCGAGGTCGTTGAGGTAGTGGAAACCACCGTAGGAAAACAGTACTGGCAGCAGCGCGCCGGCAAACGCCCAGCTCGATGCGGGCTTCGCCGCCTTGCCGATCAGCGCCAGCCCCAGGTGCTCATGCGCCAGCACCAGACCGGTAACCACCAGCAAGGCGATCGCCGCCAGCTTCAGCACGGTGAACACGTTCTGCATCCACGCGCCGGCGCGAATGCCGAACAGGTTGATGCCCACGATGAACACGATCGCGCCGACCGCCACCGGTTTCACATACGACGACCCGGCGATCCCCAGCGCCGTGCACAGGTATTCGGCGAACATCGTGGCCACCGCTGCCACGCTGCCGGGGTAATTGATCAGCGCCATGGTCCAGCCAAACAGGAACGCCGGCAGCAGACCAAAAGCCTCGCGCAGGTAGACGTAGATGCCGCCTGCCTGCGGCCGCCGTGCACCCAACTCGGCATAGCAGAGCACGCCGGCCAGGGTCAGGCCGCCGCCAATCGCCCACAAGATCAACAGTTCCAGCGATGACGAGGTATGCCGCGCCACGGTCGACGGAGTGAGGAAGATGCCCGCGCCGATCACGCCGCCGATGACAATCATCGCGGCGTCCCAGCTGTTCAGGCGTCGGGCATAGGTATTGGCAGGTTCGGTCAGCACGGGCGCTACCTTGCCATTGCGGGTGGTACTTCCACCAGTCCCACCAGACACACGACGACCGATGAAGGAAATCCGCACTGGCGTGTATATATCCTTGAAAGGTGGCCACCCGGTCGCCGGGGAGGAAATCGCATGAAGCACTTGGTCCGATTGACAGCTTTAGCCGCGCTCTTGCTGGGCCTGACCGGCTGCCATGCGCCGGGTGAGGCGCAGCCGAAGACGTCAGCCGCGCCGATGGAGCTGAAGATTTACGCCGTGCCACCGCCGCAGACCCTTCAACTGGCTGGGGCATTGGGTATGGCACTGGGCGCCAGGGCCTCCGTGACATCGCCTGCGCCCGGCAAGCTGTTGGTCTACGCCGCACCGGAGGCGCAGATCTCGGTCGGCAAGGCAATCGCTTCGCTCGGCCAATCGTCGGCAACCCCCTCGCCTGCCACGCAGGTAGAGTTGCATTTCTGGGTCGTCAATGGCGAATCTGGAACCGGAGCCGATGACGCGGCACTCAAGCCGCTGGCATCCGCCCTCGACAGCGTGCGCAAGAACATGGGACCGCTGCACTTCAGTCTCGATCAGGTGGTCTCCGCCAGAACATCCACTGACGGTCACGACGCATCGATCGTCGCGACGAGCGCGAGTGGCTATGAGCGTGGTTTCGACTTCGCAGTCAACGGCGTCGACGGCGAAATGATGGATTTGCGGTTTGGCTACGACGATCACGGTAATCGGGGGCTGGCCAAATTCAGGTCCGAGGTCAACCTGCGCTCAGGTCAATACGTGGTGCTTGCCCAGGGCCCCGGCGCCTGTGCACATGCGTTGCCAGGCGAGAGTGCTCCACCGTGCCCGACCACGCCAGATCTGCGCCTGCTGATCGTCCGCGCGAACATCCTGTCACCGAACACCTGAGCGGCTGGCATGACCCTGCGCCAGGACGCGCTGTACGCCAGCTATCGACGGCTGGAACGTCCGCTCTACAACGTGCTCTATCGCCAGTTGTGGCAAACGGAGGATTGCCAGGACGTGATCCATGACGCTTACGTACGCGTGTGGGAGCGACGCGACAAGGTCGAAGAGGTCACGCTGGATGCGCTGGTGTGGACCACGGCGCTCAACCTGGCCAGGAACCGGCTGCGCTGGCGCAAGCTGCGTCGACACGAGCCGCTGGACGACGCGCTGTCGGCAGAGACGGTCACGGAAGATTTCCTGGCCACCCGCCGCCTGCACAAGGCGCTGCACCAGCTGCCGTCCGTCTCACGTGACGTGCTGCTGCTGGCCGAGTTCAGCGGCCTGCGCGGGACGGAGATCGCCAGCGTGCTGGGCATTCCCGCAGGTACGGTGGCCTCGCGCAAGCATCAGGCAATGGAACGGTTGAAGATACTGCTCGGAGATAACGTCCATGCGTGAACTCGAATCCCTGCTGCCGGACCTCGTCCCGCCCGTCGGCGGACTGACACGTCTGCAACGCAGTGTGCAGGCAGGCCAACGCATGCGATACCCACGTCGTCCGGCGTGGTGGTCGCTGGCAGCCGGCACCTGTGCACTGGCGCTGTTGACGTTGACCTGGCTGCCCGGATTCGTCGCCCAGCATCAGCGCACGGCAAAGCTGACCCGTGCGCTGATGCAGTCGATCGCGCCCGCGCTTCCCGCAGACGGCATTCGCGTGATCAATGGCGCGGCGCTTGCGCTGCCGTCTGCGCAAGCCAATGTGCGCATCTACCTGGTGCAGTCCAATCCGCAGTCGCCGCAGCGGACTCCATGACGCGACTTCAGCGCCGCGCGCGGCGCCACGCACTCTCGAGCAGGATCGCAAGCAAGCCCCCGAACAAGATCAGCACGTTCCAGCCACCGCCCAAGCGCAGCGGCGGCAGCAACAGCCATGCCAGCGCCAGCCATACCACGATGCTGAGTGCGTAACGACCGTCGTCGAGAAACAGGCCCCAGCCTTCGGCAGGAATGGTCTTGAGCCAGCGCATCACGTCGCCTCCCACGGTTTCGAAGCGACAGACTGCCGACGGCAAAAGCGCACCGCCAGCACCGCGGTCAGCGCCTCCACGCATTCCACCAGCGAAGCGAGAAAGGAAGCCAGCAAGATGGGCCGGCCTGCGCCCAGTGGATCAACACGCAGCGGCACCTCGTCAATCGTAATCAGCAGACTGCGCGAGCATACGCCAGCGGCAGCTCGCGGGATTGACACGCCCACGCGCGGGCGGAACACTCGGCAGCGCGTCCCGTAAACGGACAGCGCCGGCACGTTTCGATATTGAAGGTGTCGCGAGCAGCAAGCCATCGACCCTCTTGTTCGACCATGATCCTCACGCTCGGGCGCTCTTTGCATCGTTGGAGACACCACCATTTCTGCCAGCAAGACCACCCGCAAGATCGCGTTCGCCACGTCCACAGACTATCCGTCGATCCAGCCCGACGACGCGCACGTGGCCG
>JBDTKM010000094.1:0-12895 GCA_039935315.1 Rhodanobacter sp. | reverse complement strand
CCACGCGCCCGCCGCTGGTTGAGCGAGCATGCCGGTGAACTGGACCGCTACGTCCGCGACTGATAGTCACTGCTTGCGGTAGCTCACCAGCTCCAGCACCAGGTCGCCGCCATCATGCTGGGATAGCTTCACCGGCAGCGGATAGCGCTTGGGTGCATACCAGGCGCTGAAGTCGCGCTCGACGTCGGTGCGGTCGACCCGTTCGGCATCGAAACGGCCGGCGGGGACGTTCACGGTTTCCTTGCCGGCCACCTTGAACTGCTGGGTCTGTACTTCCTGGCGCACGGCGACCGCCAACGTTACGTGCTGCTGGCCTGCCTGCAGGGCCACGCCCAGCGCCAGCGGCAGGGTATTTCGCTCGACGATGCCAGGCTTGGCTGGATAGGTTTCGGTACGCTTGCCGTCGTCAACGCTGACCTGATGGGTGCTCCAGTCGACGCGCAGGTGGCGCTGTTTGGTCTTCAGTCCGGTTTGCAGCTCGTAGTCGTAGCTGAGCGCTTCGGGCAAGTCGCCGTTCCAGCGGAATCGCGAGGTTTCATGCATGCTGGCGCCCAGCATCGCCGCCAGGCCGCCAGTGCCGGCGACGTCCTTGCGATAAGTCCATTGGCCGTTGCCTTCGTTGTGCAGGGTGATGGTGGCAACGCCCAGCGGGCTGCCCCCGCTCGATACCTTGTAGGTGGCGGTGAAGGCGGTCGGGGTAGCAGCGTTCGCCGTGCTGAAGAGCAGGGCGAGCCCGAGCAGCGGAACCAGCAGGGATCGGATAGTCATGCAACGAGTCTGCCGATGACGGGCTGAACCGCGCTTCACTCCAGCCCGTGTTCAGCCAGGCTCAGCGGTGCCGACAACGGCCGGCCGTCGCATTGCACGATGCCTTCACGCCATGCCAGGCGTCGGCTGGCCAGCAGCGCCAGCACCGCGGGCAGCAGTCGGTGTTCCAGCGGCAGCAGGCGCTGCGCCAGGCGTTCCTCGTTGTCGTCAGGTTCGATGAGCAAACGCGCCTGCGCGATCAACGGGCCGCCATCGAGCTCGGCGGTGACGAAGTGCACGCTGACCCCATGTTCGGTATCGCCGGCTTCAAGTGCCCGCTGATGCGTGTGCAGTCCGCGGTATTTGGGCAGCAGCGAGGGGTGGATGTTGATGACGCGGCCGACCCACGGGCGCAGCGCTTCGCCGTCGATGACGCGCATGAAGCCGGCCAGCACCAGCAGCTCGGCACCGCTGGCGGCGATGCGGGCGAACAGATCCAGATCGAACGCGCGCCGAGTCGGATAACTGCGCGGAGTCAGTGCCAGGGTGGGGATGTTGGCCGCCTCGGCCAGGCGCAGGGCGTTGGCGTCGGCCTTGTCGCTGCCGACCAGCACGAATTCGACCGGCAGCTCGCCGCGTGCCTGCGCATCGAGCAGGGCGGTCAGGTTGCTGCCGCGCCCGGAAGCGAGCACGGCGACTTTGGTGGGGGCGTCAGGCACGGTGATGGTTCAGCCGATGTGTACGCGATGGTCGCCGTGCGCGGGCACCACCTCGCCGATCACCGAGCTGGCCAGGCCATGCCTGGCCAGCAGCGCAGCGGCGTTGGCCACCGCGTCGCGTGGCAGGATAACGGTGAAGCCGATGCCGCAATTGAACGTACGCCACATTTCCTCGCGGGCCACCTGGCCCTCGCGCATCAGCCAGTCAAATACCGGTGGCAGCACGATGGCCGACGCTTCCAACGCCAGCCCCAAGCCGGTGGGGACCACGCGGATGATGTTTTCCCTGAGGCCACCGCCGGTGATGTGCGCCATGCCGTGCACCGGGCTTGCCTTCAACAACTCCAGCATCGGCTTCACGTAGATCGTGGTGGGCGTCATCAACGCGTCGGCCAGCTTCACGCCGCCGAGGTCGAGCTCCAGCCCGCCGTTGTCGGGCGTGCAGCCGGCGCGGTCGAGAATCTTGCGGACCAGCGAGTAGCCGTTCGAGTGAGGGCCGCTGGAGGCCACGCCGAGGATCACGTCGCCCGCCACAATCGCCGCTCCGGTCAGCATCTGCGATTTTTCCACTGCGCCGACGGTGAACCCGGCCAGGTCATATTCGCCCGGTGGATACATGTCGGGCATCTCGGCTGTTTCGCCGCCGATCAGCGCGCAGCCGGCCAGTTCGCAGCCCTTGGCGATGCCGCCGACGACGGCCACGGCGGTCTCCACGTCCAGCTTGCCGGTGGCGAAGTAATCGAGAAAGAACAGCGGCTCGGCACCCTGCACCAGCACGTCGTTGACGCACATGCCGACCAGGTCGATGCCGATGGTGCCGTGCCGACCGAGCCGCTGCGCCAGTTTCAGCTTGGTGCCCACGCCGTCGGTGCCGGAGACCAGCACCGGTTGCTGGTAGCGCCCGGAGAGGTCGAACAGGCCGCCGAAGCCGCCCAGTCCACCCATCACCTCGGGGCGGAAGGTACGCTTGACCAGCGGTTTGATGCGTTCGACGACGGCGTTGCCCGCATCAATATCGACGCCTGCGGCGCGGTAGGTGAGGGCGTCAGACATGGCGAAAACCGGCGAGGATGAAGTTTTCAATTCTAGCAGGATGCTACCGGGCTACCCGCTGCGCGGACGGTGTCGTCAGCCGGATTGGACGCCCACGAATGGACGCTGTGCGCAGGATTGGGCAGACTTCGCAGGTGTTTCCCGAGAAAGTTGCCGATATCCATGCGCCAGTCCCTTTTGTTGATCGTGTTCCTGCTGCTGGGGTTGGCTGCGCTGCCGCCGCTGCATGCGCAGGCGTCTGACTCGACTTACTCAGTCACCGTGCCGGTTACCGACACCAGTGATGCGCAGCGCGACCAGGCGTTTGGCATCGCACTGGCGCAGGTGATGACGCGGGTCGCCGGTGGCCAGGATCTGCGCAGCAATGCCGGGTATGCAGCAGCCTTGAGCAGCGCCACTTCGCTGGTGCAGAAGTTCCAGTACCAGAAAGCTGCCACCGGTCTGGTGCTGGATGTCGATTTCGCACCGTCTTCGGTGCGCCGGCTGGTCGACAAACTCGGGGTGGCGAGCGCCGGCATCAAGCCACCGGTGCTGTTGTTGGTGGAGCATGCAAACGGTAGTGCCGTCGATGAGGCGGGGCTGGCAAGTCTGGCCACGGCGGCGGCCGCGCGCGGCACCACCGTGGTCTATCCGGCGGTAGGGAGCGACCTCGATCCGGCCAAGCTGGCCGCCGCCGACCCGGCGACGTTGGCGGCGATCAACCAGCAGTACCACACCGGGCTGGTGCTGCTGGGCAAACTGCAGAAAGACGGCGCCAGCTGGACGTTGATTTCCGGTGGACAGACGCAGCGCTGGAGCAGTCAGGGCGCCACCGGAGACGCCATGTTGGCCGCGGCTGGCAACGACCTGGTCGATCGCCTCGGCAAACAGCTCAACGTGATCGGCTCAGTCGCCAGCGACGGCAAGTTGTGGGTGAGCGGGCTGGATTCGGCTGCCGACTATGCCGGTCTGTTGGCGATCTTGAACGCCGATCCCTCGGTGCAGCAAGTCACCACCGTGGGCGCGCTGAACGACGGTGTGCTGCTCGACGTCAAAACCTCAGTGCCGATAAGCGCGCTTGCCGCCAACCTCGCTGCCAGTGGCCATCTTCTGCTGCAGGGGCAGCCGCATGACGGGGCGGACGCCAACTTGCGCTGGCTGCGCGGGAATTCGCCATGAGCCAGGCGCGCGATGTCTCACGCCGGTGGCAACTGCTGGCGATCACGGCGGTCATCGTCTACCTGATCTGGCTGCTGGCGCCGGTGCTGATGCCCTTCGCGGTCGCGGCGATGCTCGCCTATCTGGGCGATCCGCTGGCCGACCGGCTGGAGCGGCTGGGGCTGAATCGCATGTGGGCGGCCACGATCGTCTTCGTGGTATTGCTGGTCGCCGTAGTCGGCGTGCTGCTGCTGCTGATTCCGCTGATTGCACGCCAGGTCGAGAACCTCATCAGCAACCTGCCGCGCTATGGCGACTGGGCCCAGCACGTTGCATGGCCCTGGCTGCAGGCGCGGCTGCATCTGGATCCGCACATGTTCGACAGTGATCGCCTGGTGACGGCGATCAAGACGCATATCGGGGCGATCGGTGGCGTGGCGACGGTGCTGCTGGACAAGGTGTCGCGCTCGGGTCTGGGCATTGCGATGTGGCTGACCAACCTGGTGCTGATCCCGGTGGTGGCGTTTTATCTTCTGCGCGACTGGGATCGCCTGGTGGCCACCATCGACGGCATGCTGCCGCGCTCGCTGGAACCGACGATCGCCCATCTGGCGCGCGAGTCGGACGCGATCCTTGGCGCCTTCGTGCGTGGTCAGCTGCTGGTGATGCTGGCGTTGGGCGTGTTCTACGGCGTTGGACTGGGGCTGACCGGGCTTTCGGTCGGGCTGCTGATCGGCATCGTGGCCGGACTGCTCAGCTTCGTGCCTTATCTGGGCTTCATCATCGGCTTCGTTGCCGCCATCATCGCCGCCCTCGTCCAGTTCGGTGACTGGACCCACGTGCTGATCATCTGCGGCGTGTTCGCCGTAGGCCAGCTGCTGGAAGGCTACGTGCTGGTACCCAAACTGGTGGGTGACAAGATCGGCCTGCATCCGGTAGCGGTGATCTTTGCGGTGCTCGCCGGTGGTTACCTGTTCGGCTTTCTCGGCGTGCTGCTGGCGTTGCCGGCCGCCTCGGTGATCGTGGTGTTGCTGCGTTACCTGATCGAACGTTACCGGATGAGCGAGCTGTACACCGAAGAGGGTCCCGATGACCCGGTGATTGCCGAAGTCGAAGTCGCCGTGCACCAGGATGGCGAGGTCGATACGGTCGTTGCGCCAGCGCCGGACGGCCGGCTCCCCGAATGAATCCGCAATTGCCGCTGGCGCTGCGCTGGCCGCGTCGGCAGCGTTTCGAGCATTTCCGTGCGGGCGCCAATGCCGCTGCGCTGGCGTCGGTACGAACGCTTGCGGTTGAGCCTGGTGCACCATGGATCTACCTGCACGGCGCCAGTGGCAGTGGCCGCAGCCATCTGCTGCTGGCGGCTTGCCAGGCTGCCACCGCGGCCGGTCGGCGCGCGCAATATCTGCCGTTGGCCACGATGAGTGAACATGCGATCGCGTTGCGAGGCGTCGCCGGCAGCGAGTTGCTGGCGCTTGACGATCTTTGCGCCATCGCTGGCAACCACGACGCCGAACACGCCCTGTTTGATTTGTACAACCGGACCCGGGCCGAAGGCTCCACGCTGTTGTTTGCGGCCGATGCCGCGCCGGCTCAACTGGGTATCGAGCTGCCCGACCTGCGCTCGCGTCTTGGCGCCTGCACCCAGTTTGTACTGAAGCCGCTCGCTGACGACGAGCGCCGTGACGTGCTCAGGGCGAGGGCGGCCGAGCGCGGTATCGAGCTGGACGACAGCGTGCTCGATTGGCTGTTTGCACGGTATGCGCGCGATCTCGGCGCGTTGCTGGATCTGCTGGATCGACTGGATCAGGCGTCGCTGGCGGCACAGCGGCGGATCACGATTCCATTCTTGCGCGAGGTTTTGCGTACAGACGGCAGGGAAACGTCCTGACCTCGTGCACGCGGCAGGCGTCTTGATCGATTCGCTTGTTCCTCGAGGTGCAACTTCAGCCGTGTCGCCGGCGGGCGAGGTCAGCGCGCACTCGCCTCGGCGTCCAGCTGCGCCATCACGGCGTCGGTGACCCGGGCGCAGCGCCGGCCCATGAATGGAAATGCTTCGCCCAAGGTGTTGGCCAGGCGATCCTGCAGCATCGAACGCAGCAGGCGACGCGCACGATGCAAGCGTGTCTTGACCGTTTGCTCCTTGATGCCGAGCTGGTTGGCGGTTTCCTCCACACTGCACTCCTCGACCTCGCGCATCATGTAGACGATGCGGAAGGCTGGTGGCAGTTTGTCGATCGCTTGTTCAAGCAGATGGCGAATCTCGGCGCGGGCGGCAGATGCGGCGGGATCCTCGCTGCCAAACTTCGAGGGAAACGGGACGACTTGGTGGGAATCAGCAGGCATCGCGTCGATCTGTTCCAGTCCGATGGTGGGGTGGCGCTTGCGCAGCCGGCCGCGAGCCTCATTCAGTACGATCGTGGTGAGCCAGGTCGACAGCGACGAATCGCCGCGGAATGAATCCAGCTTGTGGTACGCACGCATATATGATTCCTGCAGCACGTCTTCGGCTTCCGAGTCCTCGCCGATCACGGCGCGCGCGACGCGAAACAGGCGCTGGTTGCTGCGTTGCATGATGTAGCGGAATGCTTCGCGCTTGCCGCTGCGGACGAGTTCTACCAGCGCATGATCATCCAGCGTGGCGTAGTCGACGGGCACAACACGGGCAGCGACAGGCATGACTTTCTCCTTTTACACCTCAATGGGATGCATCAGCGTGCCGGAAGGTTCCCGAGTCAACCCGCGAGAGCCGCCAGGATTTCCCGTCGTCGCGGTTCTTGCGCGAACTCGCCAAGCAATCGGCGGGTCTGCATCGACACGTCGTGTACGCGCACCCCGCGTGAGGACAGGCATTCGTGGCTGGCCTGGACGATCACCGCGACCCCACGTGGCTGCAGGACATGGGCCAGGGTGTCGGCAATGTCCGTGGTCAGCCGCTCCTGGATCTGCAGGCGCCGGCCAAACGCCTCGACCAGCCGCGCGAGCTTGGAGATGCCCACTACGCGCTGGCGCGGCAGGTAGGCGATGTGCACGACGCCGCGAATGGCCGCCAGGTGATGTTCGCACGTCGATTGCAGTGGGATGTCGCGCAAGATCACCACATCGTCATAACCACCGACTTCGCCGAAGGTGCGGTTGAGCAAGCTGACCGGATCCTGCCGATAGCCGGCGAACCATTCCTCGTAGGCGCGCACCACGCGCGCCGGAGTCTGCAGGAGTCCCTCGCGCGCGGGGTCGTCGCCGGCCCAGCGAATCAAAGTTCGCACGGCCGCTTCCGCCTCGGCGCGGCCAGGCCTCGGACTTTCGCTGGCGGGCAGAGAGATGGCCGGGGTGGGGGCAACAAGCTGGTCGAATTCGAGCATGGGGTGCGGTTTCGTTGGGGTGTCACTGCATCCGATGCGGCTATTGCCCGCGCGGTTCCCGCGGACTGGGCGGGAACCTGAACGCGTGCGCTGCATCAGATGGGCAGCGGCGACCGTTGCGCGCCGCCAACCCATTCCACGCAAAGGAAACATCCGTCATGAACAAGCCGCTTTTTGCTTTCGCCGTCAGCCTCGTGTTTGCCGCAAGCTCGCTGGTCGGCGCCAACGCCGCTGCGGCGGCGCCGTCCATCAATGACGCGCAGATCGCGCACATCGCCTATACCGCCGGCGTCATCGACATGACTGCTGCAAAACAGGCGCTGCAGAAGTCGCATAACCCGAAGGTGCGTGCCTTCGCCGAGGAAATGGCGCGCGACCACGCGGCGGTGAACGACCAGGCGTTGGCCCTGGTGAAGAAGCTGGGCGTGACGCCGCAGGACAACGCTACCAGTCAGTCGCTGGCGAGCAGCGCCGCCGCCGAACAACGGAAGCTGGCCGCGCTCAGCGGCAGCGCCTATGACGAGGCGTATGCGGCGAACGAAGTGGCCTATCACAAGGCGGTCAATGCCGCGCTCAGCGATACGCTGATTCCCGCGGCGCAGAACGCGGAGCTGAAGTCGCTGCTGGAGACCGGCTTGAAGCTGTTTCAGTCGCACGAGATGCATGCCGAGCATCTGGTGCAGAGTCTGAAGTAAGGAGCAAGCCATGTTTCGTATCGTGATCATGCTCGCGGGCCTGCTGCTGACCACCACCTGGGCGCTACCTGCCAGCGCCATCGGTGCGAATCAGGCGCAGGTTACGCACGTGGTGGTGATCGACAAGATGGCATTCGGGTCGATGCCGGCCGGCGTTCGCGCCGGCGACATCGTCGAGTGGGTGAATCGCGACATCTTCGAACACAGCGCCACCGCCCGTGACGGCAGCTTTGACGTTGGCCTCAAATCCGGCGCTACGGTGCGGATGACCGCCAAGCGCGGGACCTTCGCGTTCTTCTGCAAGTTTCATCCCACGATGCAGGCGACGCTGGTGGTGAAGTAGACCATTCGTCGCCGCCCGTGCCGCAGCCGCTCGGCCCGCGCGAGATGCGGGCCCGAACGGCGACAGATGGATGCATGCGGTTTTTACCGGTGTTTTGGGAGCTTCCTGATGAATCACGCAACCCGACTGTTGATGAAGGAATTTGTCACGCATGACGTCCTTCGTTTTGTCCTGTCTCGCCCCGCGGGGTTCACTTTCGAGCCGGGGCAAGGTGTGGATCTGGCGATTGACGCCGACGGCTGGCGCGACCAGTCGCGCCCTTTCACACCCACTTCGTCGACCCTGGCGGGGGTGCTGGAATTGACGATCAAGATCTATCCCGAGCACGCGGGCGTGACTCGCGAACTGGCCGGCTTGCAACCGGGCGCCGCGCTGACGATCTCCGATCCGTGGGGCACGATCGGCTATCACGGCCCTGGCATATTCATCGCCGGCGGGGCCGGCATCACGCCGTTTCTTGCGATCATGCGTCACTTGCGTGACGAAGGCCGGCTGCCGGGCCACGGCTTGATCTTCGCCAACAAGACCGTCACGGATGTGATCTGCGAACAGGAATTGCGCGCAGCTTTCGGCGCGCACGCGCACTTTCTGGTGGATCGCGATGCCAGCCCCGGTTTCGAAGCCGGTTATGTGGACGAGGAGCTGTTGAAGCGCCGGATCGAGGACTGGAATCAGCATTTCTACGTCTGCGGACCGCCGCCGTTCAACGACGCGGTGATGCAAACCTTGCGGCGGCTTGGCGCTCAGCCGGAAGCACTCGTGTTTGAGCAGTAGGGACGGCGCGACTTCGGCTGTTGGTGCGCTGGACTTCTGCGCTGCTCCTGTTGCGCCATCAACCCGCTGGTCGTGGCGCTGGATCGGCGTCCCAGGCCAGCAGCTTGTAATCGAAGCCCTGGGTCAGCGACGGCTTGATGACTTCGAAATACGGTGAGACGTCGAAGTCGCGTGGGGTGTACAGGCTGTGGTCGCGGATGTGGAAGATTTCGCGGACGCAGTCGTGGCATTCGGGCGTGGCGGCAGACTCGGTGTGGACCACCGGCAGGATCGGAAACGGCACCGACTGGAACGCTTCGGCCACCAGGGTGGAGCAGATCGCGCGCGTCGGATCACCGCTGCCCAGCGCCAGCATGCGGCGTCGCCAAGGGCCCGGCACCGGCGGCGTCGGCAGCAGGTAGCGGGCCAAGTCGAATACGTTCTTGAGGTCGTAGCGCTGGCCCAGTCGCGCGACCGCGTAGTCCACCACCCGATGGGCGTCGGCGTCGCTCAAGCCCATCGGTCGGCAGATGCGCAGGTGGTAGCCGCCGAGAGCCGTGAGATCGAGCAGATGCACACCCTGCTCGGTATCAGCCTCGACCAACAGGTGAAGGCGGCCGGCGAAGGCATTCCCGGCGTAGTCGCCCACGTAGAGCGCCACATGCGACCAGGTGGACTGGGTCAGGTATTTGATGGCGGTGCTGATGCGCGCACGGCCTTCGACCAGTATGACGTCGGCCGGACGCAGGATTTTCCGCAACTCGGTCAGGTTGGCCGGCAGGTGGGGATAGGGGCCGCGCGCCGGTTGGTTCAGATACCGCGCCAACGCGCCGCCCACATGCCGGGCGATCCTGTTCATCGATCGCTCCAGGCATCGCCGCCTTCCGGAGATACAGCGCTGCGCCTGGATGATGGGTAATGGGACGGAATGGGTAGCGGAAACACGTCGCGGACCTGCGAAGAGGGCAGTGGGTTGCATGAGCAGCTTCGCGTACGGCCTTGCATGCCAGTAGATGGATCTGGATGCCGCGGGGTTCCCGTGCCCGAGTCATGCGAACGCAGTCGGTCAGCGCGCGGTCAAGGTGCCTCGGCGCGCATTCGCTGGCGACCCAACGGCAGGATCACGGTGCCGTTCTTGCCGGAGTTCCCTCGTACGCGCATGATCCCGATCGCGAGCAGTGTCGAGGATCAATGTCATGGCATGGCTGTTTTCGGGCGTATTCGTCGTAGCCGCGGTGCTTGGCAGTGTGCTCGAGCCCTATTCGACAACCCATCCGGCTGTTTATGCGGGAACCTATGCGGTCCGCATCTGCCACGTTTCCTGTGCAGGGCCTTCAGCCATCGCTTTTCGCACAGGAACGATCGTTCTTTTCGATGAACCGTTGCAGGACCAGAACGGCCACACCTTTCGCAGCTATCTTGATAGCGACCCTGCCAACGCCTGTTTCGTACTTGAACATGTCGGCGCGTCATCCGATGAGGGTGACTACATCACTGCTGCGCACGGCTTCTTTTCCTGGGCGTTGCAGGACCACGCCGTCGCACTGGAGCTGGTGCGCGGCCCTGATGGTGGTTACGGAGTGAGCCTGCACCTTTCGCCCGAAGGGCTCACCGGCACGGGTGCGATCTGGGGAGGCGCAGTCGGGGCAGCGGCGCCTGATTCACCGCCGTTGCCGCCAGACATCATTTCGGCGGTTCGCACGGGTGAGCCTGATATGGCGAAATGTCCGCCGCTTTCAGATTTGAACAGGTAAGTCGGCTAGGCACAGTCAGGCGCGGACAGGTCAGGCCTTGAGCAATTCCGGCGTCGCCTGCTGGCCGATCGCGTCGACCATCGCCTTCGCCACACTGAGATTGCCGGCGATGATATTGCCGCTGGCGGGAATGCCGTCGCGGCCGGCGAAGTCGCAGTAGCGACCACCGGCCTCGTGTACCAGCAGCACGCCGGCGGCCATGTCCCAGGGTTTCAGGCCGATTTCGAAGTAGCCGTCATAGCGGCCGGCGGCTACATAAGCCAGATCCAGCGCAGCGGAGCCGGAGCGGCGGATGTCTTCGGCCTGGCCGAGAATGGCGCGGGTCATGTCGAGCTGGGCGTCGAGGTGCGCGCGCTGGCGGAACGGAAAGCCGGTGGCGATCATCGCGCCGCTCAGGTTCTCGCGTTTGCCTACGCGCATGCGCCGGTCGTTGACATAAGCGCCATCGCCCTTGCTGGCGGTGTACAGCTCGTCGCGCAGCGGGTCGAACACCACCGCGTGGATCGGCACACCCTTGTCCAGCAGCGCGATGGAAACGCAGAAGTGCGGGATGCCGCGCAGGTAGTTGTGGGTGCCATCCAGCGGGTCGATCACCCAGGTCAGCGGACCTTTGCCGGTCTGCCCGCTCTCCTCGGCCAGAAAAGCATGGTCGGGGTAGGCGCGGCGCAGTTCCTTGATGATTTCCGCCTCGGCCAGCTTGTCGACTTCGGAGACGAAGTCCCACTGCTGCTTCTCGACCACGTGCAGTCCGTCGATGCGGTTCATGTAGCGCAGGATCACATTGCCTGCAGAACGCGCGGCGCGCGACGCGATCGTGACGTGGGGTCGGGCCATGGGTTTCGACTTGGGAAGAGAGCGGGGTTGCGACTGCCAATTCTAGCAGAGGCGAGCCTGCACCACGCCGCGTCCGTTATCCTTGTGCGTTCCCGTTGCCACGCCGTTTCACGCATGTCTGACCTTTCCGACCTCGCCCGCCGCCTTCGTTTCGTGCTGGTGCGCACCTCCCATCCAGGCAATATCGGCAGTGCGGCGCGCGCGATCCGCACCATGGGTTTCGAGCGACTGGAGCTGATCATGCCGGCGCGCTTTCCCGACCGCGAGGCCAACGCACTGGCAGCCGGCGCCGATGAGGTACTGGCCAGCGCCGGCGTGCATGCCGATCTCGTGGATGGTCTGGCGGGCTGCAACTTCGCCTTGGGCCTGTCCGCGCGCCGACGCGGGGTGACGTTGGTGGAATTGAGCCCGCGCGAGGGGGCTATGCAGGCGCTGGCTGCCGCGGCGCGTGGCGAGCAGGTGGCGCTGCTGTTCGGCAATGAGCGCAGCGGGCTGGACAACGAGGAATTGGCGCACTGCCACGCGATGGTGCGGATTCCCAGCGTGGACGATTTCAGCTCGCTCAACCTGGCGCAGGCGGTGCAGGTGATGGCCTACGAACTGCGCATGGCGATGCTCGGCGACGACGTGCCGGCGCCACCGTCCGAACACGATGAACCACCCGCCGACGCGACCCAGATGGAGCAGTTCTACCGCCACCTGGCGCAGAGTCTGGATGACATCGAATTCCACAAGGGCCGCGAGCCCACCACGATCATGCTGCGTCTGCGCAAGCTTTTTCAGCGCGCCCAGCCGGACGAGCACGAACTGCGCGTACTGCACGGCATCCTCGCTGATGCGCAGCGCATGGCGGCGCTGACGAAGCAGAAATGACCGGCTTCGCGGCGCATCGACAGGCGCCCGCTCGCGGGCCATGCGGTTGCTCGTACTTTTGATTCGGGCTCTTGCGAACACCGAAATAAAGCATCGCGCCAGCGGTCTCTTTAAAGAGCGCGTGCTTCCGCTGCCGGAGTGACCAGCAGCTTGTCGATGCGGGCGCCGTCGAGGTCGACCACCTCGAAGCGGACGCCGCGCCAGGCGAACACCTCGCCGGTTTGTGGTACGTGGCCCAGCGCGGTCATCACCATGCCGGCAACGGTGCGGAAATCGTGCTCGTCTTCACCGGGCAGCTCGCTGGTGCGCAGCAGCTCGCGCAGGTCGTCGGTGGACAGGCTGCCGTCAATCAGCCAACTGCCATCGGGGCGTTGCGTGATCGGGCTGTCCTCGCTGCCGCCGTGGCCGATCTGGCTGGCGCCGACCACCGCTGCCAGCAGGTCGTTGACGGTGACCACGCCCTCGATGTCGCCGTATTCGTCGACCACCAGGGCCAGTGGCGTTTCGGCGTCGCGGAACTCTTCCAGCAAGTCCAGCGCGCGCGCCGTGGCCGGCACGAACAGCGGCTTGGACAGGTGGCTGAAAAGATCCGGGCTGCCTTCGGTGAAGCTGTGCAACATCAGCT
>JBDTKM010000093.1:0-10517 GCA_039935315.1 Rhodanobacter sp. | reverse complement strand
CATGCGTCGGATGTTCAGGCCAAGGTCGTCAATCCGGCTCCCGCGAGTGCGGCGACGCAAAGCGTGCCGTTATCCAGCCTGATCCATCGTTCTTACACATCCAGGGACGGGGCACCTGACCTGGTCGACTCTATGGCGCAAACCTCGGACGGATTTCTCTGGTTGGGTTCGCGGACAGGGTTGGTTCGCTTTGATGGCGTAGCGTTCGACGCGAGCATGAGTCGGCAATTACTCAGCCCCAATATATTCATTCTGTTCTCCGACGATGCGGATCTCTGGATCGGCTACACCTTCGGAGGCATTGGTCGTCTGCACAACGGCAAGATCACCAACGTTGAGGGGCACGATCTTCCCGGCGGTTCGGTTGTCGCCTTTGCGCGAACGCGCGATGGTGTGTTGTGGGCGGCAGCCAGCTCGGGTTTGATCCGCTTCGTGTCAGGACGTTGGCAACGGGACACCACGTTTCACGGTCATCACATCGCGACGATGCTTGTGGTGGGCGACACTTTGTGGGTGAAGGATAGCGAAGGTTGGTACGCCAGAGCTGCCGATGGAAGGAGTTTCCATCGTTTCAGCAAGGATGATGCGCTTCGCATGTTCGCGGACACTCCGCATAGGCCCGGTTGGCGTTGGCAAGACGACGATCAGTTTAACTTCACCGGTCCTGATGGCGCGCAATGGAAATTGACGTCAACATTTGATGGACTTCGTCGTTCGCGTTGGGGGACCGATCCGCACAGAGCCATTGTCGAGAAAATGTCCACACAGCAAGGGCTCAGCGGCAGCCCGCAAAGACTGTTGATGGATCGCGAAGGCAATGTCTGGGCCGGTTCGGTCGGCGGGCTGGATCAGTTCCGTGTTGGCAAGCTCATGCCGCTGATGTTGCCTGGCACCGTTGGTCTTCCTGCATTTGCACCGGGCGAACACGGTGACATATGGATAGGCGATCAACTGCAGAAAGCCGTGCACGTATTGGGAACCGGGGGCGAGGGTGTCTCGATTGTGTCGGCGTTTGGTCAAGGTGTGGAGTGCGTGCTTCGTGATCCCCATGGTGCGATATGGGCGGCAGGCGCGGCGGGGATCATGCGATTGGAAAACGGAACGAAAAGCGAGATTCCATTACCGGATGAGCTGCTGCAGCAGAACCGCCTAGGTTATTTGTGGCAGCGCTTTCAGGCGCTCGCGATGGATTCGGAAGATGGTCTGTGGCTTTCGGTAGCCAAGTACGATCTGTACCGCTGGAAAGATGGTGTCTGGATCCGGCACGGAGGCTTGAGTGGTCTGCCACCAGGTCCCGCGATAAGGCTGTTCAACGATGCGACGGGACGGATGTGGTTCACGTACCCGAACAACCGCGTGGCGTCGCTTGACCACGGAGTCGTCAAGAACTACACGTCCGCCGACGGGCTGGCGGTGGGTAACGTGCTGGGCATCTCTGTGCGTGATGACGACGTTTGGGTATCCGGTGATAGGGGGGTGGCTCATTTGGTGAACGGTCATTTCGTGATGTTGCACGGCATCGAGGGTGAGGCATTTCCCGCCACCGCGGGAATCGTCGGGACAGCCACAGGTGAGCTTTGGTTGGAGAGCGCACGTGGTCTCTATCGGATTCCTGCGGACGAGTTGCAAAAGGCCCGCAAGGATCCTCATCACAGCGTTGCATTCGAGTTGCTCGACCGTTCGGATGGGCTGCGTGGTGCCTCCATACAGCTCCGTCCGGGTCCTTCATTGCAGTTGGGCCCGGATGGACGTCTATGGGTGGCTCGCGTGAGCGGCATCTCGTCGATCGATCCGCAGCACATACGGCGTAACACCATCGCGCCAGAGGTGTTCATCGAGGCCTTGCACGTGGCCGACAAGCTGCTGCCGGCAACCGCGGGATTGACCTTGCCGAAGCTGACCCACAACCTCAGCTTTGACTACACCGCGCCATCGTTGACGCGGCCAGAGCTGGTGCACTTCCGCTATCAATTGGAGGGTGTGGACGACGGTTGGCAGAACGCGCAGACGCGGCGGCAGGCGTTCTATAACAACCTTGGCCCCGGCCATTACCGCTTCCGCGTACGTGCCGCCAATGAGGATGGTTTGTGGAGCACGCACGATGCGGTGTTTGATTTCAGCATTGCGCCAGCGTTTTACCAGACGTGGTGGTTCAACGTGCTTTGCGGCATTGCCGCCATGGGAGTCTTGTGGCTGTTGTATCTTTTGAGGCTGCGTCAGCTGGCCGCTCGGGCGCATATCCGTACCGTGGAGCGCGAACGCATCGCGCGTGATCTGCACGACACCTTGTTGCAAAGCCTGCAAGGTCTGCAGTTACGGTTGCAGACATGGGCAGCGAACAAAGCGTTGGCGGTTGATCATCGTCACGAGGTGAACGACGTGGCCTTGCGCACAGGCGACATGCTTATCGACGGCCGCGATCGAATCATCGCCCTGCGTCGGACCGACATGCCGCTGGATGATCTCGTCGCCAGCCTGCGTGGCCTGGGTAACGAATACGCGTCGATGTATCACGTGGAATTCGTGCTGACCGAGGCGGGCGAGCCACGTGCGTTGCAGCCAGAGGTGATCACGGAAGCGCTGGATATTACTCGTGAGGGCCTGCGAAACGCCTTCGTGCACGCCGATGCCAAACGCGTCGAACTGTTTGTCGTTTGGCAGAAAAGTGGAATGGAAATACGGGTCGTTGACGATGGCTGCGGCATCGACGAGACGATCCTGCGTGACGGTGGCCGCGCCGGCCATTGGGGTCTGCTCGGCATGCGCGAGCGAGCCGCAAACATCGGCGCACGAATTGATCTGCGACGTCGCGATGAAGGTGGTACCGAACTGCAGCTGATGGTTCCCGCACGCCGAATCTACGCCAGCACACCATGGCAGCTGCGCTGGTATCTACGACGCGTGTGGAGCAAGTTCGTATAGTGACGCGCTGACACGATGCAGCGCGTGGTGGCGAGCTGGCTTATGTATTTCAGCAAGTTGTATTTCGCAGGGGCGAATCGGCGAAGCTGATCACTCGAAGAGTAACCCGCCATCGTTCGGTCGATTTGGTGTCAGCGCTCGGAGTCAATGGCGGGAATCGACCCTAAGGCGACCTTCGTGACTGTCCGCTTTTCGGGAGGCCGGTCGCGTGAGATCACATCATTTTCTGCGCTCACCACGTCGAGTGCGGCTACCATACCGCTCCGAGAAATCGCCGACGAGGCACTTGCCGAGAGTGCAGATGGGCGCGGCGTGAATGGCTCCAGGGCAAGAGCACGAATACACGAAGAAGTGTCCGTTTAAGTGTCCGCGTACTGTCCGCGGATAACGCGCACGTGTTGCAATAGTCGGTAATACATTGAAATGCCTTCAAAAATCTCGGTCAAGCCACTGGCACGATATTCGCTTTGAAAGGTCGGAGCTCAGAGGTGAGCACCTCGCACCAAAGGAAGTATTTTCTGCATGTTTGGTTACTACCTCGAACTTGGCTTGCGGAGCCTCAAACGCAGTCCTGGCCTCACCGCGCTGATGGTGCTGGCGATCGGCTTTGGCGTAGCGGCATCGATGACAACCTGGTCGGTGTTCCGGGCGGTTTCGGGTGATCCGATTCCGTGGAAATCCTCCAAACTCTTCGTGCCGCAGATAGATATCTTTGGACCGCAGGGTCGCAAGGCAACTGGCTCAGGCATAGCCCAGGCCATGGACTACACGGACGCGCTGGCGCTGATGCGTGACCATCGTGCAAAGCTGCAGTCTGCGATGTACCCGATTTCTCCCTCGATCGTGCCGGCCGAAGCGTCCAGGCATACGATCAACGTCCGCGGATACGCGGTGTACAGCGAGTTCTTTCCGATGCTGGATGTGCCATTCCTGTATGGCAACGGATGGAACGAGAACGACGGCAACGAGCGTGCCCCAGTGGTGGTGATCAGCAACCAACTCAACCAGAAGGTGTTCGGCGGCGCCGACAGTGTGGGCAAGAGCATCAATATCGAGCGCAAGGATTATCGTGTGGTCGGCGTGTTGAAGCACTGGAATCCTCAGCCGCGCTTCTACGACGCGGTCAACAGCGGCGGCTTCAGCAGCAACAACGTGGACGTCTTCCTGCCGTTTCAGACCGCCATCCAGGAGAACCTGCCCACCAGCGGTAACACCAGCTGCTATGCGGCACCGGCGCAGTCTGGTTTTGCTGGGCTGCAGCAGTCCAGCTGTGTGTGGATCGCTTACATGGTTGAGTTGGACAACGCGGGGGCGGTCACGGCATACCGCGATTATCTGGACAGCTATGCGCGCGACCAGCAGAAGTCCGGGCGTTTCAATTGGGCACCACACAACCGTGTGCGCGACATGCTGACGTGGCTAAATTCGCGACACATCGTACCCAGCGATACCAAGGTGTCGTTATTGGTGGCCCTGGGTCTGCTGCTGGTGTGCATGGTGAACACGGTGGGCCTGCTGCTGGCGAAGTTCTTGCGCCGCAGCGGTGAGATTGGCGTGCGGCGCGCATTGGGTGCGCCGCGCGCCTCGATCTACGCGCAGTTTCTCACTGAGGCGGGTATCGTCGGGATGGCTGGCGGCGTACTGGGCCTGCTACTGACTGGCGTGGGCGTAGCCAGCGTGGGCTGGGTAATGCCCAAAGACATCGCGGCGCTGGCCCATCTGGATTTCTCGCTGCTCGTGCTTACCCTACTGGTGGCGGTGGTCGCCACCATGCTTGCCGGTCTGTATCCCACCTTCCGTGCCTCCCGCGTGCAGCCGGCGTGGCAATTGAAAAGTAATTAGCGCGCTGTCATTGCGCATGAAAGGAACCATCCGTGGCCGCCGCTAGCCAAGACCGACTTCACCGAATCAGGCCCATGCAAGGACTCGAGCCATGAAACTGCATCCCATGATCGTGGCATTGCGCAGGCACAAGGCGGGTGTAGTGCTGATTACACTGCAGATCGCTCTGACCCTGGCGATCGTCTGCAATGCGATCTTCATCATCGGCCAGCGGATACAACGCGTGAACCGGCCGACCGGTCTCGACGAACAAAATCTTTTTCTGGTATCCAGCCAGCGGTTCGGTACGCCCACCGATGGCGACCCAGCCAGCATCGAAAAGCTCGATAGCCTGCAGAGGCAAGACCTGGCCGCACTGCGCAACCTGCCCGACGTGACTTCGGTGACACCAGTCAGCTCCCTGCCGCTGTTCAACCAATCTTCGGACGGCACCATGTCGGCGGAGCCCGGCATGGACGCGAGGAAGGCCGCCGACACACGCTTCGCCTATTACTACGGCGACGAGCAGATGGTGTCTACCTTGGGTCTGCGCCTACTGGTCGGGCGAAATTTCAACGCAGGCGACGTGCAGTCCCCCGGCGGGCGTGAGCAACCCTCGCCGGCCACCGTTATCGTGACCAAGGCGCTTGCGGACAAGCGGTTCCCGCATGGTGATGCGGTTGGCAAGGTGGTGTATCTCGATGGCAGCGCGGTGCCGACAACCATCATTGGGGAGATCGCCCGTATGCAGACGCCGAGCACCGCCAACTGGGGAAACAACTTTGCCTGGAACTCGGTGCTGGTGCCGAGCCCGATCATTGCCAACTATTCGCTCTACGCGGTGCGCGCCAAAGTCGGCCGGATGCAATCGGCGATGCGAGAGGTGACGCCTGTGCTCTACAAGGTCGATCCGCTGCGCGTACTGGACGACGACAGCATCAAGTCGTTCAGCGACATCCGCGCCAAGGAGTACCGAGCCGACGTTGGCATGGCGATCCTGATGAGCGTGATCTGCCTGATCTTGCTCGCAGTCACGGCTGCCGGCATCGTTGGCCTCACCAGCTTCTGGGTTGGCCAGCGACGCAAGCAGATCGGTGTGCGCCGCGCGCTGGGGGCACGCAAAGTCGACATCCTGCGCTACTTCCAGATCGAGAACTTGCTGATCGCCGGTACCGGCGTAGCTATTGGCGTGCTGCTTGCGCGGGGTTTGAACCTGTGGCTGATGACGCGATACGAGATGACGCGCATGCCCGCGTGGTACGTGCTGACTGGCGTGTTGGCAATGCTGGCGATGGGTCAGGCAGCTGTATTCGTGCCAGCTCGGCGGGCGTCCAATGTGCCGCCAGTGGTGGCGACGAGGAGCGTGTGATGAATAGCATCACGAATTTTGTGCGAGCGACTTTTGCGAGAGTGAGTCCAATCGCGATGCTCTGCATTGGTCAAGCAAACAGCATCGCGTCGCCAACCCGGCGCATCGTCGCGCGACAACTCCACATCCATCAAAGCCTCATGCAAATCATGAATCTGAAGACAGACGCCCGTGTGCGATCAAGATGGGCTTTCACGGCCATGCTTGTGTTGATCTGCCTAGTCTGGGCGAGGACAGGCTATACCGAAGAACCACCAACCCAACGGGAGTTTCGTGTACTGCATTACACCGCTCGTCTCGACCCCAATCTGTCTATGAAGACGCTTCGTGGTAGCGAGACCATCCGCTTGGTCTTGCTCAAGGCGGACGTCCGGAATCTGGCATTCGATGCGGGTGACTTGGTCGTCGATGCGGTGCACCAAAACGGACGGAAGTCGTCGTTCGAAAAGGTAGGAAAGCAGCTCACCATCCAACTGCATGGAACCTACACCCGAGACCAACATATCGACATCCAGCTCAAGTATCACGGTGCTCCCCGTTTTGGCTTGGAGTTTCACCCAGAAGTGGATCAGCTTTATACGATCTTTTCGACTAGCCAGTGGCTGGTTTGCCTGGACGCGCCTGACCAACGAGCGACGCTGGATCTGAGTGTGGCGTTACCGGCTGGTTTCAATGCCATAGGAAACGGCCGCCTGGTTTCAGAATCGAGGCTAAGCGGAAAGCGCGCGTTGTATCACTGGCGACAGGACGATCCGGTACCGAGCTTCGTCTACGGATTCGCTGCAGGCAGGTTCAACGAAGTCAATGCACTTGCGAATGGTGTTCACCTGCGATTTCTGTCGCAGGACCTACAGGCAGACCAGTTGCGTCAGGTGTTTTCCGACAGTGGCGATATGTTGAAGTTCTTCGGTAGCCGTGCGGGCATTCCTTATCACGGCACCTATAGCCAAGCCTTGGTCACGCGGACCATTGGGCAAGAGATGGCCGGACTTGCGGTCATGTCAGAGGCCTACGGTAGCGACGTGCTGGAAAAGCCCATGGACGAAGACTTGATCGCTCATGAGATGGCGCACCAGTGGTGGGGCATCGGCATGACCTGCCGCAGCTGGAGCGATTTCTGGCTCAACGAAGGCTTCGCTACCTTCATGGCGGCGGCCTACATCCAGCATCGATTTGGCGACGAGGCTTATCACGCTATGGTCGAACACTGGCAGCAAAGTGTGGCGCGCCTCGCCAGCACCGGGAAAGACCACGCGCTGGTCTTTAAACAATGGGTACATCCAAGCAGAGCGGACCGTGTGGTTGTCTACCAGAAGGGCGCCTACGTGCTCTATTTGCTGCGAGCCAAGCTCGGTGAGCAGGCATTCTGGAAGGGCATTCAGGACTACACGCACGAATTTTGGGGTAAGTCGGTCACGACCGCAGACTTCAAGAACGCGATGGAACTGTCCAGCGGACAAAACCTTGACGGGTTCTTCCAGCAATGGGTCACCGGGAATACTTCGAAAGTCGCAACGCCAACAGCGATCGCGACACCGGACTCAGAAAAGCGAAACTAGTTTAGTTCCGCGCCACCGTTTTAGTCGCTCAGGAAGCAAGTTCAGGTCACCGTTTCTGCGCGCGTCGTCCAAGGTCGCCACACAAATCGACCTGCTCGAACCGCGCTTGCAGAGGCGCTGGGTCAAAAGTCGTCGTCCCTCACCTTGATCGACGATCACAATACAGGAGTCACCGTGTCCGTTCCTTTGTTCCGACAGGCCTTGCTTGCGGCGCTGATGCTTTGTGGCGCGTGGCTCGCAGCGATTCCTGCGTTAGCCGCCGAACCCAACGCCGCCCAGCGCGTCGCCTTCAGCCACGCCTATGCCACTGCACGCAACGGTGGTAATAGTTGGCGCCTGCTGGCCAGCGGACTCCGCGACTACCCGCTGTATCCGTACCTGTCAGCAGCGGCCATGCAGCACGACATCCGCCAGCTCGACCGCACCACGGTGGAAGATTACCTGCGTCGCTATCCGGACTGGATCCCGACCGCGGATCTGCGCCGGGCGTTCCTGCTGGAGTTGGCCCGACGCAAGGACTGGTCATCGTTCACTGCGTTGTACCAGCCTGGCCTCGGCGACGCGCTGGGCTGCGATGCGTTGCAAGCCAAGCTTGCCCGTAGCGAGCCGCTGAACTTTGCCAGCGACCTGTCCGCGCTGTGGGCCAAGCCCAACCTGCCTTCTGCCTGCGATCCGGTCCTCGCGGCCGCGCGCGACCAAGGCTTGCTCACGGTGCAACGCGTGTGGGATCGCATCAACCGTGCAGCGGACGCCAACCAACCAAGCACGATTGCCGCCATGGCCGCGTTGCTGCCAGCGGACGCCGCCGTGACGGCGCGCCAGTTCGAGTTAGCTCTACGCGATCCGGCTGCCGCGATCACCGCCGCCGACGGCTGGGCCGACACGACGCGCAACACGCAAGCGGCCGCGCTCGCCGTGATGAGCCTGGCGCGTCGTCAATCCACCAGCGCCGACCACGCATGGCAAAACCTGCAGGGCCGCTTCCGCTTCACACAGACGCAACGCGGCCGGATTGCCTACACACTGGCGCTGTTCGACGCCACGGATTTTGACGCCGACGCACTGGCCCGCCTGATCGCGCTCCCCTCTGGCGCGCAGACCGACGCCAGCCGCGAATGGCGCGTGCGCGTGGCGCTGGCGCGGCAGGACTGGCCGGCGGTGTTGGCGGCTATTGACGCCATGCCACCGACGCAGCAACAAGACGGCGAATGGCGCTATTTCCGCGCCCGCGCCCTGGCGGCCAGCGGCCGCGAAGCACAAGCGCGCGATGACTATGCCGCGCTGGCCACCGAACCGACGTTTTTCGGCTTCCTCGCCGCCGACAAGCTCAAACAGCCGTATGCACTGTGCCCGGTCACCCTCGCTCCCGACCCGCAACGCGAACAGAATCTGCTGGCCAACGCCGGGTTGTTGCGCGCTTTCGAACTCTACGCGGTGAACCTACCTGACTACGCGCGCCGCGAATGGACCCGCGCGCTGCAAGGTACCGATCAAGTCACGCAGCAACTGGCGGCCGAACTGGCCAATCGGCGTGGCTGGTACGACCGCGCGGTGTTCACGCTGAACAGCGGCCGGGCCTGGCGCATGTACGCGTTGCGCTTCCCGCTGGTCAGGCAAGACGGGCTGGTGCCACATGCGCAGGTTGCGGGCATCGAGCCGGCGTGGGCGTACGGCATCCTGCGCGCCGAAAGCGCGTGGGTGAACGATGCTCACTCCGGCGCCGATGCACGGGGTCTGATGCAACTGGTGCCGAGTACCGGCGAACTGGTTGCAAAGCGCAACGCACTACCCTGGAGCGGCGCCGAGTCGCTGTACGAGCCGGGGGTCAACATCGCGCTCGGCACTCGTTACCTGGCGCACATGGCTGCGCGCTTCAGCGGTTCGCCCTGGCTCGCCAGCGCCGCGTACGACGCCGGTCCCAATCGAGTGGACCAATGGCTGGCCGCACGAGGCACGCTGGCGCCAGACCTATTCATCGCCACCATTCCGTTCAAGGAAACCCGCGAATACGTGGCGCGCGTCATGGCGTTCACCGTCATCTACGACTGGCGCCTCAACGGTGATGCGGTGCCACTGACCGAGCGCCTGTCGCCGGTCGGTCAGCCCTATGCACTGCCGACCAGGTCCACCCCGCGCACCGACATTCGTTGCCCAAAGCTGGTGCCGACGACCAGGGTCTTGCACCGTTAACGCGGACACTCCCCCAGAGTGCCGAAGGCCGACAAAACGTCGCGTCGAGCAAGCCACCAACGTGCGCTGTCGGGCACCCGACTCAGGCGGCGACCGGCTGGCCTTGGCCGTTATGAAAAGCTTTCCATAACGGCCAGTAATCGACATTCAGTGGCCCGTCGTTGTTTGTTGGTTGCCAGCTGCTGAGTGATGGTCGCTGTGCGGTGGTGCGCGGGCGGTCGCGACGACCAGCTTTCGGCGATGCCTCGGTGATTCAATGTGCCTACGAGCTCAGCAGGCCGTTGGAAGAATTTAGTTTCAACTGCTGGAAGCTGGAGCCAACGGACGCGGGTGACTCACGTTAGGCGAGGTCAAACGCGCCCCTTCTTGGTGATTCGGCGCGGAGCTGCTAGCCGCCCTCCGTTGGACGAAATCGAGAATTGGAGCCCAGACTGCGGACATGTGCTCGTCCAGGAGACCCCCATGTCCGGCATCAGATACCAAATGGAACTGCCCGCCGCTCCCTGCTTCTGCAAAGAATGCAATGTGACGTCCCATGTCGGGCGGCACGTTGGTATCGTTCATACCCGCGACCACCAGCAGGGGTTCGTGTAGTTGACCTGCGGCGCGCAGGCTGTCCCACAGGTCTGGGGTTATCGGGCCAAGCCACGTTGGCA
>JBDTKM010000092.1:0-8504 GCA_039935315.1 Rhodanobacter sp. | reverse complement strand
GCGAACTCAAGGCCTGCCCCGGCGGCGATGATGGGCTGCGCATGCCGCTGTTGCCCGACCTCGCCGCGCCCGACACCCCGGTTTACAACGTCGACATCTTCGAGGCGTGCAAGATCTACCCGGCGGCCCGGCTCGACGATATCGCGGCGATCCGGGTGCAGGCTGCACGGCTGCCGCGCAACCTGGCGCTGGCCCAGGATCAGGTCAAGGTGATCAGCTACCCGAAGGTCACCGCTCACGGCGAGCTGGAAGTGCGCCTGGATGGCTGCGACGGCGCCGTGCTCGCCCGCTTGCCACTTCCCGCGGGCACGACGCTGGGTGCCCGCTTCACCTTGCAAGGCCCGCTGCCGGCGCACGTCGGCACGCATGATCTGTGCATGCGTTTCACCGCGCCAGCGGACGGTCCGCTGTATGCGATCGGCACGGTGCGGTTGATCGCGTCATCATCGGCTCCTGCCGTCCACCATCTGTCAGGGAAATCTTCGCCGTGATGACTGCCCATCGTATGCTTCCGCGTCATGCCCACCGCCTGATTTGCCGGTTGGCCGTCGCCGCGTTCCTGCTCGGTCCGGTGCTGCCAGGCTGGGCGGCCAGCGCGCCGCTGCGCTCGCAGTCGCTCGACCAAGGCTGGCAGTTTCGCCTGGCGCCGGGCGACAGCCACGCCAAGGCGCATTCCAAGACCACGCACTGGAGGTCGGCGACCGTCCCGGGCACGGTGCAGACCGATCTGCTGAGCGCGGGGCTGGTCGCGGATCCGTTCCTGCGCGACAACGAGGCGGCTATCCAGTGGGTGGGACTGGCCGACTGGCAGTACCGCAGCACCTTCACGGTGGATCCCGCCACGCTGGCACGCGGGCACGTGGCGCTGGTGTTCGATGGGCTGGACACGTTTGCCGACGTCTACCTCAATGGCCACAAGCTGGCCTCGACCGACAACATGTTCCGGCGCTGGCGGATGCCGGCCAAGGCCTGGCTGCATGCCGGCAGCAATACGCTGGAGGTGCGCCTGTATTCGCCGATCAAACGGCTGCTGCCGTGGCTGCTGAAACAGCCGTATGCGTTGCCGGGCGAGTTCGATTCGGCCTTCGGCGACGAGCCCAAGGGCAAGCAGACCGCCAACTACATCCGCAAAGCGCAGTACCAGTACGGCTGGGACTGGGGTCCGCGCATCGTCACGGAGGGCATCTGGCAGCACGTGCATCTGGACAGCTGGGATAACCTGCGGGTGGCCGACTTCCACGTGGCGCAGTTGCGGGTGGGCAAGGAGGCTGCACAACTGGAGGCGCAACTGGAGGTTGATGTCGACCACCAGCAGTCGCTGAACGCCACGATCGACGTGATCGGGCCGAACGGCGCCACCGTCACCCGTGTGACGCGCGCCATCACCGTGGACCCGGGCAGCAACACGATCAGCCTGCCATTGCGCATCGAGCAACCGCAATTGTGGTATCCGGCCGGTTACGGCGCGCAGGACATGTACACGTTCAAAGCCACGCTGAGCGACGCCAATGGCGAGCTCTATCAGGCGCAACATGCGACCGGATTGCGCACAGTCGAACTGCGCCGGCGCAAGGACGCCTGGGGCAAGAGTTTCGAGTTCGTGGTCAACGGTATTCCGGTATTCGCCAAGGGCGCCAACCTGATTCCGTTCGACAGCTTTCCCACCCGGGCGACGCCGGCCCAGATGCAGCATGTACTGCAATCGGCGCGCGACGCCAACATGAACATGCTGCGCGTTTGGGGCGGCGGCTACTACGAGTCCGATGCGTTCTACGCCACGGCCGACCGGCTTGGCCTGATGATCTGGCAGGACTTCATGTTCGGCGGGTCGATTCCGCCGTATGACGTGGCCTATCGCGAAAACACGCGGCAGGAGGCGATCGAGCAGGTCAAGCGCCTGCGCGATCATCCCAGCGTCGTGATCTGGGTCGGCAACAACGAAGTGCAGACGGGCTGGGAATCCTGGTCCGATCGCCAGGCCTTCAAGAAAAGCATCTCCCCCGACGAGCGCGAGCGCGTCGTCACCGGCATGGTCAACCTGTTCGGCAACGTGCTGCGCAACGTGGTCACCCGCTATGCGCCGGACGTGCCGTACTGGGCCAGCACCCCCAGCACCGACTACGACGGGCCGTCCAACGTGCTGGATGATGGCGATTACCACTACTGGGATGTGTGGTCCGGCACGGCCAAGCCGGTGGAGGAGTACCTCAACGTCACGCCGCGCTTCCAGTCCGAATACGGCCTGCAGTCGTTTCCGGTGATGCGCACCATCGATGCGTTCACGAATCCCGGCGATCGCACGCCGGAATCGACGGTGATGCGTGCGCATCAAAAGTACGACAGTGGCAACGGCAACCAGCGCCTGCTGCTGTACATCCGGCGGGCCTACGGCGAGCCGAAGGATTTTGCTTCCTTCGTTTATCTCAGCCAGGTGATGCAGGCGCATGGTATCCAGCTGGCTGCCGAACATCTGCGCGCTTCGCGACCGCAGGCGATGGGCTCGCTGTACTGGCAGCTCAACGATGTGTGGCCGGGGGCGTCGTGGTCGAGCATCGATTACTTCGGCCGCTGGAAGGCGCTGCAATTCCACGCGCGGCGTTTCTACGCTCCGACGATGCTGGCTGCCTTGCGCAACCACGGCACCACCACGGTGTCGCTGGTGTCCGAC
The DNA here is from genome assembly GCA_039935315.1 of Rhodanobacter sp. Classification (GTDB taxonomy): domain Bacteria; phylum Pseudomonadota; class Gammaproteobacteria; order Xanthomonadales; family Rhodanobacteraceae; genus Rhodanobacter. The sequence continues at coordinate 5,836 of JBDTKM010000092.1, read as the reverse complement.
CACACTGCCACGATGCCGGCGCATTGGCGCATGCGGGTGCTGTCATTCGACGGCAAGCTGCTCTCGCAGGCCGCGGGCGAGGCGACTCTGGCGCCGCTGTCCAGCACGTCGGTGGCGAGCTATACCGATGCTGAGCTGCTGCACGGAGCCGACCCGAAGACCACGTTTGCGGTGTTCGACTGGGTGGACGGCGCACGCACGCTGTCGCGCAATCTGGTGTTCTTCGATGAGCCCAAGAACCTGGCGCTGCCGCCGGCCGGCATCCATGCCAGCCTGGCGTCGTCCGCGGGCGGTTACCAGCTTACCGTGACCGCCGCGGCGCTGGCGCGCGACGTGTGGGTGTCATTCGGTGATCGCGACGCCGAACTTTCCGACAATGCCTTCAACCTGCTGCCCGGCGAAACGGTCACGCTGACGGTGCACAGCAAGCTCTCGCTCGACGATCTGCGCCACGCCCTGAAGATCACCAGCCTGGCCGACGCAATGGGTGCGGGCAGGTCGCCATGAGCCGTGTCCGGTCAGGCGTCGTCCCCGGTCGAGGTGACCGGCACTGGTCTGCGCATGTGCTCGCCTGCGCACTCGCACTGGTCTCGATAAGTGCGGCACACGCGGGCGACCCGCCGGTGCAGGACGCCGCTCATGCGCGGGCGGTGGCCCTGGTCGGCAAGATGACTCTGGCTGAAAAGGTGGCGCAGGTGCAGAGCGGCGCACCGGCCATCCCGCGTCTGAATGTGCCGGCCTACGCCTGGTGGGGCGAGGGTCTGCACGGGCTGGCGCGCGGTGGCTACGCCACCGTGTTTCCGCAAGCGATCGGCTTGGCGGCGAGCTGGGACCCGGCCTTGCTGCACGACGTTGGTACGGTGGTGTCGACGGAGGCGCGCGCACGCTTCAACGCGATCGGTGCGGGCCACGACCATGGCCGCTACCAGGGGCTGACGATCTGGTCGCCGAACATCAACATTTTTCGCGACCCGCGCTGGGGCCGTGGCCAGGAAACCTACGGCGAAGATCCGTTCCTCACCGGGCAGCTCGCGGTGAGTTTCATTGGCGGCATCCAGGGTGACGATCCGGCGCATCCGCGGGCGATCGCCACACCCAAACATCTGGTTGCGCATAGCGGCCCGGAAGCCGGTCGACATGGTTTTGACATCGACGTCTCGCCGCACGATCTGGAGGCAACCTATCTGCCGGCCTTCCGCCGTGCCATCGTCGACGGCCACGCCGATTCGGTGATGTGCGCCTACAACGCGTTGCACGGCACACCGGTGTGCGCTGATCCGTGGTTGCTGGGCCAGCGGCTGCGGCGTGACTGGGGGTTTCGTGGCTATGTCGTGTCCGATTGCGATGCGGTCGACGACATGACCAAGTTCCACTACTTCAAGCCCGACAACGCGCAGTCGGCGGCCGCTTCCCTGCGCGCCGGCACCGATCTGGACTGCGGCTACGCGTATGCCGATCTCGCCCCGGCGGTGCAGCAGGGCTACGTCAGCACGGCGCTGATCGATCGCGCCCTGGTGCGCCTGTTCAGCGCGCGCTATCGGCTGGGTGAACTGGCCCCGATGGCGGACAGTCCCTACGCCCATATCGATGCCGATCAGGTCGACACGCAGTCCAGCCGGCAGCTCGCGCTGCGTGCGGCGCTGGAGTCGCTGGTGCTGCTGAAGAACGCACACGGCATCTTGCCGTTGCGCGCCGGCGTGCGGCTGGCGGTGATCGGTCCCAATGCCGACACGCTGGAAACGCTGGAAGCCAACTACCACGGCACGGCACGGGAGCCGGTGACGCCACTGCAAGCGCTGCGCACACGCTTTGGTGCGGATCACATCAGTTATGCGCAGGGCGCACCGATCGCTGCCGGCGTGCCGATTCCGATCCCCGAGACCGCGCTGCGCGACGGGCACGGCCATCTCGGGCTTCGCGGTGCCTACTACGACGGTACCGACCTCACCGGTACGCCACATGCCGAGCGCACCGACCGGCGCATCGATTTCGACTGGGATCATGTCGCGCCGCTGCCCGGGATGAACGCGGCTCGCTACGCTGTGCGCTGGACTGGCCAGCTGCTACCGCCCGGCCCGGGCGACTATACGTTGGCGGTGCATGTTGATCGCTGTTTCGACTGTGCCGGGCATGATCCGGTGCGCCTGTATGTTGACGGCAAATTGGTACTCGACGATCACGGCGATGGCAAGCATCTGCAGGTGCCGATGCACTTCACCGATGCGCGGCCGCACGATGTCCGGCTGGAGTTGGTGCACAGCGGCCAGGACCAGGGTATCCGGCTGCAGTGGCTGGCACCGGCGCCGGTGCAGCTGGCGCAGGCGCAGGCGGCGGTGCAGCAGGCCGACGTGGTAGTCGCCTTCGTCGGCCTGTCGCCGGATGTCGAGGGCGAGGAGCTGCAGGTCGAACTGCCCGGCTTCGATGGCGGCGACCGCACCCAGCTCGAGCTGCCGGCCGCACAGCGTGACCTGCTTGAGCGCGCCGCCAGCAGTGGCAAGCCGCTGGTCGTGGTGCTGATGTCCGGCAGTGCGGTGGCGCTGAACTGGTCCAAGGAACACGCCGATGCGGTTCTGGCGGCGTGGTATCCGGGCGAGCAGGGCGGTACCGCCATCGCGCAAACCCTGGCCGGCGACAGCAACCCGAGTGGGCGCCTGCCGGTGACGTTCTACCGCAGTACGCGCGACCTACCGCCCTATGTCAGCTATGCGATGAAGGGGCGCACCTATCGCTATTTCACCGGCACGCCGCTGTATCCGTTTGGCTACGGTTTGAGTTTTACGCACTTCGCCTACAGCAAGCCCACGCTGTCGGCCGCACAGCTGGCGGCAGGCCAGTCACTCAACGTTGGCGTCGAAGTGCGCAACGACGGCACGCGCGCAGGTGACGAAGTGGTGCAGGTCTACCTGGTGCCGCCGCAGACACCGCTGGCGCCGCGCCATGCACTGGTCGGCTTCCGGCGTGTGCAGCTGGCGGCAGGCGAGCGCCGCCAGCTGCGGTTCACCCTGTCGCCACGCGATCTCAGTTCGGTGGACGCGAGCGGGATGCGCGCCGTGGAAGCAGGGGCGTATCAAATTTTCATGGGTGGTGGCCAGCCTGGCTTTACGCAGGGCGTGTCAGCCGACTTCACCATTCATGGTCAGCAGCCGCTGCCGCACTGAGCACGAGGGAGTATCCGTCCATGCCGACACGTCGCGAGCTGCTGAAATGGATGGGACTGGCCGGTGCATCATCGGCGCTGGGCGTGGCTGGCATCGCGCAGGCGTCCGCCGCCGAGCCGTCGCTGCGCGCGAGCAAGCGCCCGCCGCCGGCACAGCGCAAATTTGTCAGCGCGGCGGTCGAGCGTCAGCTGGCCACGGTGCGCGCGAGCATCGCCGATCCCAAGCTGGCCTGGATGTTCGGCAACTGCTATCCGAACACGCTCGACACCACGGTCGAGGTGGGCACCCTGGACGGCAAGCCCGACACCTTCGTGATCACCGGTGACATCGACGCGATGTGGCTGCGCGATTCCTCCGCCCAGGTACATCCCTACGTGCCGCTGGCGAAAGGCGACGCGGCGCTGCAGCGGCTGTTCCGTGGCCTGATCCGACGGCAGGCGCGCTGCATCCGCATCGATCCCTACGCCAATGCCTTCATGCCGGCTGCACACGACGCGCCGCTGGATTGGGCGCGCACCGATCTCACCGACATGAAGCCGGGCGTGGGCGAGCGCAAATGGGAAATCGATTCGCTGTGCTATCCGATCCGGCTGGCGCATGGCTACTGGCAGGCTACCGGCGACACCGAACCGTTCGACGATGACTGGCGCCAGGCGATGCATCGGGTACTGGCCACTTTCCGCGAACAGCAGCGCAAGCACGGGCAGGGTCCGTATCACTTCCAGCGCGCCTCGGCGGTACCCACCGAGAGCCAGTTTCTCGGCGGCTACGGCAACCCGACGCGCCCCAACGGCATGATCCACTCGATGTTCCGGCCATCAGACGATGCCTGCCTGTACCCGCTGCTGGTGCCGTCCAATCTGTTCGCCGTGGTGGTGTTGCGTCAGTTGGCGCAGATGAGCCGGGCAATGCATCACGACGAGGACTTCGCCGTGCAGTGCGAATCACTGGCTGTCGAAGTGGAGCAGGCCACCCATCGCGACGGGCAGATGCGCGCTGCGGATGGCACCACGCATTGGGCCTACGAGGTCGACGGCTACGGCAATCAGCTGTTCATGGACGACGCCAACGTGCCCAGCCTGTTGAGCCTGCCTTACCTGGGTTGCTGTGCGCGCACCGATCCGCTCTACCAGCGCACGCGCGCACGGGCATGGAGCACGCACAATCCGTATTTCTTCCGCGGCCGTGCTGCCGAAGGCATCGGCGGTCCGCACGAGGGGCTGCGCATGATCTGGCCGATGTCGATCATGCTGCGTGCGCTGACCAGCGACGACCGCGCCGAAATCGCCCAGTGCCTGCGCTGGCTGCGCGATACCGATGCCGGCACGGGCTTCATGCACGAAGCGTTTGACCAGGATGATTCCGCGCATTTCACCCGCGCCTGGTTCGCCTGGGCGAATACCTTGTTCGGCGAACTCATCGTCGATCTTCATCAACGTCGTCCCGGGCTATTGCGCGCTTGATATGCAGCGCGACCGGCTGACACGAGGTTCTCGCATGCTCACACGTCGAAGTTTCTGGCCGCTACCGTCCTTGCAGTGGCATGGCCGGTCTTGCAGTCGCATCGGGTTGGGCCATGCCGATCGGGTCGCTGGCGGTCAGCGGTGGTTTGCGATGGGGGCCGAACCTGAGAAGCATGGTGGTGCGCCGCCGTCGTTCGAGGTGCACGCATGAAGTGGTCAATATGGAACGCTGCACTGGCGGCCCTGCTGCTGGTCGCGAGTCTGGGCAGCTACGCCGCGGCAACGGTGCCAGCGATCGGCCCGGTCACCATCCAGGGTGATCACTTCGTGCGTCAAGGCAAGCCATACCAGATCATTTCCGGCTCGATGCATTTTCAGCGCATCCCGCGCGCGTATTGGCGCGACCGCCTGCGCAAGGCGCGCGCGATGGGCTTGAACACGATCGAGACGTACGTGTTCTGGAATGCGCTGGAACCGCAGCGCGGTCACTTTGATTTCAGCGGCCGCAACGACGTGGCGGCGTTCGTACGGATGGCGCAGGCGGAGGGCCTCAACGTGATTTTGCGGCCCGGTCCGTACGTTTGCGCCGAGTGGGAGGCCGGCGGTTTTCCGGCGTGGCTGTTCGCCGATCCGCACCTGCAGGTGCGCACGCAGGACCCGGCCTACCTCGCCGCAGTCGATACGTATTTCCAGCGCCTGGGCCAGCAACTGGCGCCGCTGATGGCCGCGCGTGGTGGCCCGATCATCGCCGTGCAGGTGGAGAACGAATACGGCTCCTACGGCAGCGATCGCGCCTACATGGAAGACATCCATCATGCGCTGATCCGCGCCGGCCTCGGCCAGAACCTGCTGTTCACCTCCGATGGCGCCGACATGCTGGCGAACGACGTGCTGCCGGGCGTACTGGCGGTGGTCAATTTCGCACCCGGCGAGGCGAAGAGCGCGTTTGAGAAGCTGGAAAAATTGCGCCCCGGTCAGCCGCACATGGCCGGCGAATACTGGGCTGGCTGGTTCGATGCGTGGGGCGGCGAGCACGCGCATACCGATGCGGCGATGCAGGCGAAGGAACTGGCGTGGATGCTGGCGCAGGGCGACTCGGTGAACCTGTACATGTTCGAAGGCGGCACCAGTTTCGGCTTCATGAATGGCGCCAATTTCCAAGGTGGTCCATCCGATCACTACGCCGCCCAGACCACCAGCTACGACTACGATGCC
>JBDTKM010000091.1:0-3367 GCA_039935315.1 Rhodanobacter sp. | reverse complement strand
GGTACCCCACCTTCGATGATCGAGGACACAAATGCCGCGAATGTCGGTGGCGCATATCCCGCCTGCCGCGATAGTTCCGGATGGATGAAGATGAAGCCGTGGAACACGTGAGTCGGATCCGGAACGGTGTCATACATGTGGGCACCGCAACCCGTGCAGGCGTGGCGGTGCAACGCGGCGCTCTTGTTCACTACTTTCAGCTTTTCCTCATGCTTGGTGACCTTGACCTTGTCGCTGGGCACCGCGGCCAGCATTGAGAAGTCCGCGCCGTTCGGCTTCCAGCACTTGGTGCAGCCGCACAGATGATTGAACAGGAACTCGTTGTCCACCGTTACCTCGACCTGATCGGTCGCGCACTTGCATACCAAGGTGCTGCCGGAAAATCCAGGAGTTCCTTGCTTGACACCGTCGTCGACGGCGGGGTGGATCTTGGTGCTGCTCATGAAGTCTCTCCAGTTGAAAAGTAAATTACAGGGTTATGCCACGGCGCTATGGTAATGAATCACCGTACGGATGACTTTGCCTTCGTGCATCAGATCGAAGGCATCGTTAATTCTCTCAAGGGGCAGCACTTTGGAGATGAACTCGTCCACTTTCAGTTTGCCTTCCAGATACGAGTCCACGTAACCAGGCAGCTGCGAGCGACCCTTCACCCCGCCAAATGCGGCGCCGCGCCAGACGCGCCCGGTAACGAGTTGAAATGGTCGCGTGCTGATCTCCTGCCCGGCTGCCGCGACACCGATGATTGTCGCCTCACCCCATCCCTTGTGGCAGCACTCCAGCGCCGAGCGCATCACGTTGACATTGCCAATGCACTCGAAAGAGTAATCGACGCCGCCATTCATCTTGTCGACGATCACCTGCTGAATCGGCAGATCGTACTCCTTGGGGTTGACGAAGTCGGTCGCACCCATCGCCTCGGCCATCGGCCACTTGTCCGGGTTGACGTCGACCCCGATGATGCGTGACGCTTTCGCCATCACCGCACCCTGCACCACGGCAAGACCAATCGCCCCCAGACCGAACACCGCCACCGTCGAACCGGGCCGGACCTTGGCCACATTCAACACCGCGCCAACACCCGTCGTGATCCCGCAGCCGAGCAGGCAAACCTTTTCAAGTGGCGCCTTCGGATTGATCTTCGCGACCGATATTTCGGGCAACACGGTGTATTCGGAGAAGGTGCTGGTGCCCATATAGTGATGCAGCATCTTGCCCTTGAACGAAAATCGCGACGTACCGTCCGGCATCACGCCCTTTCCCTGGGTCACCCGGATCCTCTGGCACAGGTTGGTGAGGCCTGACAGGCAGTACTCACACTCGCCGCATTCGGGTGTGTAAAGGGGAATCACGTGGTCACCGGGCTTGAGTGAGGTCACTCCTGCGCCGACTTCCTCGACGATGGCGCCACCTTCATGACCCAGGATCACCGGGAACAAACCTTCGGGATCGGCACCGGAGAGCGTATACGCGTCTGTGTGGCAGACCCCAGTCGCGACGATGCGCAGCAGGACTTCGCCAGCTTTGGGTCCTTCCAAGTCCACTTCTTCGATGTGGAGCGGCTGCCCCGCCTCCCACGCAACCGCTGCGCGTGTTTTCATGATCAGTCGTTCCTCATAACCGTCAACCCTGCGCCGAGGCGCTCCGCCCGGAACGTACCATGCACATCAGATGCCAGTTTCCGCAGAAGGCCGCAAGCAGTGATTCAGTAACTTGGAGCTGTCACTTGGCCGCCTGTCACTCGTCCTGTATCAGATTCGTGACAGATGAGTGTGCCGCATGCGGTACAACCGCCCCATGGGAGTCACTGCAAAACTTTCACGATAGGCTGCAGGTAAACCCCTGCCCCCCACGGCTTGGGCGGGAGCGACTGCGCAAGTGGCTGAACTGTGGAGCCTGGACGACTCGCCACAGCACGCCTTTGCCACGCCCGGATACGCGCGTCCAGCGGACGCCGGTACGGAACGCTATCGCTCACGACAGTCTTTCAGGAAGTGCAGTGCTCAGCTGCCTTGGCGCTTTTGCCGCACCACGCCGCGCTGCGGATCGTAGCCCCATATCGCCAGCCCCAGAAAGACGATGAGCGCGGCGACAACCACGCCGCACGCAAGCCAGTTCATCTGCCCGTACATCGCGTAGCGAATCAGATCGATGCCGTAGGTAAACGGATTGATGCGGGCCAACTGGTAAACAATTACGGCTCCGGATTCCTGCAATTTCCACAATGGGTAAAGCGCTGGCGACAGGAAGAACATTGGAAAGATCACAAAGTTCATGGCGCCGGCGAAGTTCTCGATCTGCTTGATGTAAACGGACACCAGCAAGCCCATCGCCCCCAGCATCAGCCCGGTGAGAAACATGGCCGGTAATGCCAGTAGCAAGCCTGGCCACCACGGCAGGTCAAGCTGAAACATCGCGCAGATCGCGAAAAACGCATACGCCTGCAGGATCGACAGGAAGGTTCCCGCGAGCAGCTTGCAAGTCAGCAACACCGAGCGCGGCAGCGGCGCCGTCAGCAGCAGCCGCATCAGTCCCATCTCACGGTCGTAGACCATCGCCAACGAGGACTGCATGCCATTGAACAACAGAACCATGCCCACCAGCCCGGGCACCACGTAGACCGGGTACTCGATATAGGTTGAATACGGCGGAATCACGGAGACACCGAAGACGTCCCGAAAACCGGCTGCAAAAATGAGCAGCCACAGGCTCGGCCGTACCACCGCGGAGATCAATCGCCCGCGCTGGTGCATGAACTTGACCGTCTCACGCGAGGAAAGCGCCGCCAGCGCCTGCAGGACGTGGCTCACAGCCGACATGGCAGGACCTTTTTGTGGTTAACAGACGCGAGCTTGCCACGGACCATAGCGGGATTGGTGGTGCAGACCCACGCCCGTGCGGTCAACTGCAGCACGGCGAGGGCATGCAGTGATCGACACTGCGGCAGCATCAGACGCTCTCCTGCTTTTCTGCCGGCGCTTCACCGGTCAATTCGAGGAAGGCGTCGCGCAGCGAATGACAACCGGTTTGTTCACGCAAGGCGGCGGGCGTGCCGGCAGCGACCCAGTGGCCACTGTGCAGGATGATGACCCGGTCGGCAGATTCAGCTTCATCGACGAGGTGGGTCGCCCACAGGACGCCCACGCCACGATGCGCACACAGCGCGTGAACGTACTCCACCAAGTGCGCGCGCGAGGCGGGATCGAGCCCCACCGTGGGTTCGTCCATCAACAGTACCACCGGCTCGTGCAGCAGCGCCCTAGCCAGTTCGACCCTGCGGCGGTTGCCGCCCGACAGCGTCCGCGCCCTGTCCTTCGCCCTCGCGGTCAGGTCAATGCGGTCCAGTTCCGCTGCTATGCGGGTGCGC
>JBDTKM010000090.1:0-4683 GCA_039935315.1 Rhodanobacter sp. | reverse complement strand
TGACGGTATCGGTGTCGGCGTAGCCCACGATCTTGGCGGGATTGCCCACCACCACCGCATTGGGCGGTACCGAACGCGTCACCACCGCGCCGGCGCCGACCATGGCGTTGCGGCCGATGCGAATGCCGGGCAGGATGGTGGCGTTGGCGCCGATGGACGCACCCTGCTCCACCACCGTGCGCAGAAACTGTTCGGGATATGCTTGGCTGCGCGGGCGCATGTCGTTGGTGAAGGTGGCATTGGGGCCGACGAAGACGTTGTTTTCCAGCGTCACGCCATCCCACAGCTGCACCCCGCATTTGACCGTGACGTGGTCACCGACGCTGACGTCGTTCTCCACGAATACGCCGTCACAAATATTGCAGTGGGCGCCGATGGTGGCGCCTGGGAGTATGTGGGCAAAGGCCCAGATGCGCGTGCCTTCGCCGATCTTCGACGACTCGCACAAACCCTTGTCGTGCACGAAATGGTTCATCTGGGTTGCCCTGGAAAATCCACTCGCATGGAAACGATATTGAGCGGACGCTGCTTGGTGTTCTCGTAGGCTCGCCAGGCATAGTTACCGACGATGCCAATGCCAAACGTGTTCAACGCGCCGAAAAAGAGGATAGCCAGCATTGAGCCGGCATAGCCTGGAACCTGGTAGAGCCCGGACAGGCGCGTGACGAACACAAGCAGTCCAAGCAGAAACGCCACGCCAAGGCCGATCAGACCGATGGTCATCAACACACGTACCGGCAGGTCCGAAAAAGCGAAGATGCTATCCAGCAGATAGGTCACCTTCTTCTTGATGGTCCAGGCACTCTTGCCATGCTCGCGCTCAAGCCGCGTGTAGCCGACGAATTCGCGCCTGCCGCCGAGCCAGAACAGCAGGCCGAGCAGGCTGCTGTTGGCCTCTCCCATCGATACGAGACGATCACGAAATGCTGCGGTGAGTGCAAAAACATCCACCCCGCCGGCTGGCACGTCCGGCTGCACGAATCGGCGATAGGTCGCCCAGAACAGGTTTGAGGCCAGCTTGCCGAGGCCCGGATCCGCGCGGCCCAGACGCTGGCCGAACACTACGTCAAGCGGCTTGCTAGTCAGCGCAGCGAAAAATTCAAGCATCAGTGCAGGAGGCTCCTGCATATCAGCTGCCATCACACCAATGAAGTCGCCGCTTGCTTCGGCCAGCCCGCAGCGGATCGCTGCAAACGCTCCGAAATTACGCGACAGCAACACTAGTCGAGCCTGAAAACTGACGCTGGCCAGGCCGCCATCCAGCCGCGCAAAGCTCTGGTCCGGGCTGCCGTCGACGACGAATACAACCTGAAGCGCGCCATCCAGTGTCATGGCCAGCTCTTCCAGCGCATGAAGGAGCGGGTCGATTGACCCTTCGTTCTTGTAGACCGGAATGACGACGGAGTAGCGCGGGTTTACCACCGGTTGCAAGCCTCAATGACCCGCGTTACCTCGTCGTCGGTGAGCTCAGGAAAACACGGCAGTGTGATTACCTTACCGCACGCGTCCTCGGTCACCGGTAGCGTGACTCCAGCATACAGGTCACCGAACAGCGGCTGGCGGTAGTCAGGTAGTGGATAGTGTACTTCGCTGGCAATACCGGCCTCGGTCAGATGTGCCTGCAGGCCCGCCCGATTGCCGGTGCGCGCCACGTAGAGGTGAGCAACGAACTCGTCACCGCTGGGTGCGGGTACGGCTATCTGAGTATGGCGTATCTCGCGGGAATAGCGGTTCGCGATGTCGCGCCGACGCGCGTTCCACTCTCCCACGTGGGGCAGCAGCACGCGCAGGAAACTCGCCTGTATCTCATCAAGACGACTATTGCGACCGCCGGCGAGCTCGTTGCGGTATTTCGCAGCCCAACCGTACTGACGTAGCTGGCGCAGCCTGTTGGCGGTGTTCGGATCGGCGGTGATTACCGCGCCACCATCACCTAACGCGCCAAGGTTTTTGGTCGGATAGAAGCTGAAACTTGCGGCTTGTCCGAAGCTGCCGGCCTTGCGACCGGCTGCATCGGCCGCCCCGTGCGCCTGGGCGCAATCCTCGAAGATCGCGAAACCGTGTTTTTGCGCCAGCGCCAGAAAGGGCGGCATGTCGGCGAGCCTGCCGTAAAGATGGGTAACGATGACCACGTCAATAGTTCGTGTGGCCAAAATCGCTTCCAGCGATTTCGGATCCATCAGCAGAGTCACCGGGTCAACGTCCACAAAGACCGGTTCGGCTCCGCAAGCCAGAGTTGCTGTCGTCCCGTACATCGCGGCGTTGCCGACCAGCGCAACGCACGTGTCCCGCTTAATGCCGAGGCTGCGAAGGCCCAGCTCAAGTGCTTCGGTGCCATTTGCCACGCTAACGCAGTGATCTACCCCGCACCAGGCAGCGAATTCGCTCTCGAACGCCTTCACTTGGGGTCCAAGCACGTAGTAACCGCTGGCGATCACGTCGGCGGCGGCGCGTTGGAGTGTCTCGCTCAGCGGCGCGATGTGGCGGTCTAAGGCGTTCACAGGAACGATGCTATTCATGGCGTCTGATATCGAGTGATGTAGGTCTGAAATGTGTACGGAAAGCGTCGACCGCCTCAGTATCCACGGGCTTAGTCCAGCGCCGCTTCCAGCTCGGGAATTATCCTGAACAAGTCTCCGACCAGGCCGAAGTCAGCAATCTCAAAGATCGGCGCCTCCCCATCTTTGTTGATCGCCACGATCGTGCCCGCGTCTTTGATGCCCGTAAGGTGCTGGATCGCACCGGAGATACCGATCGCCATGTACAGCTCCGGGGCGATGATCTTGCCGGTCTGGCCGACCTGCATTTCGTTGGGGCAGTAGCCGGCGTCGACGGCGGCGCGGGAGGCACCGACGGCTGCGCCGATCTTGTCGGCGAACTTGTAGATGATGTCGAAGTTTTCCTTCGAGCCTACGCCGCGGCCACCGGAGACGACCTTGCTCGCACTCTGCAGGTCGGGGCGATCGCTGCTGCCCTGTCTAAGCTCCACGAAGCGGGTGTGCGCAGGCAGGCTGACGTCGACGGTCAGCGCCTCGACCGGCGCGCTATTGCTGCCGCTGGCGGCCGCTGGCCAGGACGCGGTGCGGATGGTGGCAACCACGGTATGGGTGGGATCGGCCTCGACGGTAATGATCGCGTTGCCCGCGTAGATCGGGCGCTTGAATGTGTGGCTGGCTTCGACGCTCATCACGTCACTGATCTGTGCTACGCCGAGCAGGGCGGCGACACGCGGGGCCAGGTCTTTGCCGAACGTAGTGGAGGGTGCGAACAGGTGACTGTAGCCGGCAGTCGCCTTGGCCACCTGCGGGGCCAGCACGGCAGCCAGGTCGTGCGCGTTCTCGCTGCGCGTGACGGTAAGCACGCGGCTCACGCCGTCGATCCTGGCAGCATCGGCGGCGATCGCGTCCGCTGCGTCGGACAGCACCAGAACATCGATCGCCTCCGGCTTGACCGCGCTGGCGGCGCTCACGGCACGCGCGGTGGAGAGGTTGAGTTTGCCGTCCAGGTGTTCGGCGATGACCAGGATTTTGCTCATGATTGGTTCTCTTTTCTTGTGCCTCTCGCCGGTTCGGAACTCTGCAGAATCTCCGTGCGGGAGGGTGGGATTTGGAAGAGGGTTCGGGAGCCGCTGCTGCCGGCTTCGCGCGTACCCTCACCCGGCCTTCGGCCCCCTCTCCGGGAGGGAGAGGGGCGGGGTGGTTTACAGCAAGCCTTTCTGTTTCAGGGCGGCGACGAGTTCGGCGGCGTCCTTCACCATCACGCCCTTGCTGCGCTTGGGCGGCGGGGCATAGGCAGTGGTTTTCAGGTCGTCGTTCGCGGCTACTCCCAGCGAAGCGAATTCGATCACATCGATCGGCTTGGACTTGGCCTTCATGATGTCCGGCAGCTTGATGAAGCGCGGTTCGTTGAGGCGCAGGTCGGTGGTGATCACTGCAGGCAGGTCGACCTCGATCACTTCCAGGCCGGCATCGACCTCGCGGGTGACCGTAGCGTTGCCGTCGGCGATCTCGACTTTGCCGGCGAAGGTGGCTTGCGGACGGTCCCACAGCGCAGCCAGCATCTGGCCGGTCTGGTTGGCGTCGTCATCAATCGCCTGCTTGCCCAGGATCACCAGACCGGGCTGTTCTTTTTCGATCAGCTTGAGGAAGATGCGGGCGGCGGTCAGCGGCTGCACGGCGTCCTCGGTAGTGACGTGGATGGCGCGATTGGCGCCCATCGCCAGGCCGTTGCGCAGGTGGGCGGTGAGGTTGGCCGGGCCGATACCGACAACCACTACCTCGTCGGCCACGCCCTTTTCGCGCAGGCGCAGCGCTTCTTCCAGCGCGATGTCGTCGAACGGGTTGGCCGACAGCTTGACGCCATCGGTGACCACGCCGCTGCCATCCGGCTTGACCTGAATGCGCACGTTGTAATCCACGACGCGTTTGTAGCCGACCAGAATTTTCATGGGTGATTCCTTGACCAACCGGGGTGTCTGACAGGGCACGCCAGCACTGAGTGAAGCTGTCATTCTAACCTGAGTCGGCTTTTCGGCCATGCAGCGGGTCGTTTTTTTTGGCTCTTCAGCAGAATTTGTGGGTGAACTCCGCCTCGGGTAGAGCGCCGAGGGCGTGATACAAGGCGATTTCAGCGCCATGGAAGGTTCGAAAACCGAACGACTTTCTGGTGGTCAGTTTTGCCTTG
>JBDTKM010000089.1:0-6184 GCA_039935315.1 Rhodanobacter sp. | reverse complement strand
TACGCTGACCGGTGCTGCCGTGCGCGGGCCGGCTGCGGTTGCCGCTGCAGGCGACCAGCAGGATGCTCGCCAGCAGCATGCTGGCGACGCCGAGCGCTCTCATCGCGCCGCGTCCGCCTGCGTCACGCCGGCGGCAATGGCCTGGGCCAACTGATCGACCGCCATGGCATACATCGGGCTGCGGTTGTAACGGGTGATCACGTAGAAATTCTGGAACATGAGCCAGTATTCCGGCCCGTTCGCCCCATCAAATTTCTGCAGGCTGGCCAACCGGCCCGGGTCCAGGCGCTCCAATGGGCCGTAGCCCCAGGCCTCGAATTGCTCCACCGGCCATTGGGGCGTGGCATCCGTCACCGTGACAACGTGCGCCTGCGTGTCAGGCTGCGCCCGCGCCGCGATCGGGGCATCCGCCTGCCAGCCGTGCGCATGGAGATAATTGGCGACGCTGGCCACGATGTCATCGGCCGAATCATGCAGGTCGATATGGCCGTCGTGGTCTTCATCCACGGCGAAATCACGGATGCTCGAGGGCATGAATTGCCCCCAGCCCTGGGCTCCAGCATAAGAGCCGACCAGACTGTCCACCGGACCGGCGAGCTTGCTGTCGGGAAGCTCCAGCAGGGTCTTCAACTGCTCGCGGAAAAACCGGGCGCGCGGCGGATAGTAGAAAGCCAGCGTCACCAATGCATCGAGCACCTTGTAATGGCCGACGATCCGGCCGTAATTGGTCTCCACCCCGATGATCGCCACGATGTACTGCGGCGGCACACCATACTCGCCGGCCACCCGATCCAGCAGCGCGCGGTGCGCCTGATAGAACGCGATGCCACCGTCGATGCGTGCGGGAGTCATGAAGATCGGTCGGTAATCTTTCCATGGCCTGCCCTCGGCCGGGCGACTGATCGCATCGAGGATGCTCTGCTGTTTTATCGCGCCATCCAGCAGCGTGTTCAGCGCCTGCGGACGCTTGCCCGTATCCGCAGCCACCTCGCGCACGAGCTCGGCCTGGCCCGGATGGGTGGCGGCCAGCGCCGCCTGCGTCGCACCGATCCACAACAGCAGCAACATGACCACGTAGCGGGTCGAATGGGACGGGAAACGCTGGGTCATGCGGGGCCTTCGCGGGCGGAAGAACGTGAGATCGTCGAGAGCCTATCATGCAGGCCCAGGCAACTTCTGGCCTTGCGCTGAAGCGATGATGACCGGATTCAGCTATGTAACTTGCGGTTGGCGTGGATCGACATCAACACGCCGAAACCAGTCAGCAGCGACACCGCCGAGGTGCCGCCATAGCTGATCATCGGCATCGGCACGCCGACCACCGGCAGCATGCCGGCCACCATGCCGCCATTGACGAACACGTACACGAACAGGCTCATGCCAATCGCGCCGGCGAGCAGGCGTGAATAAGTATCGCGCGCCTCCATCGCAATCCACAGGCAGCGGCCGATGATGAAGGCATACAACGCAACCAGGACACATACTCCGACCAGACCGAACTCTTCGGAAAACACCGCGAAGATGAAGTCGGTGGTGTGCTCGGGCAGGAAGTCCAGCCGCGCCTGCGTGCTGTGCAGCCAGCCCTTGCCGAATATTCCGCCTGAGCCCACCGCGATCTGCGATTGAATGATGTGCCAGCCATTGCCGAGCGGATCGGATTCGGGGTTGAGCATGGTCAGTACACGATCGCGCTGGTATTGGTGCGCAAAGTGCCAGCCGAGCGGGACCATGCCGACGACGGCAGCGACCAGCACGCCCATGCGCCACCACGCCATGCCGGACAGGAACAGTGCGAACGTGCCAGCCGCGGCCACCAGCACCGCCGTGCCCAGATCCGGCTGTTCGGCGATCAATCCCACCGGAAGGGCGATCAACAACCCGACCACCACAATATCTCGCCAGCTCGGCGGCAACTGGCGCGGGTGCAGGTACCAGGCCACCATCATCGGCGTGGTCAGCTTGAGCAATTCGGACGGCTGGAAGCGCATCACGCCCAGGTCCAGCCAGCGCATTGAACCGCGGCCCTCACCGAGGAGCGCCACCAGCACCAGCAAACCGGTACTGGCCACGTACAACCAGGGTGTCCAACTGCGCAATACGGCCGGAGGGATGCGCGACACCAGCAGCAACAGGGCGCCGCCCAGCAGCAGTCGCACCGACTGACCACCGACCAGCGAAAAATTCTGCCCACCCGCACTGTACAGCGTGGCCAGGCCAATCAATGCCAGCACGAACAAAGCGGCCGCCAGCGGCAGGTCGATCCGTGGCCGAGTCAGCATGCGCCGCACGAACCGTTGCAGTCGCATCTGCACCACGCCGATCACGGCAATCTCCCGGACGTAGCCGCGGGCGCAGGCGTGAGCGCGGTCGAGGAGGTATTGGCCGGGGCCGCCGGGGGAGGCACCAAGCCCGGCGTGGTCCAGTTGGACGGCAGCGGCGTGTCCGGCAGCGCCTCCTTCTGCGTGGCCAGCCACGCGTCGAGAATCTTGCGCGCGATCGGACCAGCATCTGCCGCTCCCCACGCGCCCGATTCCAGCAGCACCGCCACGGCGATGCGTGGATCCTCGGCCGGCGCGAACATCTCGAACCAGGCGCGATGGCGGCTGGCCAGGTAAGCGGTGTTCTTGTCGGTGTTGTACGCCTCGCTGGTGCGTGAATAGATTTCGGCGGTGCCACTCTTGCCGGCGATCGTGTACGGGAAGCCGTTGCCCAAACCATAGCCGGTGCCGCGCGGATCATTCACCACCATCTGCATGCCTTGTTCGACCACGGCCCAGTGGTCCGGGTCGGTGACCAGCGAAGGCCCGCTGGGCGGGTTGGGCATCAACACTTGGGCAGCACCCGCGCTGGCCTGCGTCGCCATCACCAGCCGTGGCGCATGCGGCACGCCGTGGCCGGCAAGGATGGCGATGGCGTGCGCCAGCTGCAGCGGCGTCACCGCCCAGTAGCCCTGACCAATGCCGGCGATCACCGTCTCGCCGGGATACCACGGCTGTTTGAAGTGACTGGTCTTCCAGGCGCGCGACGGCAGTACCCCGCTGGCCTCACCGAGCAGGTCGATACCCGTGGGGCGGCCGAAGCCGAACTTGCCCATCCACGCGCTGAAACGGTCAATGCCCATGTCCAGCGCCAGCTTGTAGAAGTAGGTATTGACCGACCACATGATCGCCAGCCGCATGTTCACCGTGCCGAAGCCACCACGACGGTCGTCGCGATAACAACGTTTCTGTCCTGGCAGGCAGAACTGCCCGCTGGAAAACACCGTATCCGATGGCTTGCGCAGGCCAAGCTCGAGCCCACCCAGCGCCAGCAGCGGTTTGACCGTCGACCCGGGCGGATAGACGCCGCGCAGGGCGCGGTTGTACAGCGGCTTTTGCGGGTCCTTGATCAAGGCGTTGTAATCCGCCTGACTGATGCCATCGACGAACAGGTTCGGATCAAAGGTCGGCACGCTGACCATCGCCAGCACCTGGCCATTGCGCGGGTCGATCGCCACGGCCGCGCCGGGGCGCCCCTCAAATGCGGCTTCCGCCGCCTTCTGAATACGCACGTCAATGCTCAGGTACACGTTCTGGCCGGGTGTGGGCGCATGTGTTTCCAGCACATGCTGGGTGCGGCCATCGGCATTTACTTCGAGTAGCTGGTAACCAGACTTGCCATGCAGCACGTCCTCGTAGGAACGCTCGATCCCGCTGCGCCCGACATGGCTGGTGCCCTGGTAGCGATCCGGATCGAGCCGCTGCAGATCGTCGGCATCGATGCGCCCGACATAGCCGACCACGTGTGCGAACAGTTCGCCCAGCGGATAGCGTCGGGTCAGGTAGGGCACCACGTCGACGTTGGGGAACTGCCAGCGGTTGACCGCGAAGCGATCGATCTCGTCTTCACTCATGTGCATCTTCAGCGGCACGCTGTCGAAACGGCGACTCTGCTTGAGCTGCTTGTAGAAGGCGCTGATATCGTCCTGGTCCAGCGGCACCACCTTGTCCAGGCGTGCCAGCAGCCCTTGCATGTCCTTGACCTGCTCGGGCACCACCTCGAGGCGGAACGCCGGTACGTTGTCGGCCAGCAACACCCCATGGCGATCGTAGATGAGACCACGGGCGGGAGGTATCGCGCGCGGCTTGACCCGATTGTTGGTGGAACGGGTGACGAATTCCGCGTGTCGCGACACCTGCAACACCACGTAACGACCAACCAACCCGCCCAGGCCCAGCACGATCAGCACGAAACCGACCAGCGCGCGACGCCGAAACAGCGCGCTCTCGTCACGGGTGCTCTTGATCGTCTGCCAGTTTTTCATCTCACTGGAGGCGCAGCCGTGCGCGCAAGTCGTCGAGAAACAGAAACAGGAACGGCCACAGCGCCGCGCCGACAAAGGGGGAAATCCACCAGCTGGCAGGCGGTAGCGAGGCGCCCGCCAGCATGCGCACGATCAGCAACAGCACGCGATCGTTCAACAACAATGCCAGTACCGCCAGCGCCTGCTGCCACATCGGGAAAAAACGCATGCGCGAGCGAAAGCGCAGCGCGATGAAAGTCAGCGCGCACAGACGCAAGGCCTGTTCGCCCAGCAGCACGCCGTCAAGCAGGTCAGCACCCAGGCCCACGCCGAAAGCCAGCCCCAGACTCACGCGATCCTCTGACTCCAGCGTCCAGTACAGCAGCACCAGGGCCGGCCAATAGGGCTTGAACGGCTCCATGGCGCCAGGCAGTGGCACCAGCATCAACAGCAGCGCCACGGCCAGGGTGCCGCCGAACCACCATCGGTTCAGTCGTTGCCGGCTCATCGCGGCGTCCCGCCCGGAGCGGGCGACTGGGTAGCCGGTGAGGCCGGCGAAACCGGTACGACGGGCGAGACCGGCGCCAGTGACTCGGGTGGTCCGACCGGGTTGGGCAACGGGGGTGGCCCATCCGGCTCGGCCTGGGCGTGCAACAGCAACACATCGGTGCTGCGATCAATCTCGGCCGCCGGTTGCGCCAACGCGACCTGGAACATGCCGGTGGCCGCCGCCGCCACATGCTCGATCCGGCCCACCGGGAAACCGGGTGGAAAGCGGCCGCCGATGCCGGAGGTGAGCAGTTGGTCGCCCACCCGGACGGCGGCGGCGAGCGGCAGGTCGGGCAGGCTCAACTGGTCGCCATCACGCGTGCCGTAGGCCACCGTACGCAGCCCGGTACGGGCGATCGTCACCGGGATCGCATGCGCGGGATCGGTGATCAGCATCACCACGGAAGTGTGCGGCAGTACCTCGGTCACCTGCCCCATCACGCCATGGGCGTCGATCACCGGTTGGCCCGGCTTGACCCCGTCGCGCGATCCCATGTTCAAGGTCAAGCGGTAGCGATAGGCACCCAGATCCACGCCAACGACTCGCGCCAGCTGCACGTTCAGCCCCAGGCTGTGCTGGGTATCGAGCAGCTGCTTGAGATGTTCGTTTTGCTCGGCGACTGCCGCCATGCGGTTCAATTTGGCATTGGCCAGCAATAGATCCTCGCGCAGACGCTGATTCTGCGCGGTCAGGTGCTGGCGGTCCGAAAAGGCAATGCTGAGGGTATGCATCCCCGCCGCAGGCAGACCGGCGAGCCGATAGATCGGCTCCACCACCACCGCCGCCGTCGAACGCAACCGCCACAGCCAACCGTTGCGCTGATCGAGCACCATCAGCACCACCGCCAGCGCGAGGTAAACGATCAACCGCAGCGTGCCGGCCGCGTTACCGGCAAACAACGGGGAAGACTCGTCGCGTGCGCGCGCCATGGCGGCCCCGGCTACCGCGCGCTATTCAGGCGAGAAGAAGTCGCTGCCATGCTGATCGATCAGCTCCAGCGCCTTGCCGCCACCGCGCGCCACGCAGGTCAGCGGATCGTCCGCCACCTGCACATGCAGGCCGGTTTCCTCGGAGACCAGCCGGTCGAGGTCGCGCAACAGCGCGCCGCCGCCGGTCAACACGATGCCGCGCTCGGCCACGTCGGAACAGAGCTCGGGCGGAGTCTGCTCCAGCGCCGATTTCACCGCCGCCACGATGCCGGCGAGCGGTTCGTGCAGCGCTTCGAGGATCTCGTTGGAGTTGATCGTGAACATGCGCGGCACGCCTTCGGCCAGGTTGCGACCGGAGATCTCGATTTCCTTGACGTCGTCCTGCGGAAACGCACAACCGATCTGCAGCTTGATCCGCTCGGC
>JBDTKM010000088.1:0-23417 GCA_039935315.1 Rhodanobacter sp. | reverse complement strand
ATGTCGCCAGCGGCCAGATGCACGATGTCGCCGGTGACCAGCTCGACCACCGGTACCTCGATCTGCTCGCTGTGTCCGTCGGACGCCTGCCGCGTCACCGCGGCGGTATTGCGCACCATCGCCTTGAGCTTCTCGGCGGCGCGCGTGGAGCGGTATTCCTGGGAAAAACTCAGCAACACGCTGATCGTCACCATCACCGCGATGATGACCGGCCCGGTCAGATCCTCCTCGTCGGTTGCCAGTTGTACTCCGGCCAGCACCAGCAACACCACGATGAACGGGTTCTTGAACGCACGCAGCAGCTGCAGCCACCAGTGCGGCGGCTTTTCGTGCGATACCTCGTTCAGCCCGTCGCGATGCAGGCGTTCGCTGATCTGCTCTTCATCAAGCCCGTGCAGGGTAGTGTCGAGTGCACCGAGCAGCGACGGCGTATCGCCAAGCGCGTATTGCACCACGGTCGCATGGCCCGACCGCCATGCATCGCCACCGGCCGTCCTGGCGGCAGTCGGCAGGGAAATCTTGCTCATGACTCGCTTCCGTGTGGCGCTCTGCTGATGAATGAAGTGCGGTGGGCGTCAGTCCGCAGTGCCAACGTACGGCCTGGCCGTCGGGGCATCGGCGGGGACAACCGATACCGAACACCCGCATGATCGGGGTTCAGGCTGCTGCTCGGGATGAAGCAGGCGCACGCTCAGCACCCGCTGACCCAGCGGCGATGACGCGTCGTTTTCAGGAACGACGCCGGCTCACGGCGAGCAGCACGGGCGACCGCCAACTCGACGACGGTCGAGGTCTCGACCACCGGCCCAGCCAAGGGCGCGGGCACGGTAATGCTGAAGTCGCGCGGGATCGACAAGCGCCGAGCAGAAGCGCCCGCAATACCTGCGTGCCGCAGGCGGAAAAGTTCGTGAAGGAGTTTCATCGGCCCATCTCCTCGTAACGACGCCGTTGGCGTCGTCCTCGGAGGGGCAGGGCTATTCCTGGATCAGGAAAGCACCAGCCGACCGCAGGCGGTCGCCACAGGCGTTCAAAAGTTTGTTGTGCGGCGCCGGCACCCGAAGCGAGCGGATGTCGACGTTGCGACTAGGATAAACGTCCATATGCCTTGGTTTGTCAGGACTGGAAGCCGACTGGCGCGCTGCGCCGGAGGGCGCGGGCATTGTCGTGCTGCAGCGCGCAACTGTCAATGTCGAGGCGAACGAAAGTTCCTTCGCCGGAAGCCGCGTTCAGACGACCCGATGCAACTGCAAGCCGTGCCGCACCAATGGGGCGACCAGCCAATGGTCGAGCAGCAGGAAGGCGAACAACGCCATCAGGTAGACGATCGAATACTTGAACATCTTCATCGCGAACATTTCGTCCGGCGGGTTCAGCAGACGGATCGCGTAGTACAAAAAGCCGATGTCGAGCACCACCGCGCCGCCCAGGTAAATTGCGCCGCTCATGCCGGTAATCGCCGGCAGCAGGGTGATCAGGGTCAGCAGGATCGTGTAGAACAGTGCCTGCCAGCTGGTATAGGCAACGCCGTGGGTCACCGGCAGCATCGGCACGCCAGCTCGCGCGTAATCGTCGCGGCGGAAGATCGCCAGCGCCCAGAAATGGGGTGGCGTCCACAAGAAAATGATCAGGCACAGCTGCAGCGCGAACGCGTGCAACTGGCCGGTCGCCGCAGTCCAGCCGAGCACCGGCGGGATCGCGCCGGCCAGGCCACCAATCACGATGTTCTGCGAAGTCGCGCGCTTCAGGAACCGGGTGTAGACCAGCGCATAGCCGATCAATCCGCAAAAAGTGAGCACGGCGGTCAGCGTATTGACCAGCAAGGCCAATACCAGCATCGAGGCGATCCCCAGCAACACCGCAAACATCAGCGCCTGATGCGCCGTGAGTTTGCCGGTGGCCAGCGGACGCCGGGCGGTACGCGTCATCAACTTGTCGATACGCTCGTCGATCAGGTGATTGAACGCGGCGGCGGAACCGGAGGCCATCCAGATACCCAGTGTGCCGAACACCAGCGCACGCCACGGCGGAATACCCGGTACCGCCAAAAACATCCCGATCACGGCGCAGAACACCAGCAACGCCACGATGCGCGGTTTGGTCAACTGAAAATATTCGTGGATCAATTCCATTTCAACAAAACTCCGCTGGCACCGGCTCGGCACGACTGGTGCGCGAGAGCGTGGCCAGCAAGGTAACCAGCAACAAGGCGGCCACGCCATTGTGCGCGGTTGCCACCGCCAACGGCAGGCCGAAGTACACGTTGCTGATGCCCAGCAACACCTGGCAAAACAGGGTCAGCGCGATCGCGGCGGCGTAGCCAGGCAGACCGCGCCGAGCGGTCTTGTACGCCAGCCAACCCAGATAACAGAACACCACCAGCGCACCAAGCCGATGCGTGATCTGGATCGCACTGCGTGCAGCCATGTCCAGTACGCCACCCTCGTAATTGACGCCGATGCCACGCCACAACACGAAACCCTGGTGGAAATCAGTCGGTGGCGCCCACTGGCCAAGGCACTGCGGGAACGAACCGGGCCCGTAACCGCAGGCCAGCGCCGCGTAGTTCGACGATGTCCAGCCGCCGAGCGCAATCTGGCACGCCAGCAGCACCACGCCCACGATCACCAGGCGGTGCAAACCGGCCAGCTGTCCGTCGGGCGCCGCCACGCCGGCAAAGCGCAATGCCACATACGACAGCAGGCCGAACGTCAGCATGCCGCCCAGCAGATGACTGGTAACCACGATCGGTTTGAGCAGCAGCGTTACCGTCCACATGCCGAGCATGGCCTGGAAAATGATCACCGCCAGCGCCAGCACACAAATCTTCCACGCCGCCGGTCGCGGCAACCGGAACGCCACGATCAACGGCAGCGCGATCGCACAGACCGCCAGCAGCGACGACCATCGGTGCTCGCCGCTCATGTACAAGCCCACCCCGACCGCCGCGAACACCGACCCGACGATGACCCCCAGCAGCGTGCGCCGATGGCCCCAACTGGCCAGCAGCGCCAGGACGAGCACCAGCACGCCCAGCGTGCCAGCGAGAAAGCGGTGCACCTGCTCGCGCCAGGCTTTGTGCGCCTGATACGGTCGATCCGGAAAAGCCGCATCCGCGCGGGCAACGGCTTGGGCATGCTCAGGCCACGTCACCTGGCCGTAGCAAGTCGGCCAATCCGGACACGACAGGCCAGCGTTGGACAGCCGCACAAACGCGCCGAACATCACCAGCCCCAATGCAAACACCGCCGTCAGCAAGGACAGACCGCGCAGGATCTTCAGCGGACGCGCAGACATCACTTGATCACCTGGCGCATGTCACGCAGCAAGCCGGCTGCATCGAAGCCGGCGGGGTAGTACGACAAAGCCGTGCCGTTGGATTCGACCAGCAAGGCACTGACGCTGTCCGGCGTGAAGGGCCGATAGCGGGCAAGCTTGCCGTCGACATCCTGACCGACCTTCCAATAGGCCTCCACCGCCTGGCGCGCCGCCGCGTCGGCAGGCGGGGTGCCGAGGTAGATCAGCCGCAGGCGCATTTTATTGTTGTTCAACATCTCCCGCGCCTTGGCCATGGCGGTCAGGCTGGCGAGGCAATGGGTTGCGCAATCGGGCCCGGCCAGGGCCAGCAGGGTCATGCGTGGTGCACTGTCGCGCCACGCGTAGTCTTGCCCATCCGCCAACTGGACGCGCAGGTGCTCGGCAACGAAATTGCGCTGCGGCGAGATCGGCTGCCCATTGCCCTTGGCACTCGGTTGCCAGCCGCCAACGACCAACAGACCGGCGATAACCATCGGCGTCAAAAACACCAGCGCGATCAGCAGCAGATACACGCGATTCTTGCGTGACGGTTTGGAATCAGCAGTATTCATGGCGGATATTCAACACGAGAAATCAGGTGGGCCCATCACGACACTTTCGGCCCGCGCTTGCGATGCACCACCAGCAGGATCACCACCGCAGCTAGCGCGAAGGCAAACCACTGGAACGCGTAGGCACGGTGGCGCGCCGGCGGCATTGTAAGATCGAGGCTGTGCTGGCGCACGTAGGCCGAGGAACTGTCGGCATCCAGGGCCAGCACGCGTGGGTATAACGGTCGACCAAGATCGCCGGCGACCTCGTTCATGGCCAGGAAGATGCTTTTCTTTGGCCATTGGGTCTCCCGCGCCAAGGCATTGCCGCCCATTTCGAAGCCGACTGGCGGCGGCGGCACGTACAGTCCCTGCAATTGGACCGGTGCGCTCGACAACGGCGGCAAGGGCGGCGTCTGGTCGTTGCCGTAGCCCGGCAAAAAGCCCAGATCGACCAGCAGCAAGCGCGACTGGCCACGCAGTTGCAACGGCGCAAAGACCTCGACGCCACCGCGTGAATCGTGCTTCGGATTGTCGAGCAGGTACAGGCGGTCCACCAGATAATGGCCGTGCACTTGCACCCGCGGATAGCTGTCGGCAGGCGGCCGGGCAGCGACCGCGGCGAAGTCCTGCAGCGGCGCCGCTGCTGCTGCGGCATAGCGTCGCAGCAACGATTCCTTGAAGTCGGCGCGGTGCAGCTGCCAGACACCCAGGCGTATGAACAGCAACGCCCCTGCCACGGTCAGCAGCAGCGCCCACCACGACGGACGGCGAAATCCGTTCACGCGGTACGGTTACCGCGGGTGGTTATACTGCCGCCATCGAAATCGTTCGGACTTGTCACGTGGATACCATCTACAAAATCGCGCTGGTGGTGATGCTGCTGGTGGTGATCTTCAACCTCGGCCAGGCGTTGTACTTCATGATGACCGACCATGACGACGACCGACGCACGGTATGGGCACTGACTCGCCGGATCGGACTGTCGCTGGTGTTGATCGCGATGATCATTCTTGGCATCTGGATGGGCTGGCTGCAGCCGCACGGCCTCGGCCGGTAATTGTAGCGGTTGCGCTGGCATGGCGTCGGCGCACGCGTCACTGACCCGGATCCGGGCGACTGACGCGGCCGCCACCGGCTAAGCTGGCACCCGGTAGTAATCCCGATACCAGCGCACGAAGTTCGCCACGCCCTGCTCTACCGGCACCCCAGGGTTGTATCCGACCGCTGCCGCCAGCGCCGACGTGTCGGCCTCGGTATCCGGCACGTCGCCGGCCTGCAATGGCAGCATCTCCATCTGCGCCTTGCGGCCCAGGCACTGCTCCAGCACTTCGATATAGCGCAGCAACTCCACTGGTTGCTCATTACCGATGTTGTAGATGCGATACGGCGCCACGCCACTGCTGGCCGGGTCCGGCGCGTTGCCGTCCCAGTCGGGGTTCTTCTCGGGCAGCTTGTCCAGCACCCGGATAACGCCTTCGGCGATATCGTCGACGTACGTGAAACTGCGCTTGTGGTGACCGTAGTTGAACACCTTGATCGGCTCGCCGGCCAGGATCGCGCGGGCGAACAGGAACAACGCCATGTCCGGCCGCCCCCATGGCCCGTAAACCGTGAAGAAGCGCAGCCCGGTACATGGCAAGCCGTAAAGATGTGCGTAGCTGTGCGCCATCATCTCGTTGGCTTTCTTCGATGCCGCGTACAGGGTCAGCGGGTGCTCGGTCGACTGGTGCTCGGAGAACGGCATCTTGGTGTCCGCGCCGTATACCGAACTGGTCGAGGCGTATACCAGATGCTCCACGCCGTGATGACGGCAGCCTTCGATGACGTGCAGGAAGCCAGTGACGTTGGTCGACACGTAGATATGCGGGTTCTCCGCCGCGTAGCGCACTCCGGCCTGCGCGGCCAGATTGATCACGCGCTGCGGCTTGTGCCGGGCAAACACCGCCTCGATCGCCGCGCGATCGGACAGGTCCACCGGTTCATGCTGGTAAGCGGGATGGTCGATGAAGCGCGCCAGCCGCGCCTTCTTCAGCTCAACGTCGTAATAGTCGCTCAGGTTGTCGATGCCGACCACGTCGTCGCCGCGCTCAAGCAGACGCATGGCGACGTGGGAGCCGATGAAGCCGGCCGTACCGGTGACGAGAACTTTCATGCGAACGCGACCTGTGGCGTGGATATCTCTTTCATGATACGCAGTGGCACTCGTGAGCGCCGACTACAGCCGTCCATCCACGGTCTCGCGCGGCAACACATACTTCACGTCGTACAGCACGCTCGATGGCTTGCCGAACGCGCGGATGCCGGCGCTGCCCAGCTCGACAAACTGGTGGTGACCTACGGCCACGATGATGGCGTCGTAACTCGCAGGCGCAGGGGTGTCGATCAGTTCCAGACCGTATTCGTGGCGAGCCTCGGCCGCGTCAACCCAGGGATCGAAGACATCGACGTCGACGCTGTAGCCGCGCAAGGTCTCCACGATATCCACCACCCGCGTATTGCGCAGGTCCGGGCAGTTCTCCTTGAACGCCAATCCCAGCACCAGGATCCGCGCATGCACCGGATTGATGCCCTTGCGCACCATCAGCCGGATCACCTCGCCGGCAATGTACGGGCCCATGCTGTCGTTGGTGCGCCGCCCGGCCAGGATCACGTCCGGGTGGTGGCCCACTTCCTGGGCCTTGTGGGTGAGATAGTACGGATCGACACTGATGCAGTGGCCGCCAACCAGGCCCGGTCGGAACGGCAGGAAGTTCCACTTGGTGCCGGCCGCCTGGAGCACTTCCAGCGTATCGATACCGAGCTTGTTGAACAGCTTGGCCAGATCGTTGACCAAGGCGATATTGAGATCGCGTTGGGTGTTCTCGATCACCTTGGCCGCCTCGGCCACCTTGATGCAGCTGGCCTTGTGCGTGCCGGCGGTGATGATCGAGCCGTACAGGCGATCAACGAAATCGGCGACTTCGGGAGTCGAGCCGGAGGTGACCTTGAGGATGCTGGTGACGCGGTGTTCCTTGTCGCCGGGGTTGATGCGCTCGGGGCTGTAGCCACAGGAGAACGTGTTCGGCGCGGGATGTGCGCGGTCCGGCGTAGCGGTGTTGTAGGTGAGGCCGGAGACGCGTTCGAGAATCGGCACGCAGACTTCCTCGGTGCAGCCGGGGTACACGGTGGACTCGTAGATCACTACGTCGCCGGGTTTCAGGACGCTGCCGATCAGCTCGCTGGCCTTGACCAGCGGAGTGAGATCCGGGCGCTTGGCGCTGTCGATCGGCGTGGGCACGGAGACGACATAGACTTGGCAGGCACGAATGTCCTGCAGATCGGCGCTGTACGTCAGGCGCGTCGCCGCCGCCAGCTCCGCCGCATTGGCTTCCAGCGTGTGATCGTGCCCGCTGCGCAGTTCGGCCACCCGCGCCGCGCGGATATCGAAACCGACCGTGTCGTAGTGCCTGCCGAATTCCAATGCCAGCGGCAGGCCGACATAGCCCAGCCCGATAATCGCAATCCTCGTACTTTCCAGCTGCTGCATGCGTTTTGTCCTCATGATTTTCTAACGAGCAAGTGTACTCACGCTTGACGAGCCACGCCGCGCGCCCGGATCCGACGCGAGTGAATGCCGCATTCAACCAGGCGGCAGTGTCGTCGGCGCTCTCCATCGGTAGTATTTTTCGTGGCTTCGCTTTGCGTTCGCTGGTCGTGCCGGGCAGCAGCCGACCAATAGGATCCATCACCTGAGCCTTGGCCCCCGGCCGTCCACACCAAAAAACAGGCCCGCCGGTGGCGGGCCTGTTTGACCAAACAGGAGTCGACATCGATCAAAGAATATAGACAAACATGAACAGGCACAGCCAGACCACGTCAACGAAATGCCAGTACCAGGCCACGGCCTCGAAGCCGAAATGATGATCCTTGCTGAAATGTCCCTTCAAGACGCGGAACCAGATCACCGCCAGCATGATCGTACCCAAGGTTACGTGCAGGCCATGGAAACCGGTCAGCAAAAAGAAGGTCGAGCCGTATACGCCGCTGCCGAGGGTCAGGTTGAGCTCGTGGTAGGCCTCGATGTACTCATGCGCCTGGAAGTTCACAAACAATGCGCCAAGCAGCACGGTCAGGCCCAGGAATACCAGGATCCGGCCCCGATGACCGCCACGCAAGGCGTGATGAGCAATCGTTATGGTGACGCTGGAGCTGAGCAGGATCAGCGTATTGAGCAGCGGCAGCCCCCACGCCGGCACAATCTCGAACGGGCCGCCTACATGGGCCGGGCCATTGCCGCCGTCGGCGCCCCAGGCTCCGGAGTAGTCACTCCACAGGAACTGATGGGTCAACACGCCATGGCCTTCACCACCGAGCCACGGCACCGAAAAAATACGGACATAGAACAGCGCGCCGAAGAACGCACCGAAGAACATCACCTCGGAGAAGATGAACCACATCATGCCCATGCGAAACGAGGTGTCGACCTGCGGGCTGTAGCTGCCCGCCAGCGATTCGTTGATGACCGAACGGAACCAGCCGAAGAACATGGCCAGCAATCCGAACACGCCAACGGTCAGGACGGTCTTGCCAAAAGCGGTGTCGCCCGGCTCGGCATTGAGCCAGTGGCCGGCGCCGAACATGAAGATGAACAAGACCACCGCGGCAACGATTGGCCAGTAGCTCCTGACCGGAACGAAGTAAACGTCGTGTTGCTGACCCATGTTGAGACCCCGTGGATTTCTCTTGTTGACACTGCCCCGCTTGTCAGCGGGGAACTACCTGCCGGTCATGCCGACCCGGGCAACTGAAATGGAAAAGACTGCTGTCACCGAAACGCTATTTCATCAGCAAAATCTGCACGAACGCCAACAAGTAGAAGACGATCACGACGGCAATCAGGATGGTCACCGTGCGCCGCACGCCGCGACGACTGGTCGCGGCGTGCTTGTCAGGAATCGGTTGCGTCATTTCCACCCTCATCCCTGCCTGGATCACGCGTGCACGTCGCCGTGCGCCAGCTCTTCATCATGCACCACTGGCGGCACGGTGAAGGTGTGGTGCGGCGCGGGCGACGGCACCGTCCACTCCAGACCCTTGGCGCCTTCCCACGCGCGGTCGGCAGCCTTCTTCCTGGAGAAGAACACGCAATGGATCAACACACCCAGGAAGATCAATTGCGAGGCGCCAAACAGGAAACCGCCGATCGAACTGATCATGTTGAAGTTGGCAAACGCCACGTTGTAATCGGGAATGCGTCGTGGCATGCCGGCCAGGCCGAGGAAGTGCTGCGGGAAGAACAGCACGTTCACCCACACCACGCTGTTCCAGAAGTGCACCTTGCCCCAGAACTCACTGTACATATGGCCGGTCCACTTCGGCAGCCAGTAATACGTCGCGGCGATGATCGAGAACAAGGCGCCGGTCACCAATACGTAGTGGAAATGGGCAACGATGAAATACGTGTCCGTGTACTGGAAGTCGGCCGGGACCAGCGCCATCATGATGCCGGAGAAGCCGCCGATCGAGAACAGGATGATGAACGCGATGGCGAACAGCATCGGCGTCTCGAACGTCATCGACCCGCCCCACATGGTGGCGACCCAGTTGAATATCTTGATACCGGTGGGTACCGCAATCAGCATCGAGCCGTACATGAAGAACAGGTCGGCACCGATCGGCATGCCCACGGCGAACATATGGTGCGCCCATACCGTGAACGACAGGAACGCAATGCAGGCGAGCGCGAACACCATCGCCTTGTAACCGAAGATCGGCTTGCGCGCGAAGGTCGGCACGATCTCCGAAATGACCCCGAACGCGGGCAGGATCATGATGTAGACCTCGGGATGGCCGAAGAACCAGAACACGTGCTGATACAGCACCGGATCACCGCCGCCGCCCGGATTGAAGAAGCTGGTGCCGAAGTACTTGTCGGTCAGCAACATCGTCACCGCGCCAGCCAGCACCGGCATCACCGCGATCAGCAGGAACGCGGTGATCAACCAGCTCCACACAAAGATCGGCATCTTCAGCAGATCCATGCCCGGAGCGCGCATGTTGAGGATGGTCGCGATGATGTTGATCGCACCCATGATCGAGCTGATGCCCATCAAGTGGATCGCGAACACCACATAAGCCAGCGAGCTGCTCTGCAGCGACAGCGGCGGATACATGGTCCAGCCGCCGGACGGGCCGCCGCCTGGCAAGAACATGGTCGACAGCAACAAGATGAAAGCGAATGGCAGGATCCAGAACGACAGGTTGTTCATCCGCGGCAGCGCCATGTCCGGCGCACCAACCATCATCGGAATCATCCAGTTGCCGAGCCCCACGAACGCCGGCATGATCGCGCCGAAAATCATGATGAGACCGTGCATCGTGGTCATTTCGTTGAAGAAATACGGCTGCACGAACTGCAAGCCGGGCTTGAACAACTCGGCGCGGATCATCATCGCAAAACTGCCGCCGATGAAGAACATCGTCAGCGCGAAGATCAGGTACAGCGTGCCGATGTCCTTGTGATTGGTGGACATGAACCAGCGCTGCCAGAAACTCTGCGGCGCGCCGTGGTGATCATCGTGCTGATCATGAGTGGCTGCGTAGGACATGGCCGTGTACCTCTAACCTGATTATTGAATGCAACTGCATATGAAACGCGATGAATGCGAACTCAGCCCCGCGCGGCGGCTGCCTGGGGAGCTTCATCGAACGACGCGGGCGGCGGCGAACCCTTCTTGGACTGGGCCTCCTGCTCGCTCAACCATTTGGCGAAATCGGCCTTGGACTTGGCCACCACCACGATCGGCATGAAGCCATGATCCTGGCCGCACAGCTCGGCGCACTGGCCACGATACGTGCCCGGTCTTTCGATGTTGGTCCACGCGCCGTTGATGACGCCCGGGATTGCGTCGAGCTTCCAGCCGAACGCCGGCACCCACCAGGAATGGATCACGTCGCCGCCGGTGATCAGGAAGCGGATCTTGGTATGGATCGGCACCACCAGCGGCTTGTCCACGTTGAGCAGGTAGGTCTGCTCGTCGCCCACCTTGACCGCATACGGGTCCATGCTCGAACCCAACTGGCGAGTCTCGTCGCTTTGCTTGTCGAGCTTGGACATGAAGCCCACCTTCTCGACCGGCTTGCCCAGGTAGCTGACGTAGTCGTAGCGCCATTTCCATTGATAACCGGTGACCTTCACCGTCATCTGCGAACCGGTGGTATCAGCCCAGCTTTCAAGGCCGCCGGTGGCCAGATAAGCCAGCACGACCAGGATCACGACCGGAATCGCGGTCCAGGTGACTTCCATCGCGGTGTTGTGGGCCCACTTCTCGGCCACGGCGCCGCGCGATTTGCGGAAGCGGAACATCGCGATGCCCATGGTCCCGAACACCAGCACGCCAATCACCGTAACGACGATCAGCGCGATGTTGTTCAAGTCGTAAGGCACATGCGACCAGGTAGTGGCACCGGGATCCATGTTCAGCTGCCATGGATGTGGATCCGCATGGACGACGCCACCGAATAACGCAAGGGCGAAACTCGCCGCTGCCATGAATGATCGCCTGATCCCGCCAGATGTCATGTTTTGCACCCTAGTCATAGCTATTTGCGCCACTGCCCGGCAAACCCGGCCAGCAGCACCGTGAGTCGCTGCGCCACCTCGACGCGTTCTGGCTTCGCCAGAAACGCGCCGATTTCCAGATCGCGACCGTGCGATGACAACAGCAGACGTCCATCGCCGGCCTCCAGCCGCGCGCGCACCCAGTACGACTGGAAGCACGTGCAGCGTCGGCCGGGCAGCGACTGCACCTCCAACGACGACCCGTCGAGGGTGATGCGCTCGCAGCGGTCGCCAGCCCGCCAGGCCACGCTCAAGGCGACAGCCATGGCAGCGGATTCCACCAGGGCAAACAGCGGAGCGAAAACGTTCCCCTGCAAAGCCCCCAGTTCTGCCGTTGTCAGCGCCAGTACCACCAGAATCACGATCAGACGACGCAACCCGCGCCGGCTGAGCGAGCGATTCGGCTTGAGCCACATCGTCACGCGCGGCAAGCCGGCATTGGCTGGTCGAAGCACGATCATTGCAACTCGGCGCGCCTGGAACTTGGAGAATGATAGGCCGCGACGAGGCGGTGGGCAAGAATGTCGCACCTGATTGACTTGGATCAACACAACGCGAGCCGCATTCGTCGCCGCGGCGAAGCAGCTGCGGATGGTGCCTCAAGCCTGTTGCCACCCCGGTTATGCCTGCGCCGCGACGACCCATCCGATGGCACGGGGCGTACAATCCCGGGTTTATCCGATCGCCGCTTGCGGCCTGTGCCGACACGACCGTGACCGCAATCATACTCAGCCCCGAGCTACCGCTGCACAGCACCCCTGCGCGCGCGCGCATCACCGCCGCTTGGCTGCGCGACGAAACCGAGGCCGTCAACGACCTGCTCGACCAGGCCGACCTGCCGCCAGCCGAACGCGAGCAGGTGATCCAGCGTGCCACCGCGCTGGTCGAGGGCGTGCGTGCGCGCGTCAGTGACCAAAGCATGGTCGAATCCTTCATGCGCCAGTACGACCTTTCGAGCGAGGAAGGCATCCTGCTGATGTGCGTGGCAGAGGCGCTGTTGCGCATCCCCGACAAGACCACCACCGACAAGCTGATCCGCGACAAACTCGGCGACGCGAACTGGCGCAAACATCTTGGCCGCAGCGAATCGCTGCTGGTCAACGCCTCCACCTGGGGTCTGTTGCTGACCGGTCGCCTGGTCAACCTCGCCGACGGCACCCACGACGACTTCGGTGGCGCGTTGCGCCGCCTGGTCACCCGCGTGGGCGACCCCACGATCCGGGTAGCCGTGCGTCAGGCCATGCGCATCATGGGCCACCAGTTCGTGATGGGCCAGAACATCGAGGAAGCGCTTGACCGCAGCGTGAAGAAGGAAAACGCGGCGTACCGCTACTCCTTCGACATGCTGGGCGAAGCGGCGATGACTGCCGACACCGCCGAGCGCTACCAGCAGGATTATCGCAACGCGATCGCCGCCCTGGGCGGACGCGGTCCGTATGCCAACCACGCTGATGCGCCGTCGATCTCGGTGAAGCTGTCGGCACTGTTTCCGCGCTACGAAGTAGCCCAACGAGCACGGGCGCGCCAGGCTCTCACCGAGAAGCTGCTGGAACTGTCGCAACTGGCCATGAAGCACGGCATTGCGCTGTCGGTCGATGCCGAGGAAGCGGATCGGCTGGAGTTGTCACTGGACGTGATCGGCGACGTCTTCAAGCATCCGTCGCTGGAAGGCTGGAATGGCCTCGGCATCGTGGTGCAGGCGTACTCCAAGCGCACACCCTTCGTGATCGACTGGCTGGTCGAGACCGCGCTGGCGTGTGGGCGGCGCTGGTACGTACGGCTGGTCAAGGGCGCGTACTGGGACGCCGAGGTCAAGAAGGCGCAGGAACAGGGTCTCTGCGGATACCCGGTTTTCACGCGCAAGCCGAGTACCGACGTGTCGTACCTGGCCTGCGCACGGCGCTTGTTCAACGCCGGCGGCAACTTCATCTACCCGCAGTTCGCCACCCACAATGCCCACACCATCGCCGCCGTGCATCACCTGGCACAGGGGCGGCCGTTCGAGTTCCAGCGCCTGCACGGCATGGGCGTCGATCTGTACGCGGAGGTGATCGGCAAGAACAGTTTCAACGTGCCGTGCCGCGTGTACGCCCCGGTCGGCACGCATGAGGACCTGCTGCCGTACCTGGTGCGCCGCCTGCTCGAGAACGGCGCCAATACCAGCTTCGTCAACCGCGTGGTGGATGCGAGCGTGCCGGCACGGGAGCTGGTGGCCGACCCGTGCGAGACGGTGCGTGCGTTCGACCATATCCCGCACCCGCGCATCCCGCTACCGGCCAATCTTTTCGGTGAACTTCGGAAGAATTCCATGGGTGTCAATTTTGCCAACGACAACGAGCTGAGCGAACTGGCTGCCGCGGTCAACGCGCAGCAGGGTCCGTGGAACGCCGGCCCCCTGGTGCCCGGCGCCAGCAGCAAGGGCGCCACCGTCCAGGTCACCGACCCCGCCGACCGTCGGCGCACGATCGGCAGCTACGTCAGCGCCGACCAGGCCACGGTGGATCTGGCCATAAGCAACGCCGTCGCCGCGAAAGATCGCTGGAACGCCCTGCCGGTGGCCAATCGCGCTGCGATGCTGGACTACGCCGCCGACCAGTTGGAGGCGCGCCGGGCCGAGTTCATCGCACTGTGCGTGCGCGAGGCGGGCAAGAGCGTGCCCGATGCCATTTCCGAAGTGCGTGAAGCGGCCGACTTCCTGCGCTACTACGCCACCATGGCGCGGCGCCTGTTCGCCGAACCGGAACAATTGCCCGGTCCCACCGGCGAGACCAACCAGCTTTATCTGGAGGGTCGCGGTGTATTCGTGGGCATCAGTCCGTGGAACTTCCCGCTGGCGATCTTCACCGGTCAAGTCAGCGCCGCGCTGGCGGCCGGCAACACGGTGATCGCCAAGCCGGCCGAGCAGACCAGCCTGATCGGCTATCTGGCCACCCAACTGCTGCACGAAGCCGGCGTCCCCAAAGATGTCTTGCAGTTCCTGCCCGGTGATGGCCCCACTGTCGGCGCCGCCCTGACCCGCGATCCACGGGTAGCCGGGGTAGTGTTCACCGGTGCCACCGAAACCGCGTGGGCGATCAATCGCGCGCTGGCCGCGCGCGACGCGCAGATCGCCGTGCTGGTTGCCGAGACCGGTGGCCAGAACGCGATGATCGCCGACTCCTCCGCCCTGCCCGAGCAGATCGTCAAGGATGTGATCACCTCGGCGTTCCAGTCCGCCGGTCAGCGCTGTTCGGCGGCTCGCGTGCTGTACATCCAGGAAGACATCGCCGACAAGGTGATCGAGATGCTGGCCGGCGCGATGGCCGAGCTGAAGGTGGGTGACCCGGGCCTGCTCTCGACCGATGTCGGCCCGGTCATCGACGAGGAGGCCAAGGCGATCCTGGTCGCCCATGCCGAACGCATGGACAGGGAAGCGAAGAAGATTGCCGAGGCGCCGATGGATCCCGCCGCCACCGAACACGGCACGTTCTTCGCCCCGCGCGCCTACGAAATCCCCTCGCTGGCGGTGCTCAAGCGCGAGGTGTTCGGCCCGGTGCTGCATGTGATCCGCTTCAAGGCCAAGGATCTCGACAAGGTCGTCGACGAAATCAACAGCACCGGCTACGGCCTCACCCTGGGCGTGCACAGCCGCATCGACGCCACCGTGCACTACATCAGTCAGCACGCCCGCGTCGGCAACTGCTACGTCAACCGCAACCAGATCGGCGCGGTGGTCGGCGCCCAACCGTTCGGCGGCGAAGGCCTGTCCGGAACCGGTCCCAAGGCCGGCGGTCCGCACTACCTGCTGCGCTTCGCCGGCGAGCGCACCCTCACCATCAACACCACCGCCTCCGGCGGCAACGCCTCGCTGCTGACCATCGGGGAATAAGTCGGCGGCATCCGCGGCGGACTTCATCACACGGGTATACGCCGTTTGCGGCATGCTGCAGGCCCCCTCCCGGGTGACGCCATGACTACCGACAACGTTTCACCACTGGCCGACCGCCTGCAGCCATTGCGCGCTGCGCAACGCCAGCAGCCGATGCCGGACTGGGCCACCCGCGCCACTCGCCTGCATGCGCTGGAAGCGATGCTGCGCGACAACCGCGAGCGCATCGTGGAGGCGATCCATGTCGACTTCGGTTGCCGCCCGCGCGAGGAAACCGAGCTGCTGGAATTCTTTCCCAGCCTGTCGGCGATCCGCCACGCGCTGGCCAAGGGCCGGCGCTGGATGAAGCCGCGCCGACGACTGGCGGGTCTGGCATTCCTGCCCGGACGCACCGAGCTGCGGCCGCAGCCGCTGGGCGTGATCGGCATCATCGTGCCCTGGAATTACCCGCTGTTCCTCGCCGCCGGCCCACTGGTCGATGCGCTGGTCGCAGGCAATCGGGCAATGCTGAAGATGAGCGAGTTCACCCCGCGATTCTCCGCGCTGTTCACCGAACTGGCCGGCAAGTACTTCAAAGCCGACGAGGTGGCGGTGATCACCGGCGACGCCGACGTGGCCCAGGCGTTTTCGGCGCTGCCATTCGACCACCTGTTGTTCACCGGCTCCACCGCGGTCGGCCACCACGTGATGCGCGCGGCCGCGGCCAACCTCACCCCGGTGACGCTGGAGCTTGGCGGCAAGTCGCCGGCGATCATCGGCCCCGGCGCGCGGCTGCAGCATGCGGTGGAGCGGATCATGCTCGGCAAGCTGGTCAACGCCGGGCAGACCTGCATCGCCCCGGATTACGTACTGCTGCCGCGGGCACAGGTGCCCGCGTTCATCGAGCTGGCCGGGCGCACGGTAGCGCAGCTGTACCCGCAACTGCAGCAGAACACGCAATACGCCAGCATCGTTTCCGATCGCCAATACCAGCGCCTGGTCGGGCTGCGCGACAGCGCCGTGGCCGCCGGCGCACAGCTGCACACGCTTGGTGACGCCACCGAAGATGCAGGGCGTCGGCTGCTGCCACCGCAACTGGTCAGCCGCGTCAGCGACGACATGCCGGTGATGCAGCAGGAAATCTTCGGGCCACTGCTGCCCTTGCTGCCCTACGATTCGCTGGAGGAAGCGATCGCCTATGTGGCGGCGCATCCGCATCCGCTGGCGCTGTACCTGTTCGAGGACGACCGCGCGCGCATCGAGCAAGTCCTGACCCAGACCATCGCCGGCGGCGTCAGCGTGAACGACACGCTGTATCACATCGCCCAGCAGCACCTGCCGTTCGGCGGCGTCGGCGCCTCCGGCATGGGCGGCTATCACGGCGAGGCCGGATTCCGCACGTTCAGTCATCTGAAACCGGTATTCCGGCAGGCCCGCTTCAACGGTGTCGGGCTGCTCAATCCACCCTACGGCAAGCGTTTCCGCACGGTACTGAACCTGCTGCTGAAACGCGGTTGAGGCGACGCGGTCAGTCCGCGCTCCTGCTACGCTCGCTATTGCGCCGCAGCTGACACGGCTGCGCATCAGGTGGGGATCGTCATGCAATGTTTCGTCTACGCGAGTCTGCACAAGGCCGAGACCTACCTGTGGCTGGCCGAACGTGACGCGTTCGACGTGCTGCCCGAGCCGCTGGCGTTGATGCTGGGCGAGCTGCGCTTCGTGATGGAGGTACACCTTGACGCACAACGTGAATTGCCCACGCAAGATACCCGCCAGGTGCTCGACCATCTGCGCGCCAAGGGTTGGCACCTGCAACTGCCACCCAAGGAAATGCTGGCGGCCGCCAGTCAACTCGACTACAAGCGCACGTTGCACGACGACCGTGACGCATAACACCATCGCCAGCAAGCTGACCAGTGGGTCAGTTAACGGCACGTTACCGTCTGTACCGCCAGCGATTTCTATACTGTTGCCATGACCCAGTCCCGATCCCGTCGTCGCCCTCCTTTCCTGCATGCGCTGGTCTGGTTCATACCGGGCCTGGCGGCGGTCGCCGCCGCCAGCCTGAGCACCCATCCGCTGACTCTGATTCTGCTGCTGCTGGCCAACGCGTTGACGATGGCGGCGATCTGCCACGCGATCGGTTTCGATCCCGAACCCAGGTTCATCCGTACGGTGCTGCGTCGGGGCGCCGCGTACCTGGTGATGTTCACCGTGTTCACCGCGCTGGTCTTCGTGCTGGTGGCGTGGCCGATGTTGCAGCTGAGCCACGCCGGCAGTCCCAGCGCCGCGCTGTTGCTGGTGGCAGCACTGGTGCTGGTGCTGGCCGCACTGTGGCGGCTGTGGCCGGCATTCGGGCTGGTCTTCCTGTGGGACGACGCCTATCCGCCACAGCGCGATGGTTCGTGGATCTTCACCGCGACGCTGCGCTGCATGGCATTCGGCCGCCATTTGTCGCGCGAAGATCGCTTCTTCAGTCATTTCCTGCCCACCGCCGTATGCCTGCTGGCGCTGGCCTTCGGCGCGACCGCGCTGACCGGGCTGGTGCGCGTACTCCCTGAAGAAATGCGCGTGGCGTCGCTGGCGATTTATGCACTGCTGATTTTGCCCGTGGCCTGCCTGGTGATCGCCAACCGCACGCTGCACGCGCTGCTGTGCGAGCGCCATCCCCCACGCCGGCACGCCGAGCAGGAGGCGCCGCCCATCGACGTGCCGCGCCCGCTGCTGACCGAAGGCGAGCGAGTCGCCGGCACTCCCGAGCAATCGGCCGCCTTGCTTGCCGCCACCCGCGAGGGCGATATCGAACGTGCGCTGGCCTTGCTGGAAGTGGGCGCAGACCCGGACAGCGCGCCCGATTCCAGCGACCGCGACCAGCGCCCGGTGCTGATGCTGGCGGCGATGCTGCCCGATACCCGCTTGCTACGCGCATTGATCGCCAAGGGCGCCGATGTGAACCGCGCCAGCGGCGGCGTTACTGCGTTGCTCGCCGCCACCCGCGATAGCTGGCACGGGCGCGCCGAGGCGGTATTGACCCTGCTCGCCAATGGCGCCAGTCCGCTGGTCACCGATGTCGACGGCAACACGCCATTGCACGGCGCCGTGCTCAGTGCCGATGCCGGCGTCGCCGCGATGCTGCTGGATGCTGCTGCCCCGATCGACGCGTTGAACCAGGCCGGCCTCAGCCCGCTGGCCACCGCCTGCCGCGGCGCCAACTGGCCGCTGGCGAAGTACCTGCTCGAACACGGTGCCAAACCCGCACCGATCGGGGGCGAGCCGGCGCTGGTCGCAGCAGCCACGATCGCCGACGACGACCCGACCGGCGTCAGCTTGCTGCTCAAGCATCGCGCCGCCGTCAACGCACTCGACGCGCGCAAGCGGCACGCCCTGCTCGGCGCCGCCGCCGAGGGCCACGAGCAGATTGCCCGCGTGCTGTGTGACGCGGGCGCGGACGTCAAACTGGCCGACGAACACGGCAGCACGGCCTTGATGGAGGCGGCCCGCGCCGGCGCCAGCGGCATCGTGCGACGTCTGGCTGAGGCGAAAGCCGATCCACTCGCCCGCGATCAGCACGGCCGCGACGCCCTGTTGCTGGCCTGCCAATCACCGCGGGCCCGCGGCGCCACCATCAGCGCCTTGCTGGCCTTGGGTGCCGACCCCAAGGCGATCGGTGGCGACGGTCGCAGCGCGCTCGACCACGCCACCGCTGCCGGCCGCTGGGATCTGGTCGCCTTGCTGGACCCCGATACCGCCTTGCCTGCCAACCTCAGTCATGAATTGCTGGACGAGGGCGCCGACACGCCGTCACACCTGTTTGACGCGCTGCGTTTTGGTCACTGGGCCACCGTGTCCGCCTTCAGCGAACGCGTGCCGACCTGGCCGCAGGCGTCACTGGCTCAACTTTATCTGGACCTGGCCACGCCCGGCCTCGGTGCTGCTCGCCGCTGGCTGCTCGACCATGGGCTGGATGCCGAAGCGCGGCTGGAGGCTCCGCACATCGATGACGCCGAGACCGACGAAGCGCCCGCATCACCCTCACTGCCACTGGGCCGGCGTCTGTTCGACGCGTTGTTGCAGCAACTGCCGGATGCCACCGAAGCGGTGGAAGACTTGCTGCTCGCCGGCGCCAGTCCCGCCGGGGCCGGCCTGCTGGCGCTCGCCGTGGGCCAACTCGGCAATACGGCGCAGGGCATGGCCTTGCCGCTGGATCTGCTCCAGCGCGGCGCCGATCCGTTTGGTCCGGATGCGCACGATCAGACCCCCCTGCATCTGGCCGCCAGCCACGGCCACGGCGAACTGCTGCGAGCACTGCTGGCCTGCGGCTGCGATCCGAACGCCCGCGACAGCGACCAGCGCACGCCGCTGTTCGCGGCACTGGAACACGGAGCCGGTGCCCTGCCCTTGGTGCGCAGCCTGATCGCCCATGGCGCCAACCCGGAGGCTGCCGACACCCATGGCGAGACCCCGTTGGGGCTGGCGTTGGAACATCCCGTGCTGGAGCGCTGGCTGGACTGGCGCGAGTGGCCGCTACCGCATCGCCCGCTGCGTGGCGCGGATCTGCCCGCCGCCGCCGCCGCCGGCGCCTTGGGTGCTGTGCAACGCCTGCTCGAGCTTGGATTTGCCGTCGACACCCGTGACGAGCAAGGCGCCACCGCCTTGCTCCGCGCGTGTGGCGCCGGCCACCGCGACGTGGCCGCCTGCCTGCTCGATGCCGGCGCCGACCCCAGCCTGCCGGCACACAGTGGCGTGACCGCTGTAGTCGCGGCGGTCACCACACGGCGCGAGGCCCTGGTGGCGCTGCTGTTGCAACGCGGCGTCACGGTCGACCAGCGCCTGCCCAACGACGCCACGGCGCTGATGGTAGCGGCCGCGCTGGGCTACCCGGATATCGCCGAACAATTGCTGGAAGCGGGTGCCGACGTCAAAGCGGTCGATGCCTCCGGTCGCAGCGCGCTGCATGCCGCGGCCCAGTTCGGCTTCGAACACAACGACAGCTTGCGCGCCCGCCGCCAGTTCGACGGGCTGCTCAAACGCGGCGCCGACATCAACCAGGCCGATCGCGAAGGCAAGACGCCGCTGCTGCTGCTGCTGGGTGCACAACGACCGCCGGGCAGCGATGGCGATGCGACTCATCTCGGCGCGCTGGTACCACTCTTGCTGGACGCCGGCGCCGAGGTCGGGCATGCCGATCAACGCGGAGTCACCGCCCTGCACGCCTGCGCCATGCATGCGCTGCTGGCGCCGGCGCGGGTACTCCTTTCGCGCGGTGCCGATCGCCAGGCGACCGATGCGTTCGGACGCAGCGCGGCGGACGTGGCGCGGCAGCTGGGCTTCGTGGACATCGCCCATGAACTGGGTGCGCGCGGTCCGGCCATCCCCAGTGTTCGGCAGACCTTGCGGCAACCGGCGCAACCGGGCGACTGAAGCGGCCAGGAAGTCTGTCGGGCGGTTGGTTGGTTGGCCGGTCTGCGAATCCGCCGGTGCGGTCCACTATCCGCCGATTGCTGATGCATGGAACCACTATGGGCCGGCGAATCGTCGATTGCTGTTCTCGCACAGCCGAATTCTCGCCTCGACCACCAACAGCCCGACCGACTCCTTGAGCGGCTTACTCGGGATCCGCCAGCCCGACGACGCCCTTGGCGCGATGGCGCTCGCGCTCCGCGCCAGGCTCCGCATCCGCCTCGAACAGCCGTTGCAGATCGACCAGCGCATCACGGGTGCTCTGGATCAGCTTGGTTTCATCGTCGTAGACCAGCGCCTGCTTTTTAAGCAGATCCTCGTCGTAACGCCGAAAACGCTCGACCCGGTCCACCGCCAGCTCGTGCGACAGGCCGAGTGCCTCCAGCGTCTTGCGGGTCATCTTCAGGCTGGAGTGGAAGGTCTCGCGTACCGGGTCATCCACGCCCAGATCCAGCAGGCGGAACACGTGTTGGCGGTTGCGCGCGCGGGCCACGATCTTCAAATGCGGATACTGCCGCTTGACCAGTCGCGCGGTGCGCAGGTTTGCCTCCGGGTCATCGGTGGCCAGCACAAACACCTCGGCCGTGCTGGCCTGGGCTGCCCGCAGCAGCTCCGGGCGCGCCGGGTCACCAAAAAAGAGGTTGATCGAGCCGAAACGCCGCGAAACATCGACCTGGTCGGCCAAATGTTCCAGCGCCACGAAAGAAATGCCCTGCGCGCGCAGTACGCGGGCAATGATCTGGCCGACCCGGCCGAAGCCGGCGATGATCACCCGCGGCGGGCTGGTGTCGATGACATCGAATTCGCGCGCCGGCTTGCGCGGATGCAGGTTCAACGCCTTCGCCGCCAGCACCACGAACAGCGGGGTCAGCGCCATGCTCAGGGTGATCACCAGCACCAGCGCATCGCGCTGGCCGATGCTGATCAGCTGCTGTTCGGCAGCCAGCCGCAACACCACGAAGGCGAACTCGCCACCACACGCCAGCAACACCACCAGGCGCAACGTATCGGGGCGATTAAGCCGGCCAAGCAACCTGCCGAGCGGCCACAGCAGCACACCTTTCAACAGCAGCAGCGCCGCCACCAGGGCCAGCACCAGGGCCGGCCGCTGCCACAGCAGCGACAGATCCATCGACATGCCCACGCTGATGAAGAACAAGCCCAGCAACAAGCCCTTGAACGGCTCGATATTGGATTCCAGCTCGTGCCGGTATTCCGAATCGGCCAGCAGCATGCCCGCGAGAAACGCACCAAGGGTGGCAGAGACACCCGCCAGCTCCATCAGCAACGCCACGCCCATCACCACCAGCAGCGCGGTGGCAGTGAACACCTCGACCGAGTCCGCCTTTGCCACGAAGCGAAACACCGGTCGCAGCAGATAGCGGCCACCGACCACCACCGCAACGATCACGCCCACCGTACGCAAAACGCCGAGCAGGTCGAAATGGGTTGCCGTGGAAGCTGCCAGCAAAGGCACTGCAGCGATCAAGGGAATCGCCGCCAGATCCTGGAACAGCAGCACCGCAAACACCTGGCGTCCGTATCCCGAGCCGACCTCCTTGCGCTCGGCCAGGATCTGCAGGCCGAACGCGGTAGAGGACAACGCCAGGCTGCCGCCCACGATGATGGCCGCCTTGCCGCTGAG
The DNA here is from genome assembly GCA_039935315.1 of Rhodanobacter sp. Classification (GTDB taxonomy): domain Bacteria; phylum Pseudomonadota; class Gammaproteobacteria; order Xanthomonadales; family Rhodanobacteraceae; genus Rhodanobacter. The sequence goes on along the minus strand of JBDTKM010000088.1, from coordinate 1,017 downwards.
ACCGGCCAGGTAATACGCCACTGCAGCAATCGCCACGCACGTGGCCAGCACCTGCAGCAGGCCGGTACCGAAGACCGAACGACGCATCACCCAAAGTCGCTGCGGCGAGAGTTCCAGCCCGATCACGAACAGCATCAGCACGACGCCGAACTCGGAGATCGTGGCGACCCCTTCGGTATCGCTGACCATGCCCAGCAGCTGCGGTCCGATCACCACGCCGGCCAGCAGGTAACCCAGCACCGCGCCGAGCCGGAAACGCTTGGTCAGCGGCACCATGATGACCGTGGCCAGCAGGAACACCACCGCCGTCTGCAACATATGATGGCTGTCCACGCTTGACCTCGCTGCCTGCAAACTGACGATTGATTATTCCATGCCGGACACGATGACAGCGAACGCGGCGGCAGCGCCCGAAGCAACCCCGAGGGGTGTCAAAACTCCGCTGACCAGAGCCGATCTCCCCTCGGGAGAAGGGTCGGCGAGAGGGTTCTGGCGCAGCGAAGTGTGACAGCACTGGGCGTTTCGGCGACACGCATCATCCCCACCTTGCCCGGCGCTGCGCACCACCTTGTCCACTCGCGAGGGGAGTCCCCGGATCGCCGCAAGGAAAGCCCCCAGCCAGGGTCAACGCCATGCACAGTGAACCGATCAGGCCCGCGCAAGGCGGGCCTGATCGGTTGCTGTCTGCAGGCGTGCCGCGTGGTTACTTCTTCGGCACATCCTTCAAACCGCGGTTCTCCAGCATCGGCTCAATGCTGGGATCCTGGCCGCGCCAGTCGCGATACATCCTGGCCAGCTCTTCGGTGTTGCCACGCGACAGGATCATCTTGCGGAAACGGTCGCCGTTGGCCCGGGTCAGCCCGCCATGCTGCTGGAAGTCGACGAACGCGTCATCGGCCAGCATTTCGGTCCACAGATAAGCGTAGTAACCGGCGGCATAGCCGTTGCCCCAGATGTGCTGGAAGTAGCTGGAGCGATAGCGCGGCGGCACATAGCTCAGGTCAACGCCATCCTTTT
>JBDTKM010000087.1:0-5828 GCA_039935315.1 Rhodanobacter sp. | reverse complement strand
ACTGGAAAGGGGCACACATCTACGCCCTGACCGTGCCAGTGCCGAAGTCGACAGCTACTCAGCCGTTCAATCTGAACGATGTGCAGGGGCCCATCGCCAAGGCACTGCACGTACAGACGTCGGCATTGCGGTTTGAGGATCTGGCCGTGCAACCCGGTACCGGCGTGGCCTTTATTTCGCTGAGCGTGAAAGCGGGGACTTCGGCATCGAAGCCCGCCCTGGTGACGATCAATGCCGCGGGCAACGTCACGGTGGAGGATCTGCGAAAGATCCCGCATAGCTCCGTGGCAATAACCGACGAGCCTGCGGCTGATGAAAAATTCTGGCGGGACGTGCCGGCACAGAGCCTCACCGTCACCGATATGCGGTTCTACAACAACAAGCTTTATGTCGCCGGCCTGTCCGACCGCAGTTTCGCGTCAACGCTGCGCGTCTACGACTATCCTTTCACCGGCCGCTCGACCGCGTCCACGATCGAGATGTACCACCCGGTGCACAACCAGATTGAGACCCGGGCACCGATCCGCGAGATGGCGATCATGTCCATCGGCGGCCAGCCCACGCTCATTGCTGCTTACACCTGCACGCCGGTGGTGGCGATTCCCTTGTCGGAGCTCAAGGACGGCGCGCACATCGCGGCAAAAACCATCGGTGAGATGGGCTGGGGTAGTGCGCCCCGCGGCATGGTGACATTCAAGTTGCATGACGTTGACTACGCCCTGCTGATCAATTCCAGCCGCGCGGCTGACCTGCTGACCTTGCCTGCGCTGAGTGCTGCCGCCGCACAACCGGGCATCAAGACGCCCATCAATTTCCCCACCGATCCCTACAAGGGCGTCAAGGCAATCATGACGCCGATGTCGGCCGTGATGCGGCTGGATAATCTCAATGACAACCTTCTGTTGGCACTGCGCCGCGAAGATGAGACGGGTGCCATGCAGCTGGCGACCATTCAAAAGGGTGCCTATTTGCGGCTATCCGACTTCGTCAACGAATACGACTTCTCCGACTACGTCTATCGGCCAAACGACCCATCCCACGCGTTTCATAGAGTCGCCCAAAAGCTTGAGGGCTACCCGGAACTGGTGCGCTGAACATAGGGGGCGGGGCCATGGTGCGTGCTTTCGCCTTGCTGTGTTGTCTGGTGACCTCGGTTGCCAGTGCCATGCCCACGGTCTTTCCGTCGGGAACAACCGTCCCGGAGAATCTGTTGCGGATCGAGGTTCGGCTTGATCGCCCGCTCGACGCGCCATTGGACATGCGGCATGTCGCCTTGGTGGATGCCGCCGGCAAGCCCATCGTTGATGCACTATTGGATCTTCCTTTGCCGAGTCGGGACGGTCGTGAGGTCACCATCCTGCTGCACCCGGCGCGAATCAAAACCGGGGTGGGTGCGAATGAACGGCTTGGCATGGCCTTGCATCAGGGCGAAGTCGTCACCCTGGTGATCAACGACCCCCAGTGGGGTTCCCCGATACGGAAGTCCTGGCGGGTGACAGCGGCGATACGCAAACCCATCGCTCCAGCATCGTGGAAGGTGACCACGCCGAGTAGCGGTACGCGTGATGCACTCCAGATAGCTTTCCCCGCCGCGCTGGACTCAGCGGCCACGGATCTTGTTGCGGTGGCCGGACCTGACGGTGAGCGCCTGCCCGGGCACGCGGCACTGTCGGATGGCGAGACTCGTTGGAGCTTCGTGCCCGACCAGGCGTGGACGGACGGGCAGTATCAGATCCGCCTGCACCCGAGCCTGGAAGATCCCGCCGGCAACCAGGTGTGCTCGGCATTCGAGCAGGTCGATGAGAGTTCGCTTGATTGTCGCGAATCCACAAACATCACCTTTCGGGCGAAACAGGCATCGGTGCTTCAGTGATACGGGGCTGCCGAGTTGCCGTGGAGGCCCGACAGTATCGGTACTTCGCTCCGCGAACGGACATGCCGTTTCTGGCTGAATGACATTCGACCGGGAACAGTGTAAATGTTCCGGGACTCATCGCGGTCAATTGACTACTTGCCATGAACCTTCGCCAGGAAAACGACAAAAGTGCCCCGGAGACAGTCGAGTCCATGCGGCTTGATCTGGAACGTTGCCACCGAGCCATGGAGGACTGCCAGCAGCGTCTTGCACACACCGAAGACCTTTTCCTTCGCGCTCAAGAGACTTTGCGCGAAACGAAGGCGGCTTTGGAATTCACTCTGAGCGCAACGCACCTGGGCGCCTGGAGTCTGGATCTGGCCAATGACACGTCGCGACGATCACCAGGACACGATCAATGCTTCGGCTACCACACACCTGTTCCGGAAACCGATTGGGGCATCGAGGCTTTCAGTCAGCATTTGCACCCTGATGACCGGCAACGTGTCATCAGCAGCTTGCGTCTTGCAAGCCGGGAATGGCGTGATTGGAGTTCAGAGTTCCGGGTCATATGGCCGGATGAAAGCGTTCACTTGCTCTCCGCCAGCGGAACCATCTACCGACCGCGGAACACCGGCGCGGCAAGGATGCTTGGCATTCTCATGGATGTTACCGATCGCAAACAGGCCGAGGAAGCTCTTGCCGCCTCCGGACAGCTCGCACGCGGGCAAGTCGATGTTCTGACCAAGACACTGGCTGCCCTGGCCAGGGAATCTTCCCCCGATCTGGTGATGGAGGACATCTCCCGCACGATCACCGAGCAATTTGGCGCGCACAGCCTCAGCGTATGGCAACGCAACATCATCAACGGCCGCGTCAGTTTCGCGTTCGCGTTCGAGGACGGCGTCATCTTGACCAAAGACGCTCCCCAGTTTGCTGGAGTGGATCTTGCGCTGCCGATGGAAGGGCAATGGCCGTGGCCTGATGTGTTGCTTACGGGCAAACCCGATCTGATCAGTGATATTCGAAACGTGCCCCCTTTTCCACTGTGTGACCGGCTTTTGAAAAAAGGCATCGTGACCGTTCTGCTGGTGCCCATGTGGATTGCAGGAAGACTCGATGGCGTCGTTGGCCTCCGTTTCGTCCACAAACGCTTGATGTCTCCCGAAGAAATAGATCTGGCGCAGACCTTGGCCAATCACGCCATGCTTGCGCTTCAGTTGGCTCACCTGACCGCGCAAAACCGCGAGTCCGCTGTTGTGGATGAACGCAATCGCCTGGCCCGGGAGATTCACGACACGCTCGCCCAGGGATTCACCGGCATCATCGTGCAACTGGAGGCGGCGGAGGATGCCAAGCTGCAAGGCCTCTCGAATGAGGCCCATACACATTTTGATCGTGCCCGAGCGCTCGCTCGCGAGAGCTTGAAGGAAGCACGCCGTTCAGTACAGGCGCTTCGTCCGCGAGCGCTCGAGAAAGAGCAGTTGTGCCAGGCGCTGAGCACACAGCTCGCCAAAATGTCGGCAGGTAGCCGCACGCAGTGCGAGTTCAGTCTGCAAGGCACGCCGCGAGAACTCCCTCGAGAATGGGATGAGCACATCCTGCGTATCTTCCAGGAGGCATTGACGAACGTGCTGCGACACGCCAAAGCCAGTCATTTCAAGGCCATGATCTCGTATGAAACAGATGCAGTTCGCCTTGAGCTTTGCGATACCGGGCAGGGGTTCGATGCCGAGGGCGAACACGATGGATATGGGTTGCTGGGAATCCGCGAACGCGTTGAAAGGATGGATGGAAAGCTCCAGATCAAAAGTGCGGCCGACGGCGGTACGACTATTCTGGTCCGGCTTCCATTACCGTCTTGACGGGGAGAAGCAGTGAAATGAATGGTGAGACAAAAATGCAGCCGAACAGTGTGGTGGCAGAAAAGATCCATGTGCTGCTCGCAGACGATCATGTGACCGTGCGTGAGGGTTTGGCGGCCATCATCGGCCGGCAGCCGGACATGACCGTCGTCGGGGAGGCTGCCACCGGCAGGGAGGCGGTCGACCTTTGGCGCGAGCGCCGACCCGACGTCGTCTTGCTCGATTTGAGAATGCCCATTCTGGATGGGGTTCAGGCGATGGAAGAGATCCGCCAGATCGACACGTCGGCGCGCATCATCGTGTTGACGACATTTGACACGGACAGTGATATCTCCCGTGCGATTACGGCCGGCGCGAAAGGTTACCTGCTCAAGGATGCTCAGCGCGAAGAACTCCTCGATTGCATCCGCAAGGTTCATGCTGGGGAAGTTTGCATACCCTCCGTGCTGGTGGCAAAACTGGCGGCTGGCATGAGCAGCGAAGCACTGACGAGTCGCGAGTTGGACGTTCTGAAAATGTTGGTGCGAGGCAAGAGCAACAAGGAAATCGCCACAGAGCTTTTCATCAATGAAACAACGGTGAAATCGCATTTGCGTAGCGTGTTCACCAAGCTCCACGTCCTCAGCCGCACGGAAGCCATCACCGTGGCATGTCGGCGCGGTCTGGTGCATCTATGAGCAGGGACGTCAGCCCGGAATAAATCGACGATGCCTTGAGACCGTCGGTGCACCGTGACTCGAACGGGAGCGCTGCCGGCGCGAATTTGGCCGCTTTCACCGGCGCCTTGAAAAACGGCGTGCGCTCTCGGCCTCATGTGTCGGATTCGAGCTCTCGTACAGGAGCCTCTGTCGCTTCGGAGCAACTCGCGCGAGGACAGAGCGAACACTCACCTGTCCAACCGTCTATGCGTGTTCCTTGACTGGCTTCGCGAGCGCTTCGAAGCACTGCTCTCCAGTGCGGCGGCGATACTTGGTCAGCGTTGCCTTAAACGTCCATGCGTTGCTCAAGGACTCAATGCCGGCTCCAGTGGGCCTTCATTGGCCGCCAATCAGCACGCGTTTCTGGCAGCAGGCCAGAATGGTGTCACGGCCTGACACGGAACCTCTCATCCGAAGGGATTAGCCAAAGATCCTTCCATGGCGGTGTGAGAAATTCAATCGTCTGATCAATGGAAGACATATTCGCGTGAGCTCAAGCTTGAGCCGCGAAGCAAGATTCGATGGGCTTGGCTCATCGTTGCATCAGCCGTTTCATCAAAGTCACAGTAAATGGGAGAACGCCATGACTTCACCGAAAATCCATCGCGACGCGAAGGCCGATCACCTTCTGACACCGGAAAACGCGGCTGTCTTGATCATTGATTATCAGCCTGTTCAAGTGGGATCCATCGTCACGATGAACAAGCGCTCCCTGGTTTCCAACGTGGTAGCCGTCGCCAAGATCGCCAAGCTTTACGGATTGCCCATCGTCGTTACCTCGGTCAACGTCGAAACAGGTCTCAACAAGCCGACAATTCACCAGATTACCGATGTTTTGCCTGGTCAAAAAGTCATCGACCGCACATCGATCAATGCCTGGGAGGATGAGGACTTCGTCGCTGCAGTTGAAGCTACCAAGCGCAAGAAGTTGATTATGGTGGCGCTTTGGACCGAGGTGTGCCTCGTGTTTCCCGCGCTCGATGCGATGAAGGCAGGGTTCGAGGTCTATCCCGTGGTTGACGCTGTTGGGGGGACTTCAGAAGAAGCTCATCGTGCAGGGCTTGAACGCATGGTTCAAGCCGGAGCGCAACCAGTAAGTTGGATTCAACTTGCGTGTGAACTGCAGAGGGATTGGGTCAGAGAGGAGACAGCAGCGGGCTTCGCTGAAATTGTTTTCGCTGAGGTCGGCCACTGATTCCTGCGTCGAATGGGGCTGTGCAGCTACTTGAGATTCCCGAAAGCGGGGCGGTCGTGCGTTGTGCGCGACCGCCGCTGCGAGTCGTCTCGGTGGTTGCGCTTGGTCGATCAAATCTTGGGCGCGCCAGTTTGCCACTCACTATTGGAGAAAGTCATGGATCTTGATTTGAATGACAAGTTGGTACTTGTCAGTGGCAGCACAGCGGGCATTGG
>JBDTKM010000086.1:0-13585 GCA_039935315.1 Rhodanobacter sp. | reverse complement strand
GTGAATCGTCAATGATGAGAATGTTGGCCACAGGCCCCCCTTGATGAATCTGCGGTCAGCGACTGGGCGCAGAAGTGACATGACGGTGAATCGCGCCGAGCAGCTCGTCGCGAGTGAAAGGTTTGGTCAGGTATTGCTCGGCGCCCACGATGCGCCCACGCGCCTTGTCGAACAGCCCGTCCTTCGAACTGAGCATGATGACCGGCGTGGCGCGAAACTCCGGGTTGTTCTTGATCAGTGCGCAGGTCTGATAGCCGTCGAGTCGGGGCATCATGATGTCGACGAAGATGATCGTCGGCTTCTGATCGGAGATCTTGGCCAAGGCCTCGAACCCGTCCACCGCGGTCAATACCTCGCAGCCCTCTTTTTTCAGCAGAGTCTCCGCAGTGCGGCGAATGGTCTTGGAGTCATCGATCACCATGACCTTGAGACCCGCCAAATCGGTCGTGCTCGCGTTCAAATTCACTCTCTCCCTGCGGCTCGCCACAAGCTCGGAACAAGCACGATGGCAAGCAACCGGCATGCCAAATGGTGCAAATGTGGAATTTCCGCGGATCGAACCCTTCGAAGCCCGCTTTGCGGCGTCACCCCGGAAGCTTTGTTGTTTACTGCCTGCCCGTCGAGAGTGTCAAGCAACCATCGTCGGTACTGCCCACTGGTCGCACAAGTTGCCGCATATTGACACCATATGCCGATCCCGACTGCGATCCGGAGGCCAGCGCTGATCCGCGGCCAGGACTCTGTCGGGCGTGGTCGGTCGAGGCGAGAATTCAGCTGTGCGAGGACAGATATTTGAACGTTCGCCGGTCCATAGTGGTTCTATGGACCAGGAATCGGCGAAAATATGAACCCCGCAGGTGAATTCGCTGGCCGACCGGCCAAAATCCGGCAGCTTTCCAATCATGGCGACCTGATGACTCATGCCTGCTGGCCCAACGCACACTTCCGGCAACCCGTGGAGAACCTTCGATGACCCTCGCGATCGGCGTCCTGATGGACCCCATCGGCACGATAAAGCCCGCCAAGGACACCAGCCTGGCGATGTTGCTTGAAGCGCAGCGGCGTGGCCACTCGCTGCGCTACTTTGAACAGGGTGACCTGGCGCTGCGCGATGGCGCACCATGGGTACGCAGCGCGCGCGTGAAAGTGCGCGACGACGCGCAGCACTGGTACACGCTGGATCAGCCGCAATGGCAGGATCTGCGCGAACTCGACGTGGTGCTCATGCGCAAGGATCCGCCGGTCGATGCGCAATTCATCTATGACACGATGGTGCTGGAACTAGCCCAGCGCGCCGGGGTGATGGTGGTCAACGATCCACAAGCCCTACGCGATTGCAACGAAAAACTGTTTGCGCTGGCGTTCCCGCAGTGCATCGTGCCGACCCTGGTGGCACGCGACCCGGTTGAATTGCGCCGATTCGCGGCGGAACACGGCGAAGTCGTGTTGAAACCGCTGGACGGCATGGGCGGGCGCGGCATCTTCCGCGTCCGCCATGGCGACAGCAACCTCAACTCGATGCTGGAAACCCTGCTCGGGGGAGACGGCCACGGCGCAAACCGCCAATTGGTCATCGCGCAGAAATACATTCCTGAAATCAGCGCGGGTGACAAGCGCATCCTGGTCATCGATGGCGAACCGGTGCCCTACGCACTCGCGCGTATTCCGCAAGGCGACGAGTTCCGCGGCAACCTGGCCGCTGGTGGCCGCGGCGAAGGCGTACCGCTATCCGAACGCGATCGCTGGATTACCGCACAAGTGGCACCGGAGCTGCGCCGGCGCGGACTGCTGTTTGTCGGCCTCGACGTGATCGGCGACTACCTGACCGAAATCAACGTCACCTCCCCGACCTGCATGCGTGAACTGGATGCGCAGTTCGGGCTCAACATCGCAGGCCAACTGTTCGACGTCATCGAACAGCGCGCCAGTGGAAACCGATCTGCGTGAGTGCAGGCACAGCCGTCAACCCGCGTCCCGATCCGATCGGCGCCACGCTGCTGTTCTCGCTGTTGCTGCACGGGGTGCTGCTGCTTGGGATTACCTTTCATTTCGCCAAATCCCATCCCGACTTGCCCACGCTGGACGTAGCGCTGGTCAACGTGGCCAACCGGGAGGCGCCGGACAAGGCCGACTTCCTGGCCCAGGCCAACAATCGCGGCGGCGGCCAGAGTGATCGTGCCACGCGGCCTTCGCAGGAGTTTTCCGGCGAGCTGCCGCGTCCCGACCCCGGCATCGCCGCCCGGCGAATGGTGGACACCACGCCACCGGTGCGTGCCGCCACGCCGACGCGGATGGTCACCACGACCGGTCACAGCGATTTCAGCGTCAGCAGCGACACCGCGCAAACCCAGGTTGATCCGAACGCCGCCACGGCGACCGCCGTCGAACTGCAGCGCCAGCAGGCAATCGCGCAACTCGCGGCCGAGTTGCGCCACCAGAAGATGGCATTGGCCAAGCGGCCCAAGGTCAAGTACCTGACCGCAAGTACGCGGGAATACGCCTACGCCGCCTACATGCGCGGCTGGTCGGACCGGGTCGAGCGGGTCGGCAATCTCAACTATCCCGAGGAGGCACGCCTGCGTGGACTGCACGGTGACGTCTTGCTCACCGTGGTGCTCAACCTGGATGGCAGCATCAAGAGCATCGACCTGATCCAGAGTTCGGGACACAAACTCCTGGACGATGCCGCCGAACGCATCGTGCGCCTGGCCGCACCGTTCCCGCCGGCGCCACGCATCGGCGACCACGTGGGCGAACTGAATATCACGCGCACCTGGCAGTTTCAGCCCGGCAACGTGCTGCAGACGCGCTGACAGCCTGCGCCAGCAGCCTGTCAGGCTGCGGCCGGACGGTCGGCGAAGCCGCCTGGGCGGTCCACTACCCGCCGATTCGCCGTCCATGAAGCCACAGATGGACCTCCGAATCGTCCGTTGCTGTCCTCAGCTCGCCTCAACCACCAACGGCCCGACAGACTCCTGGCGGGCGGCTGCGACTACAATGGCCGCATGGCTGCCATGCAACCCTCGACCCTCACCGGGCACTTCCTGATCGCCATGCCCGGTCTGTCTGACCCGCCGTTCTCACGCGGGGTAGCTTTGTTGTGCCAACACGACGAGGGCGGCGCGGTAGGCTTGCTGGTGAACCAGCTGTCCGAATACCGCTTCGGCGACGTGCTGGCACAAATGAAGCTCGAATGTGCGGACAGCGAACTGGCGGATGCCCCCGTGTTGATCGGGGGCCCGGTGCAGCAGGAGCGCGGCTTCGTGTTGCACCGCGAAGCGGGCGAGTGGGATTCCAGCTACCGCATCAATGAAGACTGGTCGGTGACCACCTCGCGCGACATCCTGGTGGCGATGGCTGCCGGCGAAGGGCCGCGCCAGGCGATCATGGTGCTCGGTTACGCCGGCTGGGACGCGGGCCAGCTGGAACAGGAGCTGATGGCCAACGCCTGGCTCACCACGGAAGCTTGCGGCCGGGTCGTCTTCGACACCCCGCTGGAAGAGCGCTGGAGCGCAGCCGCTGGCCTGGTGGGGGTGGATCCGCGTCAGTTGTCCGGCTACGCGGGCCACGCATGAGCTGTGTTTTTGGTTTTGACGTCGGCAGCCGCCTGACCGGCGTGGCCATCGGCAATCGCCTCACCGGCACTGCCCGCGCGCTGACCACGCTTCCGATCCACGATGGCAGCCCGGACTGGGGACGCCTCGATGCCCTGCGCCGGGAGTGGCAACCTGACCATCTCGTGGTCGGCTTGCCGCTGACGCTCGAAGGTACCGAACAGCCGGCCAGCCGTCGCGCGCGAAAGTTCGCCACCGAGTTGCAACAGCGCTACAACCTGCCGGTGGCCCTCGTCGACGAGCGTCACAGATCGCAGGAAGCTGCGCAACGATTTGCCAGTGGCCGCGCGGCCGGACTCAAACGCCGACGGGACGCGGCCGAGATCGACGCCGAAGCAGCCGCCGTGATCCTCGAACGATGGTTGCTCGAGGTGGCAGCGGGCGCAGACCGCGAAACCTCGCATTAGAACGTCACGCCACACCACCCACCTAGCGAATCCACCCATGAGCCCTCGCCTGCGTCATCTGACCACCCTGGAAAATCTGCCGCGCGAAACCATCGTGCGCCTGCTCGATCATGCCGAATCGCTGCGCGACGCCTGCGCCCATGGCACCCGCAAGCTCGACATCCTGGCCGGACGCACGGTACTGAACCTGTTCTTCGAGCCATCCACCCGCACGCGCACCTCGTTCGAGCTCGCCGCGCGACGACTCGGCGCCGACGTGATCAACTTCAACATCGCATTGTCCTCAACCAGCAAGGGCGAGGCATTGTTCGACACCTTGCACACGCTCGAAGCGATGCATCTGGACGCGATCATCGTGCGTCACAAGCGCGCCGGCACTCCGGATGAGCTGGTGCATCACGCGATGAGTGGCGTATCGGTGATCAACGCCGGCGACGGCAATCACGCCCACCCCACCCAGGGCCTGCTGGACGCGTTGACGATTCGCCAGCACCGGCCCGACTTCGAGAACCTCAAGGTCGTGATCTGCGGTGACATCAAGCATTCACGCGTAGCTCGTTCCGACATCAACGCATTCACGGCCCTGGGCGTGAAGGAGATCCGCCTGTGTGCACCGGCCGAACTCATGCCCGACGAGGACGACGTGCCCGAGGGGCGACGTTTCGATGATTTTGATCACGCGATGGAAGGTGCGGACGCCGTGCAGATGCTGCGCCTGCAAAAGGAACGGATGGATACCATCGAGCTGCCGGACGAGGCCGCCTATTTCGCTCGCTACGGGCTGGATCAACGGCGCCTGGCGCGCGCAGCCAAAGGCTGCCTGGTGATGCACCCGGGGCCGATCAATCGAGGCATCGAGATTGCCTCGGACGTCGCCGATGGTGCCCAGTCGCGCATCCTCGAACAGGTCGGCAACGGCGTTTTCGTGCGGATGGCTGTGCTGAACGAAGTGCTGGCGCGCTGACTGCCGAAAGCTGCTGCCATGCACCGGTGCCGGATCTAGCTGGCAGCTGTGGCGGCAACGCTTCTGTCAAGCGGGCATAATAGCGCGCGAAAGACTCACCACACCGGGGATCACCATGCGATCGTTTACGCGTTATCTCGCGATGGGCCTGGCCGGCATGATGCTGGCAGCCTGCGCGCACAAGGACAAGGATGCACCGCTGGCGTTCGTGCCGGCCGACACGCCGTACGTCGTGGCCAACCTGGACGTGCTGAGCGACAGCACCCGCGATGCCCTGCTGGCCCAGGCCAACGCCCAATTGCCGTCCCAGCTGGCGCAGGTCAACGCCGCGGCTGACGCTCTGGCAAAAACGGATCCGGACAGCGCGCGCCTGCTGCATGCCTTGGCCGCGGAATTCAACGGCAAGACGGTGGAGGGTTTCGCCAAGTCGGTCGGACTGGACCTCAAGGGTTACTCCGCGTTCTACGGACTGGGCCTGGCGCCCGTCATGCGGTTCCAACTCAGCGATCCGGCCGCGTTCGAGGCATTCGTCGGTCGGCTTGAGACGGCATACGGCAAGAAGTTCGAGGTCGCCACCGAGGGCAAGCAGCCTTATCGCAAGTACGTCTCGGTCAAATCGGGGACCGAGCTGATCCTGGCCACGGTCAACAAGCAGGCGGTCGCCGCGCTGCTGCCGGACAACCCAACGCAAGGCCTGCTGCGCGAAGCACTCGGCCTGGACCGCCCGCAGAAAAGCATGCAGGACGCCGGTCGCCTGGTCGACCTGGCGAAAGCCAAGGGCTACAAGAAGTGGCTGGTCGGCGAACTGGACCTGACCCGTGCACTACCGCTGGCGCTCAGTGGCCAGGATGCGCTGGTCGAGTCCGTGCGCAAGGCGTACGCCCAAGCCGAGTCGGTCAAGACCGGCGAGCCAGTGGCCAACCAGCTGCAGACCTCACCTGCCTGCAGCACCGAGGCGGCACGTATCGCCGCGCAGGTGCCATCGATGAGCTTTGGTTACACCAAACTTGATGCCAAAAACCAGGATGGCCGCCTCGACATTGCACTGGCGGACGACATCAGCAAGGCATTCGCCGATCTGAAGGTCAACCTTCCCGGCCTGGGCAACGCCGGCACCGCGCCGCTCGACCTGAGTCTGGCGCTGCCGGTCTCCACCCTGCGCACGTTCTGGCTTGCCCAGGCCAGCGCGGTGGCGGCCAAGCCGTTCAGCTGCCCCGCACTGACTGATCTCAACGAGGGCTTTGCCAAGCTCGACCCGGTCATGCAGAAGGCGGCAATCCCGCCGTTCGGCGATCTGCTGGGCGTGCGCATCGCGCTGGATACATTGAAGTCTAACGTCAACTCCAGCCTGCCGACTTTCAGCGGTCGCCTGGTACTGGCTACCAGCAACCCGTCCGGCCTGCTTGCCATGGGTCAGATGATGGTGCCCGCGCTGGCTGAGCTGAAGCCCTCCAGTGATGGCAAACCGGTGGCGCTGCCGCAACAAATGATCGGCATGCTGGGCCAGCCTGCGTGGATCGCGATGGGCGACAAGGCGCTCGCGCTTGGCGTGGGCACCGGCGAGGATGCCAACCTTGCCCCCATGCTGAAGGAACCCGGCGGCAGCGGCGGCCAGATGAGCCGGATGCACCTGAGCGGCGCGATGTATCTGTCGTGGGTCCAATTGATGCAGGACAAAGTCAGCACCTTCGCCGCCGCGGCAGGGCAGAGCGAGGACTCATCCGGCGACAAGGGCAACGATGCAGCCACGCGCGCCAAGGCACAGTTCGCGGCGATGAAAGAACAAGCCGAGCGCGTCGATAGCGTTGATGCGGAAATGCATGTTGACAGCCACGGGATGGTGATCACGAGTCAGACCGTACTGAAGTAACACGCGTCGTTTGCAAAGGACCCACCCAACGAACCGGGGCGCCGCGGCGCCCCGGTTTTTTGTTGCATGAACGCGCCGCAACGAACACGTTTTCAATCTCCTGCTGACGCGCCCTTCGCAAAGCCGGTCGTGCGCTGAATCGGACGGTTGATCGAGCACATCGGGTTCACGCAGCACCTGTTTTCATGGCCTCAAGGTCACCGGATACAGCGGCGCCCGACGGTACCAACGACTGCCCCTTCCCTAGCAAAGGAAAACCATGAACAACAAATCCCTGATCCGTCGAAGCCTGGTAGCTGCAAGCGTAATGCTCGCCGTTGCGGCCGTGCCTTTCAGTCAGGCGATCGCCTCGCCGAATAGCGCGGCAATGCAGCAGTCGTCGGACAACCAGACCGTACCGGACAAGACAGCCGATGCGTGGATCACTACCAAGGTGAAGACTGAGTTCGGCACCACCAAGGGCATCCGCGCCACCGATATTTCGGTAAGCACGAATGACGGCGTGGTGACCCTGAGCGGCACCGTCGGCAGCTCCAAGGCCAAGGCGCACGCCGTTCGCGTGGCCAAGAAGATCAAGGGTGTGAAAAGCGTCGAGGCCACCGAGCTGAAGGTGAACACGACGAAATCGCACGGCTGAGAAGTCAAACAGCCTGACGAAATCGGACCACATGCCCTGCTCCAACATGTTCGGCCACTGATCCCCTGTCCGGCTCAGAAAGTCCCGTAGCGTAAAAAAAGGAGCCTCGCGGCTCCTTTTTTCATGCTTGCCGGTGCGACCAGGTCAGCGGCTCAGCAAATTGCTGCCGCTGAAGTTGTCCGTATCCGAACTCTCCTGCAGTTCCACGCCTTCCAGCCCTTGCGACAAGGTGTGCGCGTCTCCGCCCTGGGCCAGCTTGATGCGCAAACGCACTTCGTTGGAACTGTCTGCATAGCGCAAGGCGTCCTCGTAGCTGATCTCCCCGGCGTGGTACAGCTCCACCAGCGCCTGGTCGAAGGTCTTCATGCCCAGCAAGGTGGATTCCTTCATCAGCTCCTTCAGCTTGTGGATCTCGCCCTGGCGGATGTAGTCCTGCGCCAGCGGCGTGCCCAGCAATATTTCCACCGCGACCCGCCGCGCCTTGCCGTCAGGAGTGGGGATCAGCATCTGCGCCACGATGCCCTTGAGGTTCAGCGACAGGTCCATCAGCAATTGCTGGCGGCGGTCTTCCGGAAAGAAATGCAGGATGCGATCCATCGCCTGGTTCGCGTTGTTGGCGTGCAACGTGCACAACACCAGGTGACCGGTTTCGGCGAAGGCAATGGCGTGGTCCATGCCCTCGCGGGTGCGCACCTCGCCGATCATGATCACGTCGGGCGCCTGCCGCAGGGTATTCTTCAAGGCGTTGTCCCAACTGTCGGTGTCAACCCCAACCTCGCGCTGGGTGATGATGCAGCCCTCGTGCTTGTGTACGTATTCGATCGGGTCCTCGATCGTGATGATATGACCGGTCGAGTTGTGGTTGCGGTAGCCGATCATGGCCGCCAGCGAGGTGGATTTGCCCGAGCCGGTAGCGCCGACGAAGATGATGATGCCGCGCTTGGTCATCGCCAACTGCTTGATCACCGGGGGCAGATTCAGCTCCTCGACGGTGGGGATCTTCGACTCGATCCGGCGCAACACCATGCCGACGCAATTGCGCTGGTAGAAGCACGATACGCGAAAGCGACCCACGCCTTGCGCCGAAATCGCGAACTGGCATTCGTGGGTTTTCTCGAACTCCTCGCGCTGGCCCGGCGTCATCACGTTGAGCACCATGTCGCGCGACTGCTGCACGCTGAGCGGGCTCTGCGTGATCGGCACGATCCGGCCCTGCACCTTCATCGACGGCGCCACGCCCACGGTGATGAACAGATCCGATGCTTTCTTGTGCACCATCAGTTTCAGGAACGAGGTGAAATCGAAGTCACTCATGGCTTTACCCCCGGGAATGGGGAATCGGGAATTCGCGCGGGCAGTTTGTCGCGCCATTCACCGGTTCAGTGGATCGAGTAATCAATCGGTGGCGGCAAATCGCGAAAGCAAACCGGGGCAACAGGCTGTTCACCATTCCCGGTTTCCCATTCCCGACGCCGCGCTTCACTTGAAGCTGTCCTTGTTCTTGGCGTACGTCTGCGCCTGCTGACGCGTGACCAGGCCGCGCTTGACCAGGTCCTGCAGACACTGGTCCAGCGTCTGCATGCCGTACTGCTGGCCGGTCTGGATCGACGAGTACATCTGCGCCACCTTGTCCTCCCGGATCAGGTTGCGGATCGCGGGGATGCCGATCATGATTTCGTGCGCCGCGATACGACCGCCGCCGACCTTCTTCAGCAGCGATTGCGAGACCACCGCGCGCAAGCTCTCGGACAGCATGGAACGCACCATCGGCTTTTCGCCGGCGGGAAACACGTCGATGATGCGGTCGATGGTCTTGGCCGCCGAACTGGTATGCACGGTGGCGAACACCAGATGGCCGGTTTCCGCCGCAGTCAACGCCAGCCGGATCGTCTCCAGATCGCGCAACTCGCCGACCAGGATGTAGTCCGGATCCTCGCGCAGCGCAGAGCGCAGCGCCTCGTTGAAGCCATGCGTGTCGCGGTGCACTTCGCGCTGGTTGACCAGGCACTTCTGCGAGGTGTGCACGAACTCGATCGGGTCTTCGATCGTGAGCATGTGGCCGTATTCGGTCTTGTTGATATGGTCGACCATCGCCGCCAGCGTGGTCGACTTGCCCGAACCGGTGGGGCCGGTGACCAGGATCAGGCCCTGCGGCTGCTCGATCAGTTCCTTGAAGATGCGCGGGCAACCCAGATCTTCCAGCGTCAGCACCTCCGAGGGAATGGTACGGAACACCGCGCCGGCACCACGGTTCTGGGTGAATGCATTGACGCGGAAGCGCGCCAGACCGGGAATCTCGAACGAGAAGTCAGTCTCGAAGAACTCCTCGTAGTCGCGCCGCTGCTTGTCCGACATGATGTCGTAGATCAGCGAATGGACCTGCTTGTGTTCAAGCGCGGGAATGTTGATGCGGCGCACGTCGCCGTCGACGCGAATCATCGGTGGCAGCCCGGCGGACAGATGCAAGTCCGAGGCCTTGTTCTTTACCGAGAAGGCAAGCAGTTCGGCAATGTCCATGAAGCAGTTCCCCTCAACCGATCGTCTGGATGGCATGAATGCTGGTGCCACATGCGGGGACCGGGGCCTATCGCGTCCGACTGGCAGCCTTCGGCGCATGCTTCACGCCCCGCAGCCTATCCCGACAAACCACCCGAATTCCCCCTTGCAGCTGCCTCGATACTACTCGGGCAAGTAGCTGTGCGGCCAGCTTTTGCTCGGCCCTCATGTCGAAACTGTCGATCCGGTTGTGCACCCCGTCGAAAATCACCTCGCCCACGGCAGTCGTCGGTCTGCGGACGCCGTGGGGGGCCTTCGTCATCATGCGAGTTTGTCTGCGCCGCCACGCTCGCTCCGGTAAGGTAGGCGGCTTGCATCATTCCGAGGAATCCCGCATGACACGACTCGCCTTCATCGGTGGCGGCAACATGGCGCGCAGCCTGATCAGTGGTCTGCTGCGGACCGGTATCACTCCCGACACGATCAGCGTCGCCGAGCCCCAGGCCGAGGGTCGGCAGGCACTGGGACGCGATTTCAGCGTGGCCTGCTACGCCGACAACAAGCTGGCCGTGGCCGATGCCGAGGTCATCGTGCTGGCGGTCAAGCCGCAGGTGATGCCGCTCATCCACGGCGAACTGCACGACATCCTGCAACGCAACCGGCCACTGCTGATCTCGATTGCCGCCGGGGTTCGGCTGGACCAGTTGGAGCGCTGGTTCGGCGCCTCCCTGCCGATCGTGCGCTGCATGCCGAACACGCCGGCCTTGATCGGCAGCGGCGCGACCGGCCTGTGCGCCAACCACCGGGTCAGCCCGGCACAGAAGGCGCAAGCCCAGCAAATCCTCGACGCCGCCGGCCTCACTCGCTGGATCGACGACGAGGCCCTGATGGACACCGTCACCGCGATCTCCGGTTCCGGCCCCGCGTATTTTTTCGCGATGGTCGAGGCGCTGGTGGAAGCGGGGGTCGCCCAGGGGCTGCCGCGCGACACGGCGCGCGCCCTGGCGGCACAGACCTGCCTGGGCGCCGGCCGCATGCTGACCGAAGGCAGCAGCGATCCCGCTGCGCTGCGCCAGCGGGTAACCTCGCCGCACGGGACCACCCAGGCCGCGCTGGAGAGTTTCAACGCGGACGGGCTGCCACGCATGGTGGCGCGCGCCGTCGCCGCGGCCACCCGCCGCGGTGCGGAACTCGCCGCCGAACTGGACCAGCTGCCATGAGCTACATGCTGAACGCGCTGGCGATGCTGCTCGGGCTGGCGTTCGACGCCGTCGTCGTCCTGTTGTTGCTGCGGGTGGCGGCCGAAGCTTGCCGCGCCGAGTTCAACAACCCGCTGAGCCAGTTTGTTTACCGCACCACCAACCCGGTGCTGGCGCCGATCCGGCGAGTCGTGCCGAACTGGCGTCGGATCAACCTGGCCGGCCTGCTGTTGGCGTGGTTGGCGATGCTGCTCAAGCGCCTGCTGTTGTTCGCCCTGGTCGGGATCATGCCGAACGTGGCCGGCCTGCTGCTGTTGGCGCTCGCCGACCTGATTGATTTCACCCTGGTGTTCTACATCGTGGTGGTCTTCGGCTGGTCGTTGCTGAGCATGTTCTCTGCGGATCGTGGCCAGCCTATGCTGCGGCTGGCCGCCAGCATCGTGGCCCCGCTGATGCGGCCGCTCGACGGCAAGCTGGTGTTCGGCCAGCTCGATTTCGCCCCGATGGCGGTCATCATCGTGTTGTTCCTGGCGCGAATCCTGATTGCCGCACCACTGCTGGACCTGGGAGCCAGGCTGGCGTTGGGCACCTGACGACGACCGTCGCGGCCTCGCGTCAGCCCGACCTGGCGGCACCCGACGGCCAAAAATCTTGCGCGTCGTCAAGGAACACACCTTTGGCGGCGTGCACGCTGCCACGTACAATCTCCACTTCACCCCCCGACCAAGCACGCGCCCCCGGTGCGCGCCAGCGAGCGCCAACCTGATGGAAAAGAGTTTCGAACCAGCCCAGATCGAGTCGAAGTGGTACGCACGCTGGGAAGCCAGTGGTGCGTTCCAGCCATCGGGCCGGGGCGAGCCGTACTGCATCCTGCTGCCACCGCCCAACGTCACCGGCACGCTGCACATGGGCCACGCGTTCCAGCAGACGGTGATGGACATGCTGGTGCGCTATCAGCGCATGCGCGGCATGAACACGTTGTGGCAGGTCGGTACCGATCATGCCGGCATCGCCACCCAGAAAATCGTCGAGAACCAGCTCGCGGCCGAAGGCAAGACGCGGCACGACCTGGGTCGTGACGCCTTCATCGAGCGCGTGTGGAAGTGGAAGGAGGAATCCGGCTCCACCATCACCCACCAGATGCGTCGCATCGGTACCGCCGCCGACTGGACGCGCGAGCGCTTCACCATGGACGAGGGCCTGTCCGCCGCGGTGCGCAAGGTCTTCATCGACTGGTACCGGGCGGGGCTGATCTACCGCGGCAACCGTTTGGTGAACTGGGACCCGGTGCTGGGCACCGCGGTGTCCGATCTGGAGGTGAACAACGTGGAGCGCGATGGCTTCATGTGGTCGATCCGCTACCCGACCACTGACGGCGATGATGGACTGATAGTGGCCACGACCCGGCCTGAAACCATGCTTGGTGATGCAGCCGTCGCAGTTCATCCAGAAGACGAACGTTACACGCACCTGCACGGGAAGCGGCTGCGTTTGCCTATCACCGGTCGCGAAATTCCAGTGATCCTGGACGAATATGTTGATCGCGATTTTGGTACCGGCGCGGTGAAGATCACACCTGCTCACGACTTCAACGACTATGCCATCGGCCAGCGCCACATGCTCCCGCGGTTCAACATATTCACCTTGGATGCCAAGGTTGTCAGCGATGCAGACTGGATTGGCCGAGCTGCAAAGCCGGGTGGCGCAGGCAGAGTCCGTAGCAACTATATTGACTTGGCTGTGGACATCGGCATTCCCGAGAAGTACCAAGGGCTCGATCGCTACGACGCCCGCAAACTGGTGCTGGCCGATCTGGAAACGCTCGGCCTGCTGGTCGAGACAAAGGCGCATAAGTTGCAGGTTCCGGTCAGCCAGCGCTCGGATGCTGTGATCGAGCCAATGCTGACCGACCAGTGGTTCGTCGACCTCACCAAAGACACGCAGGCCGACGGCCGCCCGGGCGGCCGCAAGGCAATCACCGAGCCCGCACTGGAGGCGGTGCGCTCGGGCGAGATCAAATTCGTGCCGGAGAACTGGACCACGACCTATACGCAGTGGCTGGACAACATCCAGGACTGGTGCATCAGTCGCCAGCTGTGGTGGGGGCACCGCATTCCCGCCTGGTACGACGAAGCCGGCAACATCTTCGTGGGCGAGGACGAGGCAGACGCACGCGCCAACGCCACCACGCCGCCGTCAGGGGCGTTGCGACAGGACGAAGATGTCCTGGACACCTGGTTCAGCTCAGCGCTGTGGCCGTTTTCGACGCTCGGCTGGCCAGCCGACGGGCCGGTGAAGAACGAGCGCGGCGAAGTCGTGGCGAATTGGGCGCAGGACAAAATTTTCCTGCCCAGCGCGGTACTCGTCACCGGTTTCGACATCATCTTCTTCTGGGTCG
>JBDTKM010000085.1:0-4074 GCA_039935315.1 Rhodanobacter sp. | reverse complement strand
GCCACTATTTGTATGCGGAGCGGGACGGCGTCATCACCGGCATCTTGCCGCTCGCCGAAATACGCAGTCGGTTGTTCGGCCACTCGCTGATTTCGACGCCGTTTTGCGTGTATGGCGGGATCGTGGCGCATGACCTGGACAGTGAAGTGCAGCTCACCCAGGCAGCGGCCAGCCTTGCCGACGAATTGCGCGTGGACTATCTCGAATTGCGCGACCGCGAGCTGCGCCACGCGGCGTGGCCGGTCAAGGATCTCTACGTCAGCTTCCGCAAGGCGATTGATCCGGACCATGACAAGAATCTGAAGGCGATCCCGCGCAAGCAGCGCGCCATGGTTCGCAAAGGCATCAGCCTGGGGCTGCAGGCGCATCACGGCGGCAGCGTTGCCGATTTTTACCGGGTGTACGCCGAGAGCGTGCGCAATCTGGGCACCCCGGTGTTGTCACGCAATTATTACCTGCGGCTGCAGCAGACGTTTGGCGAGGATTGCGAGGTCACCATAATCACTCACGAGGGGCAGCCGGTGGCAGCGGTGATGAGCCTGTATTTCCGTGACGAAGTGCATCCCTACTACGGCGGTAGCGTGGCGCGCGGGCGTGAACTGGCGGCCAACGATTTCATGTACTGGTCGGTGATGCAGCGCGCGGTCGAGCGCGGCGCCCGACTGTTCGATTTTGGTCGCAGCAAGCAGGACACCGGTTCGTATCACTTCAAGAAACATTGGGGCTTCGAACCCCAGCCGCTGCCGTATTCCTATTACCTCGTGCGCGCCAAGACGGTTCCCAATATCAGTCCGACCAACCGCAAGTACAGCCTGTTCATCAAGGCCTGGCAGCGCCTGCCGCTGCCGGTGAGTTGCGCGCTGGGCCCGTGGCTGGCGCGGGACCTGGGTTAGGCCATGGCGTCGATACTGTTACTCTGCCACCGGCTGCCCTGGCCGCCCAGCAAGGGCGACAAGATCCGTTCATACCATGTGTTGCGGCGGCTCGCCGAACACAACCGGGTGTATCTGGGCACGTTTGTGGACGATCCCGCCGACTGGCAGTACCTCGCTCCTGTAAAGGCGTTGTGTGCCGAGGTTTGCGTGCGGCCGTTGACGGCGTGGCAGACGCGCCGACGTGCGCTCGCCTCGTTGCTGCGCGGCGAAGCGCTGACCGTCGGGGTGTACCGCGACCGCGTGATGCGGCGCTGGATTGAAGGGCTGCTCTCCGAGCGCAAGCTGGATCTGGTGTTGTGCTACTCATCCGGCGTGGCGCCGTTAGTCATGGCGCATCCGCAACTGCGGCGAGTCATGGATTTCGTAGATGTGGACTCCGACAAATGGCGCCAGTACGCGCAGGCCAATCAGGGCCTGACACGCATGATCTACCAGCGTGAAGCGCGCCTCCTGGCGCAGTTCGAGCACACCGTCGCCGAGCAATTCGATGCCAGTGTGCTGGTCTCGGAAGCGGAGGCGACTTTTTTCCGTCAGCAAGTGCCTGCGGCGGCGGACAAGGTGTTCGGCATCCCCAATGGCGTCGACGGTGAGTATTGGGATCCACAGGGAAGTTATCCCAATCCCTACCAGCCCACCGAGCGTGCCGTCGTGTTCGTGGGCGCCATGGATTACCGCGCCAACGTGCACGCGGCGACCTGGTTCGCGCGCGACGTATGGCCGCGCATTCTTGCTGGCTGCCCGGATGCGCGCTTTTACATCGTGGGCAGCAAGCCGACCGCGGCGGTGCATGCGCTGGGTCAGCTCGCAGGCATTACGGTTACCGGGCGGGTGGAGGATGTGCGGCCCTATCTGGCCCATGCCCATGCCGTGGCCGCACCGTTGCGGATTGCCCGCGGCATTCAAAACAAGGTGCTGGAAGCGCTGGCCATGGAAAAGGTGTTGTTGGCAACACCCGAAGCCTGGGAGGGCATCGAGGATTTTGCGGGTCGCCAGGGCTGCATCAGCGATTCGCCCGAGGTCATGGCGACCGAAGCCTTGCGTTGGCTGGGCGCACCACAGGTTGCGTGTGTGCCGGCGGCTCGCGCGATGGTCCTGTCACGCTTTGACTGGTTGCGTAATCTCGATATCTATGAGCGCGTGATGGGCGATCCGCAGCGCGGCGAACCAGCCGTCCATGCTGCGGGTATTGGAGAGTTGGAGGTGGGTTCGTGAACCAGATGAATGAGACTGGCGTCGGTATTTCAATGCGCGTTCCCGGCTGGCGACTCGCCGCCGCCGTGTTCGCCGTGGCGGTGGTCGTGTTGCTGATTGCCTATTGGCAGACGGTGCAATCACTGGTGTGGGTCTGGGATCACGACGGCACATACCAGTATGCGTTTTTGATCTTCCCGCTGAGCCTGTGGACCGCGTTCAATCTGCGCCAGGAAGTGCAGGCGAACCCGCCGGTGCCAAGCTTCTGGGGCCTGTTGGCGATGGCCGGGTTGGTATTGATTTGGTACGTCGGTCATGTGCTCGACGTCAATCTGCTGCAGCACTTCGCCTTGGTGGCCCTGTTTCCCGCGCTGGTACTGGCCTGCTGGGGCTGGCGCGCGTTGTGGGTATTGGCGTTCCCGCTCGCCTATCTCGTCGTGTTTGCGGTTCCGTGGGGCGATGGACTGGTCGGCCCGCTGCAGGACATTACGGCTCATTTTGCGGTGCACTCGCTGGAATTGACCGGCACACCCGTCCTGCTCAACGGGCGAGAAATCGTCACGCCCTCTGCAGTGTGGATGGTGGCGGATGCGTGCAGCGGTGTGAAATTTTTCATCGCCTGCAGTGCGCTCGGTTGTCTATACGCGTATCTGATGTACCAGCGCTGGTGGAAGCGGGTGATGTTCGTGGCCTTGTCAGCGGTGGTACCGGTTATTGCCAACGGCCTGCGCGTCTATTTCACCATCTTGATCGGCGACACCTGGGGGCTGAAGTACGCCACCGGCACGGATCACATGATTTTTGGCTGGCAGTTCTTCGGCACGGTGCTGGTGCTGTTGCTGCTGGTCGGCTGGTTTTTTCGCGACCCGTTGCCGCCGGTCGGGCACGAGCATCCCCGTGCCAGTGGCCACCTGCCGGCCAGGATGCGGATGCTGGTCTGGCCGGTGGTGATTGCGCTGTTGATCGTCGCTCCGGTAGTGGCCGCGGGACTCTCCTCTTCCGCGCCCGTGGAAGAGCTGCAGGTCACGGCACCAGCGGTTGCCGGCTGGAGCGGACCGCAAGCTGCGGCCGGCGCCTGGCAGCCGTCCTTCAGCGGATCTGCGGGGCAGATAAAAGCGGCATATCAATCGGAAGCGCGCGGTGACGTGGTCGAACTGTTCCATGCGGTGTATACCGGCAAACCGCGCCGTGGCCACACGTTGATTACCTTTGAAAACAAGCTTTTCAATCCAGCGCAGTCACATCTGCTGAGTAGCGCCACCCAGCAGCTCAAGCTCATCGATAACCGCAGCCTGACGGCGGGAGAGCTGTGGCTGGGTGATTCGGCAAATTCGCGCCTCGTGTGGTACTGGTATTGCGTGGATCGCCGTTGTACCCGATCACCGATCTTGACCAAGTTGCTGCAGGCGTGGGACGTCTTGCGCAGGGAGGCGCCGCGATCGTCGGTATGGGCGTTGTCAGCTTCAGTTGGTTATGGCGGCGTCGATCAGGCGCGGGCCAACCTGCGCGCCTTTGTGCGTGTGCTTCCTGCGCCAGGCATGGCTCATTCGCCAGTACGCAGCGAACAAGTCGCTGCGGGGAATACGCCGTGAACGACAAGCCACTGATAGTGCACGTCCTGTACGGACTGGATACCGGTGGGATGGAGCGCATTATCGTATCGCTGATCAACGCCACCTGTGACCGCTACCGGCACGCCGTGGTCGCACTGACCGGTTTTGGAGTCATGCGCGGCGAGATCGAACACGCGGTTACCGAGTGCCTGTCGCTGGAAAAGAAGCCGGGCAAGGATTGGCCATGTTACTTCCGACTTTGGCGCGCGTTACGAACGCTGAAGCCGGACCTGGTACAGACCTACAACGTGGGAACTCTGGATCTTGCGCCGGTCGTGAGATTGGCGGGTATCCGCCGTCTGGTTCACGCCGAGCACGGACGCGATGCGACCGAC
>JBDTKM010000084.1:0-9311 GCA_039935315.1 Rhodanobacter sp. | reverse complement strand
GCGGCAACAACACCAGGTAGCGGGAGGGGATCGACAGATGCGCCGACAATCGCGCGCCCTTGGTGCTGATCGGGTCCTTCACCACCTGCACCACGATCTCCTGGCCCTCGTGCACCAGTTCGTTGATCAACGGCACGTGGCCGTTGCCGTGCGATTCCTCGTCTTCGGTCGCCGGCAAGGTCGGGCGCACGATATCCGAGGCATGCAGGAACGCCGCCCGATCCAGGCCGATCTCGACAAAGGCCGCCTGCATGCCGGGCATCACGCGCTGTACCCGGCCTTTGTAGATATTGCCGACATAGCCGCGCCTGGACGCCCGTTCGACGTGGACCTCCTGCAACATGCCGTTCTCGACCACGCCGACGCGGGTTTCGCGCGGCGTCACGTTGATCAGGATCTCTTCGCTCACCGCATACTCCCCAAGACTGACTATCTTATAGCGGCTGCCGCTGTGAGCTGTCGATGAACACCTCCGAAAATCGACCGCAGCCCGCCAATACTGCAGAATAGCGCTGCTTTCGGAGCCACCCGCCTCGACTTCGCCCGAATCGAACGCTCCGACGGCCGGCGCCGAACCGCGACGCCCATGCAATGCCCGAGGAGCCCGCCGAGCATGACCACCCCGATACTGCTTTCCTGGAGCGGTGGCAAGGATTGCCTGCTGGCACTTGAGCGGCTGCGCGCCGACCCGGCATGGCAGGTGGTCGGCCTGCTGACCACGGTCAATCGCAGCTACCGGCGGGTTGCCATGCATGGGGTGCAACGCGAGGTCCTGCTGGCGCAGACCGCCGCGCTCGGCACGCCCTTGCTCGAAGTGCTGCTGGATTGGCCCGGCAGCAACGAAGCCTACGAAGAGGCTCACGCCACGGCCCTGGCCGAGGCACGCATGCGCTGGCCGGGCATTCGCCACTGCGCTTTCGGCGACCTGTTCCTCGAGGACGTGCGCGACTATCGCGTGCGTCAGCTCGGTCGCGAAAACTGGCGCGCGGTGTTCCCGCTGTGGGGCGAGGACACGGCCGCGCTGGCGCGCCGCTTCATCAGCGAAGGTCACCGCGCCAAACTGTGCTGCGTGGACACCCAGCAACTCGACGCCAGCTGGTGCGGCCGCGACTACGACGCGGCTTTGCTGGACACGCTGCCGGCTGGCGTCGATCCCTGCGGCGAACGCGGCGAGTTCCACACGCTGAGCTACGCCGGCCCGCTGTTCCGCCAGCCGCTCAAGCTGCGTCGTGGCGAATCGGTGCTGCGCGACGAGCGCTTCCAGTTCACCGATTTCCTGCTCGACGACAGCCGGCTCGACGATAGCCGGCCCGACGAGCGCCGGCCCGACGATGCCCGGTCAGACTGACGGCGACATCCTGCCTGACGTCCTGGCGCACGGGCTGAAGCTGGTGTTCTGCGGCACCGCTGCCGGCACGCGCTCGGCGGCCGAGCACGCCTACTACGCGCACCCCGGCAACTTGTTCTGGCGCGCACTGCACCTGGCCGGTCTGACCCCGCGGCTGCTCGCGCCGCACGAATTCCCGCTGCTGCCGCAGTTCGGCATCGGCCTCACCGACCTGGCCAAGCGCCACAGCGGCAACGACAACGAACTGCCGCGCGATGCGTTTGATGTCGCGGCGTTGCACGCCAAAATAACGCGATACCAGCCGCGTCTGCTGGCGTTCACCAGCAAGAACGCCGCCCGTATCGCGCTCGGACATGCGGTGGATTATGGGCTGCAGCCTGAGCGCATCGGCGACACGCAGCTGGTCGTATTGCCTTCACCGTCGGGGCAGGCGCGCGGACATTGGGCTCTGCTGCCGTGGCAATCTCTGGCAACCCGCTGCAGGTCGGCGTAGCCGCATGTTGCGGCGAGCCGCGGCACCCCTCGCGGAGAGCGGCGGTGTACGCTCATTCAAGTGCCCAGCGGCACAGCACCCACCTGCTGACGCAAGGCGTGGAGACCCGCAATGCCCCTGAAAATCATCGGCGCCGGCTACGGCCGCACCGGAACCATGTCCATCTACACGGCGCTCAATCAACTCGGGCTGCCGTGCTACCACATGCTGGAAGTGCTGGAGAACAAGGACAACAAATCGCATCTCGATTTCTGGTGCAAGGTGGCCAACACGCCGGCAGGCACGCCACATGATTGGGAAGCCGTCTTTTCGAAATACGCCGCGGCGGTGGACAACCCCGCGTGCACCGTGTGGCGCGAATTGATCGCCGCCTACCCCGCCGCCAAGGTCCTGCTGTCGCTGCACCCCGGCGGCGCCGAGGCGTGGTACGAAAGTACCCTGGCCACGATCTATTTCACCGAATCGCTGTGGCAGTTCAAGGTGCTCCAGATCGCCACACCCTTCGCACGCAAGCTGGGCGACATGTGCCACCAGCTGATCTGGCAACGCGCTCACCACGGCACGATGAAAGATCGCGCCAAGGCGATTGCCGATTACCACCAGCATATTGCCGACGTGCGGGCGGCGGTGCCGGCCGATCGACTGCTGGTGTACACCGTCGACCAGGGCTGGGAGCCGCTATGCGATTTCATCGGCGTAGCGGTGCCGCCCGCGCCTTTTCCGCAAGTCAATGATCGCGCCCAGTTCAAGCAAACCATCAAGGGCATGACCCGCGGTGCCTACACCCTTCTGGCGCTCGCCACGGCCGTGATCGCCGGCGTGACGGGCGCGGTCATCTGGTACTCGCCATAAGGCCTGCCAGGCCAACCATCGGCCGCAATCGAGCGCTCAGGCAGGCGCCGATCGATCGGCCGCAGGCGTGCCGCATGGCCGCCAAGCTGTTTTTCAAAACAGCTTGAATGCACCCGCGAGCCGCTCGGGCAGGCAATGCTGGTCTGGCAGGCGCCCACGCCGCCGCCATCGCACTGGTACACCACTTCATAGTGCGCGACAGCACCCTGCGGCGGGCAGGGTTGCCGTTCTGGCGCCGTGCGAATGGCCGGGCTGCAGACTGCGCCATGAGTGCCGGCCCGAAAGAAATACAAAACGGGCCCGCTCCAAGGAAGGTCGCCGCGACGCCGGGACCTGATGGCTCAATCGATCGGCGTATGCCGATACTTCGCCACCTGATCCGGACGTACCGGCGCGGCGCGGTTGGTCCACGCACCACGGATATAGCTGACCACCGCCGACACCTCGACGTCGTCGAGCTGCTGGGCGAATGGCGGCATCGAGTACGGTCGCGCGTTTCCGCTCGTGACCGGCGGGAATCCGCCCAGCAGAACCATCCGGGTGGCGTTGACGCCAGTGGGCTCGGTCACCGTGGAATTGCCGACAAGCGGTGGATAGGTCCCGGCAACCCCCTCCCCGCACTTGCCGTGGCAATCGGAACACTGCTTGGCATAGATCTTCTCGCCCAACGCGAGCACCGTCCTGGGCGCAACAAACATTGACCGCTGCACTGGCACGGCGCGCGCCGGCAATGAACTCAGATAGGTGGCAACCGCGCGCAAGTCATCGTCGGTCATGTGCTGGGTGCTGCCCGCCACCACGTCCGCCATCGGGCCGAACGCCGCACCCTTCGCCGACTGGCCGTTTTTCAGCAAGTCGACGATGTCCTGTTCGCTCCAGCCCTGCAGGCCGCCATTTTGCCGGGTGCTCAGGTCCGGCGCATACCAGTCCTGCACCGGGATCTCGCCGCCGGTCAGGTGCTGGCCGTTGGCGATGCCGCCCAACGAACCGCGCGCCGCATGGCACTCGTTGCAGTGGCCCAGCCCCTGCACCAGATAAGCGCCACGATTCCACTGCGCCGACTGCGCCGGGTCGACTTTGTATTCACCCTCGTTGAAATACAGCGCGCGCCACACCAGCAGGCTGCGGCGCAAGCTGTAAGGAAACTTGAGATCCGGCGCCACGTCGACCTGGTGAACTGCTGGCAGCGATTGTAGATAGGCAAAGATGGCCAGGGCGTCGTCGCGATGCACCTTGGTGTAGGAGGTGTACGAGAACGCCGGATACAGCAACTCGCCGTGACGCCCCTTGCCCGCATGCAACGCCTGCCAGAATTCATCGAAACTCCAGCCGCCCAGGCCAGTCTCACGATCGGGAGTGATGTTCGGCACGGTGATGTTGCCGAACGGCGTGGCCACCACGCGCCCGCCAGCAAAGCGGGCGCCACCCTGCGCCGTATGGCAGCCGGCGCAATCGCCGACTGCCGTGAGATATTCGCCCTTGGCAATCAGCGCCGGTGTGGGCAACGTCGCGGCGCTCACCGCGCTCGTCGTGGACGAAACTGGCGCCTGGCTGCCGCCACCCAGCAGCAGCCAGAGCGACGCCAGCACGATCAGCAACACGACAACGATCAACCACCACCAGCGCCTCATGGCGTAGCTCCGGTGGCGCCCAGTACACCGCAACGCAGCGGCGGCTTCACCGAGCCGGCAGGTTGCGCATGGGTATCGGCGGGAAGTTCACGACTGGCCAACGCCACGGCAACCGCCGTGATATCCGACTCGCTGAGCCGGTTGGCCACTTCGGCCATGCAATCGGGCGCCACCGTGGCGCGCGTGTGGGTGCGCCACGAGCCAAGCTGCGCACTGATGTAGTTGTACGGCAAACCCACCAGGCCAGGGGTGGACGGCTCCACCCCGGTCAATTGGTGGCCGTGGCAGTCGGCGCAGGCGGGAATCTTGCGTGACGGATCCCCCTTGCCGAGCAGTTGCTCGCCGCGCAGCAAGACGGCAGCCGGAACCGACGGCACTGGCGAACGCGCGTAGGAAACCTGCTGCGCGGCGAAGTAGTCGGCAATCTCGCGCATATAGGTCGGGCTCAGATGGCGCACCGTGTATTCCATCGGCGCGTACTTGCGCAGGCCGTCCTGAAAATCCTGCATCTGCCGCGCCAGATAGGCAGCCGGCTTGCCGGCCAGCCGCGGGAAATAACCACTGGCCAGCCGTCCCTCGCCATGCACTCCGTGGCAGGTGGTACAGGAAGCGATGCGTTGTTGCAGCGTGTCCGGAATCGGTGGCGCATCAGTGGCAAGGGCAACACCGGGACTCCCAACAAGCCACGCGGCCACGAAGACAATGGCGAGACCAAACGGCCTGGCATGAGACAGCTGACTGCTCCTGATCATCCGAGCATTGTAACCGGTTGCCGCGACGCCCGGCAGCGAGCGGCACCCGACTGGAGCCAGGCGCAACCTGCTGCATCATCAAATTCGGGAATGACCATGCGCCGTTCCGCCGTCCATCTCACGGCACGTGCCGGCACCTTGCCTCGCGGCATCGTCCGGGTCGTCGAGAACGCTGGAGGCGCAACTGACGGTGGCGCCGATGCCTCCATCGAGGCCTGCAGCAGCGCATGCGTGCGGGCAAACTGGATACCCGCCGGCGGGTCGATCAACTGCTTGAACGGATCCGGCAGATCGACCCATCCGGGCCAATCCCGCGCACGCTCAGCGCGATGAATCCCGATCCAATCCCGAGATCAGCATGCTGCGGTACGCATTGAAACATGATCTCAATGCCTGCCACGCATCCGCTGGCTGAGCTGACCGCATTTCACCAGGCTCGCACCGCAAGCCCCAACCCGGTCACCGCGCACCCACCGATTTGCGCACGATCAACATGGCCAGCTCCAGCGACTGCTCATAGTTCAAGCGCGGGTCGACCATCGACTTGTAGGCACGATCCAGATCACTCTCGCTCAGATCCCGAGCGCCACCCATGCACTCGGTCACATCCTCGCCGGTCAACTCCAGATGCACTCCCCCGAGCAGCGTGCCGGCTGCCGCGTGGATATCGAAAGCCTGATCCAGTTCGCCTCTAATGTTGTCGAACCGTCGCGTCTTGTGGCCGTTGGACGTGCTCTCGGTATTGCCGTGCATCGGATCGGCGACCCACAACACGCGCCGGCCCTCGCGTTTCACTGCGGCAAGCAGCGATGGCAACGCGGAGGCGATGCGCGCATTGCCCATGCGATGGATCAGAGTCAGCCGGCCCGGCTCGTCCTGCGGATTCAGCACGTCGATCAACGGCAGCAGCTGGTCGGGCGTCACGGAAGGCCCCACCTTTACCGCAATCGGATTGCGGATGCCGCGAAAATATTCCACGTGGGCACCCTCAAGTGCGGCCGTACGCATGCCGATCCAGGGGAAATGGGTGGACAAGTTGAACCACCCCGGGTTACGCGGTACCTGGCGGGTCAACGCCTGCTCGTAGTGCAGCAACAACGCTTCATGCGAGGTGAAGAAATCCACCTTCGAGAAACCGGCGATCGGCCCGGCCAGCGTTTCCATGAATTGCAACGAGTCGCCGATGGCGGCCACCATCTGGCGGTATTCGCCGGCCAGCGGCGAATGCTCGACCCAGGCGAGATCCCAATACTCGGGATGGCGCAGATCGGCAAAGCCGCCGTCGATCAATGCGCGCACGAAGTTCATCGTCAACGCCGAGTGCGCATGCGCCTGGATCAGCCGTTGCGGATCAGGGCGACGTGCCGCCGCCGTAAACTCCGAGCCATTGACCACGTCGCCACGAAAACTCGGCAAGGTACAGCCGTCGCGCGTCTCCGTAACCGTTGAACGTGGCTTGGCATACTGCCCCGCGAAGCGCCCGACCCGCAGCACCGGCCGCTTCAGCCCGTGCACCAGCACCAGGCTCATCTGCAGCAGCACTTTCAGGCGATTGGAAATCACCGGACTGGTGCAGTCAGCAAAGGTCTCGGCACAATCGCCACCTTGCAGCAGGAAGCGCTTGCCTTCCTGTGCTTCGGCAATCGCCTCCTTCAGCGCCAGAACCTCCCACGAGGTGACCAGCGGAGGCAATTGGGCAAGTTGCGCGCCGGCCCGAGCCAGTTCCGCGGAGTCGTCGTAACGGGGTTGCTGCAGGGCCTCGCGTCGCTGCCAGGAATCAGGCGCCCATGACGCAGCACCCAGCCCGGAGTGGATCGCGCCGAGGTCAGCATCTTTCAACAGCTCGGCAGCACTCATCGACGTAACGCCCTCTGGCGGACGGCAACGCTCGTCAACACCGCCAGCGCGACAAACCACAGCAGGGCCCACGCGGGCATCGGCAAACCCAGAACGGGCTCAACCTTGGCGCACTCGCCCGAACCGGTAAACACCAGCTGCAGCACCTTGGCGAACGGAAAGGTGCCGAACATATAATCCAGCGGCGGCCCGCAGGATGGAATCTGATCGGCGGGGAGCGACTGGATCCACAGTTGGCGGCCCGCCACCACGATGCCGAACGCCGCCCCCAGCCACACCCCGGCAGCATAAATCCAGCGCGCGCCACCACCTGGCGCGTGCAGTGCACCAAGCAGGAAGAACACCCCCATCACGATGAAGGCGATCCGCTGAAAGATGCACAACGGGCACGGAACCATCTGCCAGAAATATTCCGCGAAAAGCGCAAATCCAAGCAAGCCGGCACACGCAAGCAAACCAACAAGGAAACTGACACGGTAGGACCAGCGAAATGGATTCATGGCGATTTGCTGCGTTGCGGAAAGACGACAGTAACCGTTCCCGGCGTTGCTGTCAGCATCATCTCGACGTCATGCGAAGGCCCCAGACAGAGGCGGCCGTCCAGACACGCAAAACCCGGCGAGTCTCCCGGCCGGGTCTGCTGGATACCACTGCGCCAGCCCGAACAGCGGACCGGCTCACGCGAACGACTTAGTCAGCGTCGACCGCTTCGACCTGCGGACGGCCAACCAGTTCGACGTACGCCATCGGCGCGTTGTCACCGACCCGGAAGCCGCACTTGAGGATGCGCAGGTAACCGCCCGGACGCTCCTTGTAACGCGGCCCGAGTTCGACGAACAACTTGCCCACCGCTTCCTTGTCGCGCAAACGCGCGAAGGCAAGGCGACGATTGGCAACACCGTCGACCTTGGCCAGCGTGATCAACGGCTCGGCAACGCGGC
Organism: Rhodanobacter sp.; assembly: GCA_039935315.1. Taxonomy (GTDB): domain Bacteria; phylum Pseudomonadota; class Gammaproteobacteria; order Xanthomonadales; family Rhodanobacteraceae; genus Rhodanobacter. The sequence continues at coordinate 1,437 of JBDTKM010000084.1, read as the reverse complement.
GGAGTTCCTTCGCCTTCGGCAAAGTGGTACGGATCAACTCGTGCTTGAACAGCGACGAGGCCATGTTCTTGAACATGGCTTCGCGATGGCTGCTGGTCCGATTGAGCTTGCGGCCGGATTTCATGTGACGCATGGTGAAAGTCTCTATGTCTGTTGTTATGAAGAACCGGCACCTGTGTCCGGCTCCCCGCGGTTACCCGCTTATATGCCTCAAGTGGATCAGAGGCTTGTGTACTTCACGCCCAACTAGAGGCATTTGCTCCAAAACCCCATCGAAGCAACAGCTCTTATGGGGAGTGCGGCCACGGATGGCCGCTTTTGGCGCTCGGCCAGAGCGTTATGCACGCCTTGGCCGATGTCTTGCTACACGGCGATCAAGAATGATCGCATTAACCAAGCTGCATGCCATGCGACAGGCCCGGCGGCGGCCAATTCTCAAGCTTCGTACCCAGGGCGAGACTACGTCCACCGAGCACATCCTTGATTTCAGTCAACGATTTCTTGCCCAGGTTCGGCGTCTTCAGCAACTCGACCTCGGTCTTCTGCACCAAGTCGCCGATGTAGTAGATGCTCTCGGCCTTCAGACAGTTGGCCGAACGCACGGTGAGCTCCAGATCGTCAATCGGGCGCAGCAACAGTGGCTCGAAGCCGCTCTTCTCAGCCTGATCCGTGGCGCTCTCGCGACGCGAGAAATCACCAAACACCGACAGCTGGTCATTGATGATCTCGGCGGCCTTGCGCACCGCTTCCTCAGCATCGATGGTGCCATTGGTCTCGACGTCCAGCACCAGCTTGTCGAGATTGGTCCGCTGCTCGACACGTGCCGCGTCCACCTCGTAGGCCACGCGCAGCACTGGCGCGAACGAAGCGTCCAGCTGCAGGCGACCGATGGGGCGCGCCTCATCATCCGGGTGCTGACGCGCACTGGCCGGCTCATAGCCGACGCCGCGGCGCACCTTCAGACGCATGTTGAGCGACACGTCCTTGGTCAGGTGGCACAGCACGTGCTCGGGGTTCACGATTTCCACGGAATGGTCGACCACGATGTCGCCGGCGGTGACTACACCCTTGCCCTTCTTGGACAGGGTCAGGGTCACCTCATCGCCTGAATGCTGCCGAATCGCCACGTCCTTCAGATTCAACAGGACTTCAATGACGTCCTCCTGCAGACCCTCCAGAGTGGTGTACTCGTGCAGCACGCCGTCGATCTCAACCTCGACGATGGCGCTGCCGGGAATCGAGGAGAGCAGAACGCGCCTCAGCGCGTTGCCCAGGGTATGACCAAAACCACGCTCAAGCGGTTCGACCACCACCCTCGCGCGGTTGGCACCGAGCTGTTCCACGCTGAGACCACGCGGCCGCAGCACGCTAGTTGACGAAACTGCCATGCAGAGCTCCGGTTAATTACTTCGAGTAAAGCTCGATAATCAATGCTTC
>JBDTKM010000083.1:0-6787 GCA_039935315.1 Rhodanobacter sp. | reverse complement strand
GGTCAAGGTGGAGGACGAGGCCGCGCTGGAGGCTGCCGCCAGTGGCCTGTTCCAGCACAGCGCCCTGCTGCTGGCGCAGGAATACGTCTATACCGAATTCGACTGGCGTATCGGCGTACTCAACGGTGAGCCGTTGTACGCCTGCAAGTACTACATGTCGCGCGGGCACTGGCAAATCTACGACTACGCTGCCAAGGGCGGGGTGAAAGCCGGCGGCTATGAGGCGATCGCGCTGAAGGACGCCCCACCCGAGGTGGTCAAGCTCGCTTTGAAGGCGACGCACGCGATCGGCGACGGCCTGTACGGTGTCGACCTGAAGCAGGTCGGCCGCAAGCCGGTGGTGATCGAGGTCAACGACAACCCGTCGATCGACGCGGGCGTCGAGGACGACTACCTGGGCGACAAACTTTACCTGCGCATCATGCAGGAGTTCCTGCGCCGGATGGAACGCAAGCGCCAGGGCGCCGCCTGAGGCCGCTCAGTGCCAGATCACGCCGTGACTGGCAGATAGACGGCGGCGACGCCGCGCCGGCAGCTGACGTAACCGCTGCGGTTTCAGTGCCAGCAGCACCGTGAGCGGCGCTGCCAGCAGCCAGAACACCGGTGTCCAGCCCAGCAGTTCGGTATGTGCCGGCACCAGGGTGGTGATCAGCGCGAACCCGCCGGCGAGCAGCCACAGCACGGCGGCGGCAGACAAACGCTGGCGATGGGCGGAAGGTGGCAGTTCGGTACGCATGAGAAGAACCTGGTCGACGGATGACGCATGCAGCGTGGCGGCGCCGTATCTCACAGGCTGCGACGCGCAATGCGGTCGGACCGGACGGTGTTGCGAGATCCATCGTGGGCACCTTGCACTTCTCCCATCCCGTGACTCGTCATTCGACGGCGCTGCGGCCGGCCCCGGAAATTCTGCCGGCGTTTCTCGCGCTCGCAAGCGAAAGACCAGGCTCATGGGGATCTCGCTTGCCCGGCTCACGGGACAGACACTGCGCCTTGTAGAATGGACAGGCGATCACTTGAGGAAATCGCATGCCAGCTCTCCAGTTCGCCGTGTTCGGCCATCCCATCGGCCACAGTCTGTCGCCGCGGATCCATCAGGCGTTTGCACGGCAATTCGGCGTCGAGATCGACTACCGTGCGATTGATGCGACACCGACGCAGTTCGACGCGGCGGTGCGGCGCTTCTTCGCCGACGGCGGGATCGGCGCGAACGTCACCTTGCCGCACAAGGCCGCAGCGTTCGCGCTGGCCGATGAGCGCAGCGTCGCGGCCAGCCGTGCCGGCACGGCGAATGTGCTGTCTCGCGATAGCGATGGTCGCCTGGCTGCGCACAATAACGACGGTGACGGCATGCTGCGTGACCTGGCCAAACGCCATGGGATCGATCTGCGTGGGCAAAAAGCACTGTTGCTTGGCGCCGGTGGCGCCGCGCACGGCGTGGCGTGGAAGCTGCTGGATGCGGGTGTGCATTCGCTGACCATCGTCAACCGCTCATCTGCGGCGGCCAGCCAGTTGGCCGCCGCGATCGATGAGCCCGCACGAGTGCACACCAATCACTGGGACGAGCTGGCCAGCCTCGGCCACTACGAGCTGGTCGTCAACGCGACCTCGGCCGGCGTGCTTGGTGTGGCGCTGCAGTTGCCGTCCTCATTGCTCGGCAGTCATGCGACTTGTTACGACCTGTCCTACGGCAAGGCCGCAACCGGCTTCCTGGGTTGGGCCAGGGCTGCCGGTGCCCGCCGCGCGTTCGACGGCTTGGGCATGCTGGTGGAAACCGCCGCCGATGCCTTCGCGCTGTGGCATGGCCAGCACCCCGACACCGAGCCGGTATATCAGGCATTGCGTGCGCAGGCGGCGTGAATGCGGCCGGGGACCAGGCCTGCACTGACGGCCGGGGGGAGCGCCTGAAGGCACGCCGCATGGTCTCTGCACCCGGCCTGTATTCGCGCGCCTTCGCCGAGTGCTAGTGTGCGCGGGCAGGGGCGTCATCACATGGGGAATGCACGTATGTTGCCAAACAGGTCCTTCAGTCGAGCCATGGTTATCGCGGGGTGTGCGCTCGCCGTGGCCGCTGCCGCATTCGGTGCGGCGGCCGCCAGCAGTCCGGTCGGTTCCACCAATGTCACGGTGGCCGACCCTCCCGTGCCGCGACCATCCGGCACACCGTGTGTCGTGCAGTTGCTCAACGACGTGACCTTCACCGATTTCAACGCCCGCCCCTACACGTATGCGCCGCCTGCGGGCTGCGGCACGCGCTGGTCGAAGGTTGTGCTGGAAGCGGACTTCTCGGTGACCGCGGGGCGCCAGTACGATCGCACCGCCTCCTTGTGGCTGGGTGGCGTGAACCTGTACTTCGGGACCACCCAGGAACCCTCGTCCCGCGTTTCGCCGAGCTGGCACGTGGAGCGTGATCTCACCGACTACAGCGCGCTGCTGCGTCAGGCCGGCAACGGTCAGGCGGTCATCTACAACGTGGTCAACAGTACCTATACCGGGGTCATCCACGGCAGTGCGCGGTTGTTGTTCTACCCGGTCACCGCGCGTGCCCCCGCGGCTTCAGTGCCCGACGCGGTGTATCCACTGGGCAGCGATCCGGTCGGCAACACCGACACGCTGGGGAATTCAGCCAGCCAGCTGGCAAAATCGCTGAGCCTGCCGCGCAACGTGGAACGCGCCTATCTCGACGTGTTCGTGCAAAGCCAGAGCGCCGACGAGTTCTGGTACACCTGCGTGCCGAATCAATACGCAGCGCAAGTACAGGGATGCGGCGGTGGCAATTTCCGCGAGGCAGAGGTCAGCATCGATGGCCAGCCGGCCGGCGTGGCCCCGGTCTACCCGTGGATCTACACCGGTGGCATCGATCCCTACCTGTGGCGGCCGACTTCGGGGGTGCAGACGCTGAACTTCATGCCGTACCGGGTCGACCTGACGCCATTCGCCGGCCTGCTCAGTGATGGCGCGCCGCATCAGGTCTCGCTCAGCGTGGCCGGTGCCAACAATTACTTCTCCGCCACCGCCGCCCTGCTGGTGTACCTGGATGCACACTCGAAACAGGTCACCGGGCAGATCGAGCGCAACACGCTGGTTGGCCAGCCGCCCACGCCGACGATCAGCGACACCCTGGTCACGGATGCCGCCGGCAACGTCACCGGCGCTATCGACACGAACCTGAGCCGGCATTTCGTCATCCAGGGCTATGCCAATACCTCACGTGGCCGCATCCATGCCAAGGTCGAACAGACGGTGAGCTTTGCCAATACCCAGAATTTCACCATCAACGCCACCACCTACCGTCAGGTGACCGACCAGCTCACTTCGGCCGACAGCGTCAGCCAGCGCAGCATCGGACGCTTTATGATCGGCGAATACCGCGAGCAGGTGGGCTATCCGTTGCATCTGGATTACAACCAGCAGGTTGCCAGTGACGGCAGCATCAGCGTAGCCAGCACTCTGCATCAGGGATACGACCAGCGCAGCGCCCACCGGTTGTTCGGCTTCACGTTGTATGCCGCTCGTGTGCACAATGCGGTGGACACGGCGGATACGCTGGATCTTGATGCCAGCGGCAACCTTACCGCTCACAGCGGTCAGCAGAGCACGCAGGCGTTCACGTTCGGTGATTCACTGGGTGGTTGCTACCGCAGTGACGTCGGCACCGCCAACGGCGTGGTGACCAGTCATGATAGCGGCAAGGGGTGCCCCGACGGCCAGAATCGAGTGTACTGGTTCAGCCATCCCGATGGCTCGCCGCAAAACAACAACGCCGTGCTGGGCTGGTAGGAGAACGATGCCGCCGTCGCCACAACGGCGATGGCGGCATCCTTAGATACGCACCAAACAGGTGACGGCAGCACCGTCGCTCGATCAACTCGGGCAGCACGGCGGGTCAACCCGCGCCAGTCAGATAGACGTCCTTCAACCGCACGTAATGGTCGGCCGAGTAGTGCAACTGCTCGATCTGCACGTCGCTGAGCCGGCGTACGAACTTTGCCGGATTGCCCAGCCACAGCTCGCCCTCGCCGACCACCTTGCCCGGTGCCACCAGGCTGCCGGCGCCGACGAAGCCGTGCCGGCGCACCAGCGCGCCATCCATCACTGTGGCATGCATGCCAATCAGGCAGTAGTCGCCGATCGTGCATGCGTGCACCACGGCGCCATGGCCGATGGTGACGCCCTCGCCGATCAGGCAGGGAAAGCCCGGGCCATACGGGCCGGCGTGGGCGACGTGCACGATGCTGCCATCCTGGATGCTGGTACGGGCACCGACGCGGATGTGGTTGACGTCGCCGCGCAACACCGTGCCCGGCCAGATTGACACGTCATCACCAAGCACCACATCGCCGATCACGCTGGCAGCAGGGTCGATGTAGACCCGCTGGCCGGACGTTGGCGAGATCCCGTTGAAGCTGCGTAATCGATTCATCCGCGCATGGTAACGGTCGCCGCTGTTCTGCACGCAACTGGCAGGTGGAACCGGCCACGCTTGATTTCAGCCGGCCTGGTCGCCACGCTGGGAGATCACAAGGAGCACGCATGAACCCGCACAACAACCCGCTGCTGGCCGATGACACCTTGCCAGCGTTCTCGAAGATCCGCCCCGAACACGTGGAACCGGCGATCGACACGATCCTGGCCGACTCGCGCGCCGAGATCGCGGCGTTGACAGCCGCGGATGCAGCGCGCGACTTCAACAACGTCATGCTGAGTCAGGAACGGTTGGACCAGCGGCTGGCGCGGGCGTGGGCGCCGGTCAGTCACCTGCATGCAGTTGCCGACAGCGCCGCCTTGCGCGAAGTCTATGGACCGGCCGAGGAAAAGCTCACCGAGTACGGGATCGAATTGGGCCAGAACCGCGAGCTGTATGCGGCAGTGCAGGCGCTTGCCGATGCGCCGGATTTCGCCACGCTGCCGCGTCCGCAACGCGCCTTGGTCGAGCATGCGCTGCTGGACTTCCGGCTCTCTGGCGTGGCGCTGGGCGAACCTGAGCGTTCGCGTTTTCGCGAGATCGGGGTGGAACTGTCCAGACTGTCCACCGAGTTCTCCAATGCCGTGCTCGACGCCAGCGAGGCCTGGCACGAGCAGATTGGTGACGGCCGCGATCTCGCTGGTATTCCCGCCTCCGGCCGCGCGGTGCTGCGCCAGTACGCGAAAGATCAAGAACTGGATGGCTACCTGGTGACGCTGAAGCAACCCAGCGTGCACGCCGTGCTGACCTATGCCGACGATCGCAGCCTGCGCGAGCGGGTGTACTGGGCCTACCAGACGCGTGCGTCCGACCAAGGCCCGGATGCGGGGAAGTTCGACAACAGTGCGCGCATCGAACAGATCATGGCATTGCGTCATGAAGCGGCCCAGCTGCTTGGCTTCGCCAACGCGGCAGAAGAGTCGCTGGCCACCAAGATGGCGGGCTCTCCGACCGAGGTGATGGAGTTCCTGCATGACCTGGTCGCCCGCGCCAGGCCGGTGGCACAGCAGGAGCTTGCTGCGCTGCGCCAGTTCGCGCATGACGAGTTGCAGCTCGATACGCTGGAGCCGTGGGATGTCGGCTACGCCTCGGAAAAGCTGCGCCAGCGCGAATACTCCCTGGACGAGGAGCAGCTGAAGTCCTATTTTCCGCTACCGGCCGTGATCGCTGGCCTGTTCGAGCTGACCACCCGGCTGTATGGCATCACCCTGGCCAAGCGTGACGGCGTGGATACGTGGCATCCGGAGGTGAGTTATTTTGATCTGCGTGATGCCGACGGACAGGTGTTCGCCGGAGCGTACATCGACCTGTATGCGCGCAGCGGCAAGCGCGGCGGTGCGTGGATGGATGTCTGTCGCGCGCGCTTTGACGACGGCGACCAGCGGCAACTGCCGGTGGCCTTCCTCACCTGCAACTTCGCACCGCCCACCGACGGCAAACCGGCCCTGCTCGCCCATGACGACGTGCTGACGCTGTTCCACGAATTCGGCCACGGCCTGCACCACCTGCTCACCGGGATCGCGTTGCCCTCGATCGGTGGCATCGACGGCGTCGAGTGGGATGCGGTGGAACTGCCCAGCCAGTTCATGGAGAACTTCGGCTGGAACCGCGAAGCGCTGGACCTGTTCGCCAAGCACGTCGAAACCGGTGAGCGCCTGCCGGATGAGCTGTTCGAGCGCATGCTTGCCGCGCGCCACTTCCACGCCGGCCTGTTTCTGGTGCGCCAGCTGGAGTTCGCGCTGTTCGACTTCCTGTTGCACCTGGAATACGACCCGGCGCAAGGCGCGCGCACGCTGGTGGTGCTGGAGCAGGTACGCAAGCGGGTGGCAGTCATGCACCCGCCGGCCTGGCAGCGCTTCCCGCACGGCTTCAGCCACGTCTTCGCCGGTGGCTATGCGGCCGGCTATTACAGCTATTTATGGGCCGAGTTGCTCAGCGCCGATGCCTTCGGCGAGTTCGAGGAACACGGCGTCATCGATCGCGCCACCGGCGAGCGCTTTCGCCACGAATTTCTCGCCGTCGGTGCCAGCCGGCCGGCGCTGGAGAGCTTCATCGCCTTCCGTGGGCGCAAGCCCGAGCCCGAGGCGCTGCTGCGCAGCTACGGCCTGACCTGATCGCGGCGTGCTTTCAGCCGGCAAAAGAAAGCCCGCCGAAGCGGGCTTTCTTTCAGGCGCTAAGTCGGTTCGACTCAGGCAGCCTGGACTTCCTCAGCCTGCAGGCCCTTCTGGCCCTTGGTGACGATGAACGTGACGCGCTGACCTTCCTGCAGGGACTTGAAGCCCGTGCCCTGGATCGCGCGAAAATGCACGAACAGGTCATCAC
>JBDTKM010000082.1:0-3939 GCA_039935315.1 Rhodanobacter sp. | reverse complement strand
AACTTGCACCCACCTTCGCACCGGTCGGTCCCTGCAGCGCCATCACGCAAATATTGCTGGACACCATCGGCAGCCCGATTCCAGCAGACACCGCACGCACGCCGGGCACCGCACGCAATGCCTGGGTACCGGCGCTGACCTCGGCCGCCGTCCATTCGCGATTGGGCGAGTTGAGCTGATCCACCAGAATCAGCGCTTTTTCATTCACCCCACTTGGCGCCAGCATCGGCTGCAGTTGCTGCCACGCCAGGAACAACACGTTGCACAAGATGGCGCAGGCCAGGGCGACCTGCAGCAACACCATGGCCGGCATCAGGCTGTGCCGGCGCAAGGTAGAAAACATTGTGCGGATGGACATGTCGTGCTCCCTTATTCGCTCTTGGCCTGCAGACCCGGCTCCACCGCGGACGCCCGCCATGCGGGCACGATGCCCACCAGCACGCCCACCATCAGCGCCAGCGCGAACAAGGTGCCGAACATCAGCGGATCCAGACGGACCAGACCAGAAAATTCGTTCCCCTGCTGGCGCAGGGTCCAGACACCCAGCCAGGTCAGCGGAATCGCCAGCGCGCCACCGGCCAGACAGGCACCTCCCGCCTCCAGTACGTGCTGCAGGAATACCGCACGGCGCGGCGCACCCAGCGCACGACGAATGCCGATCTCCCCGCTGCGGCGCAGGAAACGCGCAGCCAGCAAGCCCGCCACATTGATCATGCACAACAGCAGAAACGAACTTGCCAGCCATACATTCAATCGCACGCTGTCCGGCACCACGTCTCGTTCCTTCAACCATGCCGCCACACTGGTTAGTTTCGCCATGGCCGGCCTGTCGAAACTTCCCAGCGCCTTCTGCTGCTCAACGTAACGCGTGAGGAATGCGCGATAGCGGGCAACCCGTGCAGGACTGTCCAACTGCACCCAGAAGCCAAGCGACGCGCAATGCGCGGGGTCGTTTGGCGAACCGTGAGCCGGTGCCTTGTACGAAGCGTCACAGCGATCTGCACTGAGCGGCCCGAGACCAGCATCCAGCGCCGCGGTATATGGAAGATAGATGCCTTCGCCACCGTCACCGGTAAAGGCCGCAACATCCAGCCCGAAGAAGTGCGGCTGCGGCGCATACGGCGCAAACACTCCGACAACCTGGAACAGCGTAGTGCCGATGCGCACGCGGCGCCCTGTTGCGTTCGCGCTTCCAAACAGCTTTTGCGCCGTTTCCGTATCGAGCATTGCCACCGGAGTTCGCGCGGCCTCTTCCGCCGCACTCCAGTTACGCCCATAACGCATGGGCACGCCGAACATCGGTACGAAATCACTGCTGGTGGCCAGGATGACTTGCGATCCCAGCACGTGCCTGTCGTTGGACGACGCCACGTCCGAAATCATGTCCGCGACCACCACTTGCCTCACCGCGCGATGCGCCGCCAGCAGCGCCTGCGCATCGGCCAGCTTGATCCGCTGATAGCCGTTGCTGGCGCTGACACCGTTCAATGCCATATCAGCCGAGGTGGCGAACGCCTTGCCCGGCACCGTGTCCACCCACGCCTGATAGATATGTTGGCTGCGCCCCGGCAGTGGGTCGGCGGTGAGCACATGCAGCAAGGTCAATGTGGTCATGCAGGCAGCCAACCCCAGCGCCACGGTCAGCACCACCAGCAGCGTGCTTTTGGGAAATCGGCGCAGCCCGTGCCACGCCAGCTCGACGTCGTAACGCAACATCACTGGGCTCCTTTGGAGGCAAGCATCGGGAATCGAGATTTGGGATTCTCAAATGCGCGATCCGCACGGCATGCTTGCAGCGCATGACGTCTTCCCGCCTTCGCTTGTACTTGGCGCTTCCCTCTTTCAACCATTCCCGACTCCCTATTCCCGATTCCCGGCCTCATCACACGCTCCTCGTCGCCACCACCGGCGGCACCGCCGCAGCGCGGCGCGCCGGCGACAGCACCGCCAGCTGCCCCAACAGCCACAGTGCAACGGCACCCACCGGCAGCCACGTCCACGGCAGCCGCTGCAGTTCGTAGTGGTGCATCAGGTACAGGTTGATGCCATAGGCCAGCGCCATGCCGGCGAGAATGCCGATACCCACAATCAGGAAATTCTCGAGCAGAAAGTAGCGCAGGATGTCGACCCGTCGCGCCCCCAGCGCACGACGGATGCCGACCTGCCGCGTGCGCTGCTGCACCCAGTATCCGGTGAGCCCCATGATGCCGATCGCGGTGACCAGCACGACCACCACACATACACTGGCGAGCAGCCACACCGCGGCACGCCAGCTGCTGAACACCTGATCGCGCAGCGACTCGAAGGTATGCACGCTCACGCTGTCGCTGGACACCATGCTGGCGCCAAAGGACTGTTTCAACACCCCGGGTATCGCCTGCGCGACCTGCGCCTGCGCGCTCGCGTGGGTGCGCACCACGTAGCTGATCAGCGGCGTGCTGGTGATCCGCCCAGGTATCAGCATCGTGTAGTCGGCCTTGCCGTCGGTCGCCTCGTTCATTTGATAGCGCACCAGATGGTCGATGATGCCGATCACGCGCCAGCCGCCGCCGGTCCGACTGCTGGAGGTGCGCAGTTGACCGCCCAGCGCATGTCCGTCAGGAAACAGTTTGTCAGCCAGCGAGCGGGTAATGATGACCGGCTCCTGCTTGCCCTTGAACGGATTGCCGGCATCCAGGCTGAAATCCTGATAATCGTTGCTGTCGAAGTTGCGTCCTGCGACCAACTGCAGTCCGAGCGCGTCCAGCATGCCCTGGCCAAGGTAGCCATCCGCTTGCGCCTTGACGCCGGTGGGGCCGGTCAATCCCATCCCCAGCTGCATCGCCGACGCCAACGGAACACCCAGGGCCGGCGCCACCTGGGTCACGCCGGGAATCGCCAGCAGGGCCTGCCGACCACCCTCGATATCCGACTGGTTCCAGGCGCGGCCGTTGGCGAGGATCTGATCCACCTCGACCACCTGCCCCGGCGCGATGCCGTCGGGCTGCAGCATCGGCCCCAACCGCTGCTCAAGCAGGAAGAACGCGTTGCACAGGATCGCGCAGGCGATCGCCACCTGCACGATCACCAGCAGAGGCATCAAGCGGTTGCGCCGCAGGCTGGACACGATATGACGTATGGACATGATGTTCTCCCTATGCGCTCTTGATCTGCAGGCCTGGCTGCACGCGGCAGGCGCGCCACGCCGGCAGCATGCCGACCAGCAAGCCCACCGCCAGCGCAAGCGCAAACAAGCCGCCAAACGTCAGCACATCCATGTGCGCCAGATCGGTGTAGCCCTGCTGCTGTCGGCGCACCACCCACAGGCCGAACCAGGTCAGCGGCAGCGCCAGCACGCCGCCCGCCACGCCCGCCATCCCGGCCTCCCACACGCACTGTGCAAAGATCGCCTGACGCGGCGCGCCCAGCGCGCGGCGCACGCCGATCTCGGTGGATCGGCGCAGGAAACGCGCGGCCAGCAGACCGGCCACGTTGACCATGCACAGCAGTAGAAAGCCGGCAGCCAGCCACACGTTCAAGCGCACGTTGTCCGGCACCACGTGGTTTGCGCCTAGCCAGCTGGCCACGCTGTAGAGCTCGGCGTTCGCAACGCGCTCGAAGCGTCCGGACGCATGCTGGTCGCGCGCATAGTCCAGCAGGAACTGACGATAGCCGGCGACCTGCGCCGGCGTCTGCAACTGTGCCCACAGCGTCAGCCAGCGGCAGTGCTGCAGGTCGATCTTGCCAAAGATCAAGGGCGTGTTGTCATCACAACTGCCGGGAACGAATGGCCCCATCCCGGCATCCAGCACCGCGCTCACCGGCAGGAACATGTTCTCGGCATTCTCGCCGTACTTCCACAGGTCGAGGCCATAGAAATGCGGCTGCGGGTTCCACTTCGCACTCACCCCGATCACCCGGAACGGCTTGTCGCCCACCAGCACCGTACGACCGACGCCC
>JBDTKM010000081.1:0-7135 GCA_039935315.1 Rhodanobacter sp. | reverse complement strand
CCGCATGGCGATCGATATCGCACGCCAGTGTCGCGACATTCTCGGTGGCGCCGGCATCACCACCGAGCACAGCGCAATCCGCCACGCGTTGAACCTGGAATCAGTGATCACCTACGAAGGCACCGAGACGGTGCACGAGCTGGTGGTTGGGCGCGAGCTGACCGGCATCAACGCCTTTTGATTTGATTTCCCTTCTGCCTTTGGAAGAAGGTGGCGCGCAACAATGGATGGGGGTTCGGGCGAAGCGATGGACACCACGTTTCCTGCCGGACCTTCACCGCAATCCTCTCCCCCGCAAGGGGACTCCCAAGGTTGCCGAAGGGAGAGGATGCAAAAAGGGAACCGAGCCCTTGCATGTTTCCGACATCCGTATCGAAACCGAACGACTGCTGCTTCGACCGGTTGCGGCCGAGGACTTCGCCAGCTGGGCGGCGTTCTTCGCCGACCCCGTAGCTACCCGACATCTCGGCGGACCACGTGGTGAGGCACTCGCCTGGCGGCATTTTCTGAGCATGGCAGGGGCTTGGCGCATCCAGGGTTTTGGCGCGTTCTCGGTGCTCGACAAGGCGACGGGCGGATGGCTTGGGTGGACCGGCCCGTGGCATCCGGTAGCGTGGCCGGGCACTGAAGTGGGCTGGTGCTTCGCCCGAGCGGCATGGGGTCAAGGCTTTGCCACCGAAGCCGCAGCGGCGGCAATTGACTGGGTGTTCCGCAGGCTTGACTGGTTCGAGGTCATCCATCTGGTTCCCCCGGACAATCAAGCTTCGCAGAGGATTGCGCAGCGGCTGGGATCGACGGTCCAGCGGCGCATCGTCATGGCCGAACCGTTCGATCGCGAGCCGGTGGATGTCTGGAGCCAGAGTCGCGAAGCTTGGGAACGGCACCGCGCATGAGCCACGTGCCGCCCGCGCTGTATGCCACTCTGGCCGAGATCGTGCCCGATCTGCATGTGCACTGCGCTGCGCCATGGTGTCTGATTGGCAGCACCGCTGCGTTGCTGTTGGGCGCCCAGGTCAGGGCGGCTGATGTCGACGTGCTGACGTCGCGCGCCGATGCCGACGCGTTGATGGCGCACTGGTCTGCGCGGCGCGCATCGGTCTCCGTGCTGGCCGACAGCGATCGTTTCCGCTCGCATTTCGCGCGCTTCTGCTTCCCCGGCATGGCGGTGGAAGTGATGGGCGCGCTCGAGCTTCATGTTGGTGACCCGTGGCAAGTAGTGGAGCCGGGCAGGTTGGTGCTGGCAGGACTGAACGGTCTGGCTGTGCCAGTACCATGCATCGAGGACCAGCTTCGCCTTTTTGAAAGTTTCGGGCGCCCCAAGGACTTGCTGCGCGCCACGGCATTGCGCGCACTCGCCGTGCCCGCTTCCCTCCTTCCCATTTTGTCGCCCCGTTGAAGACTGCACCGCAACCCCTCACTTACTTGACACGAACTTCGCCATGACTGCCATTCCGTTTGCCATCAGTGCTCGCCACAAGGGTTTCAACCGTGCCGAGATCGTCGATCAGAACTTCATCGAGTTCGTGCAGTTGTGGCAAGGTGAAGCCGGCGCTCCGCCGCGCGACAATGAGCCGATATTGCCCGGCAGTGCACTGGATGCGCGCGGTTTTCGGGAGTTGTTTGAATCGCAGCTGATCTCGCGTCATCTGGATTTGATGGCGCGCGTATTGCGCCTGCAGAACAAGGTGTTCTACACGATCGGCTCAAGCGGCCACGAAGGCAACGCGATGGTGGCACGGCTGGCGCGGCATACGGACCCGGCGTTCCTGCATTACCGCTCCGGGGGCTTCATGGCGGAGCGCTTCCGCAAGTTGCCGGGCATGGATCCGGTGGTGGATTCGGCGTTGTCATTTGCTGCCAGCAAGGACGATCCCGCTTCCGGTGGCCGGCACAAAGTGTGGGGCAGCAAACCCTTGTGGGTGCTGCCGCAGACGTCGACGATCGCCTCGCATCTGCCCAAGGCGCTGGGCACGGCGGTGGCGATCGAGCAGGCGCGGCGGATTGGTCACGTGCTGCCGATTCCTGCCGACAGCATCGTGATCTGCACGTTCGGCGATGCCTCCAGCAACCATGCCACGGCGCAAACGGCGTTCAATGCTGCGGCGTGGACGGCCTATCAAAAGCTGCCAGCGCCGGTGCTCTTCGTATGTGAGGACAACGGCATCGGCATTTCAGTGAAAACGCCGTCGGGATGGGTCGCGAACAACTACCAGCATCGCGCCAACCTGGATTATTTCTTCGCCGACGGACTTGACCTGGCCGAAGGCTATGCCCAGGTGCAGCGTGCGGTGGAACACTGCCGCAAGACGCGCCGGCCAACCTTCCTGCATCTGAAGACCACCCGCGTGATGGGTCACGCCGGCAGCGACTTCGAGATCGAATGGCGCAGCATCGAGGAGCTCTTCGCGGTCGAAGCCACGGATCCGCTGTTGCGTTCGGCCGGCATTGCGCTGGTCTCGGGGCTGTATTCGAAAGATGACGTGCTGAACCAGTACGAGGCGACCCGTCGGCGCTGTTTCGCCGCCGCGGAGGATGCGGATGCGCGTCACCGGCTTACTTCGCTGGAAGACGTGATGGCGCCGCTGGCACCGTATACGCCGGCGGCAGTCAAGGCTGAAGCTGAGCGGGCGGATTACGCCGAGAAACGCCTGGCCGCGTTTGGCGACGAGACGAAGTTGCCGGAGAGGTTGCCGCCGCGGCATTTGGCCGTCCAGATCAATCACGCCTTGCACGACCTGCTGGCCAAGTATCCCGAGGCGCTGGTGTTCGGCGAGGACGTGGCCCAGAAGGGTGGCGTTTACACCGTGACCAAGGGGCTGAACAAGATTTTCAAGGGCAGCCGCGTGTTCAACACTCTGCTGGATGAAACGATGATCCTGGGCCTGGCCCAGGGCTATGCCAACATGGGCATGCTGCCGATCCCGGAGATCCAGTATCTGGCCTATTTCCACAACGCCTGCGACCAGATTCGGGGCGAAGCGGCGTCGCTGCAGTTCTTCTCCAATGGTCAGTATCGCAATCCGATGGTGATGCGGGTGGCCGCGCTGGGCTACCAGAAGGGTTTCGGCGGCCATTTCCACAACGACAACTCGATCACCGCGTTGCGCGATATACCGGGCCTGGTGGTGGGCTGCGCCAGTCGTGGCGACGATGCCGCGATGATGTTACGCACGATGATGGCGCTGGCGAAGGTGGATGGTCGCGTCTGTGCCTTCCTCGAAACGATCGCGTTGTACATGGCCAAGGACTTGTACGAAGCGGGTGATGGCCAGTGGCAGTTCGACTATCCGGCGCCCGGCCAGGCGATGACCCTGGGCGAAGGGCGCCTCTACCACGAGGCGGCCAACGATCTGGTCATATTCACGTTCGGCAACGGCGTGCCGATGGCGTTGCGTGCCGCGCGCACGATCGAGCAGGAGCTGCGCTGGAAGGTCCGCGTGGTGGATCTACGCTGGCTGGCGCCGCTCAACGATCCCTTCATTGCGGCGCAGGCCAAAACTGCCAAGCGCATTCTGGTGCTGGACGAAGGGCGCAAGAGCGCAGGCGTGGGTGAAGGCGTGATTACCGCGATCGTCGAGGGTGGCCACGGCGCCACGCCGTTGCGACGCGTGGTGGGGGCCGATACGTTCACGCCGCTGGCGGATGCGGCGTTGCTGGTGTTGCCGGGCGAGGCCGCCGTCGTGGCGGCGGCGCACGCACTGGCGTAGCGCCAGCGCGCGTGCTCGCCGCTGCCATAACCCGTTTCACTCCGGGACGGTCGCGCCGCGTCTCCACGATGTGCAGGTGTTTCACGGCTGCGGCATGCGAAGCCTTGGTGGCAACGTCATCCAGGTGGACGCGATTGCGCCCATGCAGCTTGGCTCGATACATCGCCTGGTCGGCCCGTTCGGTCAACGCCTCCAGGGTGTCGCCGTGCTGGCGCATGGCCACACCGATGCTGACGCTGAGCAATTGATCTGCGTCGCGTACGGGGATTTCGAGCCGGTGCACGCGTCGGCAAAGCCGTATGGCCACCTGCATGGCTTCCTGCGCATCAATACCGTCGAGTATCGCCACAAACTCCTCGCCGCCATAGCGCCCGAACACGTCGCCGGGGCGCAGTTCGGCGGCGAGCGTGTCTGCCACGGCGACCAGCGCACGATCGCCGGCGTGATGGCCGTTGCGATCATTCAGCAGCTTGAAGTGATCGAGGTCGAGGAACAGCAGCGCGACAGGTCGACTGGGGCCCGTGGCCAGCATCGCGCTGGCGCGTACGCCCCAGGCGCGACGATTGAGTGCGTGAGTCAGCGAGTCGTGGTCGGCCAGCACCTGCACCACATCGCGGTCCTGGCGTAACTGCAGGGCTCGATCGGCCAGGCCCATCGACAACACCAGGGCCTCGAAAGCACCACCGGCGAGGCTGACGTCATTGAGCCAGTCAAGTCGGGGCAGGGCGCCGTCGACCTGCGCGCTGGTAGCTGCCGTGAGCAACAGCAATGGCGTCCAGCCAGCGAGAAAGAACCAGGCCTGACGCGAACCGCGCACGGCAGCGGTGAGGGCTGCCAGCAGCAGCACCAGGGCGCCGATCATCAACAAGGGATTGAGTAGTGCTTGCGCCACTTCGATCAACAGCGCGACTCCGCTGCAGCGCATCAATACCAGTTGCAGCATGCCTACGGCTACAACCATCACCGGCACCCGCAGCAGCGGTGCGTGTCGTTGCAGGGCACAGAATCTCATCATGAACAGCGAGGCGAACGCCACCGACAGGGCTACCGCAGCCGCGCCCACCGTCCAACTCATTCCGGCCAGCCACTGCCATCCGAGCGGGTGGAACAAGAACCCGGTCTGGATACCCTGGATAAGCGCATAACAGACGATGTAGCCGCCATACAAGGCATAGGTGACGTCGCGCAGCATCAAGGAGAAGCACAACGCCATCAGCACCATCGCCAGCATCACGGCGAAGCTGGCGCTGGCGAACACCAGCCAGTGCGCATCGCTCTGCAGATATTCACCCCACGGCAGGATCCGGAATCGTATCGGTGCGCTCAGCGTTTGGGTCGGTTCCAATCGGAGCAGGATCGGCGTTGACGCGGGCCGGGTCGACGTGATGCGCCATGCCAGCCGACCGTGTCCGTGGAGGACAGCGCTGAAGTCGCCCATCGCCAGCACATGGGTCTGGCCACCGTCGATGACGCTGACGGCCCCCATGGGAGCGGGGTAGACGGTGAGCACGCGTTCCTCATTGTCCCACGGCGGTTGCGCCGCAATCACCACCCAACTGCCCAGACGGCTGCGTGGGAACCGCTCCAGCGTCGACGGATCAAAGCTCTTGAGCTGCCCGGCCCGATAAGCTTCCAGCACACTCTGCGGCGTGTCGCCCGGGCTGACTTCCTGCCACGCGCCGTTCAGCGGCAGGCCGCTGGCATGGACGGCGCCGAGCCATAGCATGAGCAGGCCGAGCACAACGCCGCCCCCGCGCCGCAGGCGCCGGTGCAACGATGATGATGTGCTCTCCTTCTCCACTTGGTTCATCCTGCGGGGATGCCACTGATTAGAGATACCAAGGCAGCCATCGCGGCTGCCGCTGCGCGGCCGGCCTCCTCAAAACGTGCGGACGCCACGCTGAAAGACGTCCAGGCATTCGTTGCCGTGCTGCAGACCTGACGCCGGAAGCTGCAGGATCTGTGATGAAGTCGGATGCACAAGGCGTGCCAGCGTTTCCAAAGCATCCCCTGGCGTGGCAATGCCAGCGGCACGTTCGGGTTCGGCGCAGCGTCGCGGCTGTCGGCGCGCGACGATTGACCAAAACAGACGTCGCAGGTCACTCGATGACTGTATCTGGCGCGGGTTTTCATTGCGGGCGGCGGGCGCCCAGCAACACCAGCAGTTCCTGCGCGCTGCGCATCCGCTCGCTGGCGCCGGGCAAATCGAGGATCATTTTCAATTTGTCCTGACCGTCGAGCTTGTAGATCCGTGGTTGGCTCTGGATCAGCTTGATGATGGCGCGCGGGTCCACTTCGGGCTTCTCG
Source organism: Rhodanobacter sp. (assembly GCA_039935315.1). Lineage (GTDB taxonomy): Bacteria > Pseudomonadota > Gammaproteobacteria > Xanthomonadales > Rhodanobacteraceae > Rhodanobacter. The sequence goes on along the minus strand of JBDTKM010000081.1, from coordinate 1,121 downwards.
CGGAACGTGATGCGCCCGCCGTTGGCCCCCACATCGAGTTTGCGGATGCCCAGCGGCGTCGCCATCAGCTTCAGGCTGGCTACGGCGAACAATTGTTTTGTGGGTTCGGGCAGCAGGCCGAAGCGGTCGATCATTTCCACCTGCAGCTCGCGCAGCTCGTCTTCGTTGCGGGCGCTGGCGATGCGCTTGTACAACGTCAGCCGCGCATGCACGTCGCCGAGGTAGTCGTCGGGAATCAGCGCGGGCAGGTGCAGTTCGACTTCGGCCTGGTGCTCGGAGCTGAGGTCGAAATCCGGGATCTTGCCCGACTTCAGCGCCCGCACGGCCCGATCCAGCAGCTCGGTATACAGGCCGAAGCCGATTTCCTGGATCTGACCGGACTGTTCGTCGCCGAGCAGCTCGCCGGCGCCACGAATCTCCAGATCGTGCGTGGCCAAGGTGAATCCGGCGCCGAGTTCTTCCAGCGAGGCCAGCGCTTCCAGCCGTTTTTGTGCGTCCGCCGTGATCGATTTGCGGTCGGGCACGACCAGGTAGGCATAGGCCCGGTGGTGCGAGCGCCCGACGCGACCGCGCAACTGGTGCAGCTGGGCCAGGCCGAAATGGTCGGCGCGGTCGATGATGATGGTGTTGGCGGTGGGGATGTCGATGCCGGTTTCGATGATGGTGGTGCACACCAGCACGTTGAAGCGCTGGCGATGAAAATCCGCCATCACGGTTTCCAGTTCACGCTCGGGCATCTGGCCGTGGGCAATCCGGATGCGCGCCTCGGGCACCAGCTCTTCCAGTTCGCGCACGATGCGCTCGATGCTCTGCACCTCGTTATGCAGGAAGTAGACCTGGCCGCCACGTGACAATTCACGTTGCAGCGCTTCGCGGATCGTCGCGGGGTCCCACACCGAGATGAAGGTGCGTACGGCGGTGCGATGTGCCGGCGGGGTCGCGATCAGCGACAGGTCGCGCAGGCCGGACATGGCCATGTTCAAGGTGCGTGGTATTGGCGTGGCGGTCATCGTCAGCAGATCGACCTGGGCGCGCAGCTTTTTCAGCTGCTCCTTCTGGCGTACGCCGAAACGTTGCTCTTCGTCGACAATCACCAGACCCAGGTTCTTGAACTTGATGTC
>JBDTKM010000080.1:0-5898 GCA_039935315.1 Rhodanobacter sp. | reverse complement strand
CGATGATTGCAATAGCAGGATTTCCCGATATTGTCTGAATCGCAGTCTCCAGTACCTGCAACTCTGCTCCTTCGACATCTATTTTGATGAGCGTCACAGCTTGCTTTTCATCCACTACATCATCGATCTTCACCATTGGCACTTCTACCGTCTTGGATGCTACGGGAGTCTCTGAATGCAAGGGAAACAGTGAATGATGGCCACTGGTAGCACCGAGGTACAGCGAGTGAGTTCCTGTCGCCGTCGAAACAGCGGCTTGGTGAATTTCAGTGATGCTTGAAAATCCGTTGAGCCACACCGACGCTTCAAGTAGACGCGCCGTTTCGGCAAATGGTTCGAAAGCAATAATCTTCCCCCGCCCCTGCATTGCTCTTGCAGCGGCGAGCGTGTGCAAACCCACGTTCGCGCCCACATCGATAAACACATCGCCAGGTTTCAGTATCCGCTGGATTACCTGCCTCGTTCCCGGTTCCAGTTCACCTGACTCGATCAGAATCGACAACAACGCCGGATCCGCGCCGGAGCAAAGAACAAAACCCACTTCCGTTCTGACCATGACTTGGTCGCCGCCGCAATTAATTGCGAACCGGCGCGCAGTTGAAAGGGCGTATTGCTCAATGCGGTCGAGCTTAAGCGCTTGCGCTGGTGCTATTTCACCCCTGGCTTTCGCCTCGTCGATAGCCAATCGTTCGATACGGTCAAGCTTCAGCGATTGCGCTGGCACTGCCTCGGCCCTGGCTGTCGCCTCCTCGACAGCCAATTGCTCAATGCGGTCGAGCTTCAGCGCTTGCGCTGGTGCTATTTCACCTCTGGCTTTCGCCTCGTCGATAGCCAATCGTTCGATACGGTCAAGCTTCCTCGATTGCGCTGGCACTGTCTCCGCCCTGGCTGTCGCTTCCGCAAGAACCAATTCCGCGACGCGGTCGAGTTTCAACGATTGGGCCAGCGCTGCGTCGGCCCCAGCTGTCGCCTCATCAAGCAGCAATTGCTCGACTCGATCCAACTGGGGAGACTGGACTGGCACAGCAGCAATCTTCGCGAGCGCCTCGGTGTCAACACTAACTTGCTGCATTGCTTGCTGAAGTCCTCCGATTGGCGGTAGCAGCCGTCCAAGCATCTCCTGATGCAGAGAATCTACCGTAGCCCGCAACTCGTTGATCAAGCTCTCAGCGAACACAAGCCTCTCAATCTGCGCGGTCTCCTGCAGATGAGTCACTCCGCGCCACATGTGCTGTCGCGACTCCAAGGCTTCAGCGCGAATATGCGAGATATCCTCACGTGCATCAGCGACCTGCGCGCGTATGGAATCCAGGAAATAAGCTCGGAGTCTGAACGCAATCGGCCGGATGAATGGTCTGACGGCTCGATACAACATTCTTACGGGCACACGAAGCGTTGCCTTTATGAAGCGTCTCACATTAATTCGTCGCCGAGTAGTTGATGATCCGCTGGGCGGCACCCGTCGCGCATCTGGTACCACCAGCCGGGCCTGTGGGCCAGCAACAAGCTCATCGGTAGCAGGTGAGCCGCCAACGTCGCTGCGTGTACTGCGCTCAGGGTCCACGGCTATACCAAAGGCGACAGATATATCGACCCCTTCCCTGCATGCATAATTTTTCACTGGATTATTCACCGAAGTATTCTGGAATGACCATGTCCGGCCGCCCTTCCATAAAAACCTTCCCGTGTTTGAGCCATAGGACCCGATTGCATGTGTGCATGATCAGCTCACGTGAATGACTCGCAATGACCAAGATGCTTGTGGACTGGACGATATCCGCCATCCGGGCCTCGGCCTTTTGTCTAAAACCCTGATCACCCACTGACAGCCACTCATCCATCAGTAGAATTGTGGGCCTCACCACCGTGGACACAGCAAACGCCAGACGCATATGCATGCCGGTTGAGTAAGTTCTCACCGGCATATTTATGAAGTCACCCAACTCCGAGAATTCGATGATTTCTTCCAGCTGGCTGGTTACGTACGCCCGTTTCAGACCGAGCAGACCCCCGCGAATATAGATATTCTCGAGCCCGGTAGCCTCGGGATCGATACCCAGTGAAATGTCGAGCAGAGAACCCACTTCACCCGTGATTCGCGCGGTTCCAGACGTAGGCTCGTAGACGCCGCTCAACAATCGCAATAGCGTGCTCTTGCCAGCGCCGTTATGGCCCAGAAGCCCGACGCGATCACCGTCCTTCAGCGTAAAGCTGAGATTTTCCAACGCCCGGACGATAACGCGTCCCTGCTCGTTGGAGCCTAATTGGCCACCCGTCGCGACCCTCATCAGCTGCTTCTTCAACGAGCGGCTGCTGGCGTTGTAAATGGGGAAGTCAACTGAGACGTTTTCGAATTCAATAAGTGCCATAGGGTTATTGTTCAGGTCAGAGCCAATACGCGATTCGGCGCTTGTAACGACCGTAGATCAGTAGCGTTACCAACCAACCAACGACTGCCAGGCCGAACGAAACGATCCAATTCATGCGCGTCGGCAAATCACCCAAAAGCGGGGACCTGACCAAACACATGACGTGGTATACGGGGTTGTAGTTGATCAGGTAGGTACCTACGCGAGACGGCAAGCTGGACGGCAACCACATGATTGGAGTTATATAGAAGGCCACCTGTAATGTGTTTGCGACAATCTGGGACAGGTCACGATAGCGAGCGCAGAAGATACTCAGAAGAAGTGCAACCCACGTTACATTGACGACTACAAGAACAAAGCCTGGAATCGCCATAAGCACCAGCCAACTGAGAGGCCTCCACACAACCAATAGCACCAGCGGAAAGATGACGATATTATGTGCAAGAATTAGTATGTTACGCCAGACAAGTCGCTGCACGTGAACGAACATGGGAATGGGCATCTGCTTGATGATGCCTTCCGCAGCGATAAATCCAGTACACCCTTCCGTCACAACCGATGCTATGAAACCCCAGATGATCATGCCGCCGGCAAGAAATGGCAGAAAATATGTCATCGGTGCGTTGAATATCTCACCAAAGACTAGGCCAATCGTTCCAATCATCACGCCCATGCTTATCGTGAGCCAAAACGGCCCCAAAGCGGACCTTCGGTACCGCTGGCGGACGTCCTGCCACCCGAGCATCCCCGCCAGGTTATAGCGCCGCATTGCCGCGGCGATATCCTTGAGAGCAATGGTTGCTTGACGACTCTGCATACTTAAGAGGACCAAATACGTGGCGAAAAAGGCGGAATGATATTAGCCGATATAAAGCGTACGTCAGCCGGCGAGATATCCCGCAGCGGCGTAGCCCGGTCTGGACGATGAGCGGCCAGCCATACTCCGGCAAGGTGCTGACATGACTTTGATCCGAACTGATCGTGGTACCGGCACGACCTTTGATTGTCGTTTCAGGCTATACATTGCCCAGCGGAACTATTTCCAGGCTTGCCAATCTAGGATGCGTACATCCAGGCAAGTGTTTCTTGCAGCGGCGTAGGCGTTTTCAAGTCAATCTCCTCACTCAGTTTCGCCCTGGAGCCCACAAGACTGCGCACCTCATGCGTGCGCACAAGTTTCGAACTGATTCGGACCTCGATCCGGTAGCCAGCGATATCAACCATCATGTCCAGTATGTCATCAACCGAATGACCGATTCCTGTACATAGGTTGAGTGTCATGCCAACTGGCCGTGCGTCGAGAATTGACATGTAGGTTCGCGATACATCGCGTACGTCACCAAAATCACGAACGACCTCCGTATTACCTAGCTCGATGGTCCGTTCACCGCGACGGAAATGAGCCACGATTTTCGCTATCAGGAAGCGCTCCGATTGCCCCACCCCTGTATAGTTAAAGGGCCGCATGATCACGATCGGCAGTTGGTCAACCCACAGCTTTGCCATATATTCCATGGCCACTTTACTGACTGCGTAGTCGTTTTCCGGTATCAGCGACGTCTCCTCGCTGATCGGTTCGATGCCTGCGTTGCCGTAGACATTTGCACTGCTGGCCAGCACCACCAGCCGCGGCTTGCGTTCCAGTTGCGCAAGCGATTCGAGCAGATTGCGCGCGCCAACCACGTTAACCCGGTAGATCTCGTCGACATCACCATGATCGACGTAGGAAACGGCAGCCAAATGCAGAACCACATCCGGCTGCACTGCTGCAATAGCGGCACCCACTGCCTCCCGGTCGAGCAGGTTCGCGCTAATCAAAGTCGCGTGGGACGCCGTCTGTGTGGCTGCCAATCCCACCACCTCGTAGCCCGCCGCTTTCAGCTGACGGACCAGGTAGATTCCGGTAAATCCATTGCAGCCCGTAACCAGTGCGCGCGGTCGGCCCATGTCAGAATGACGACCCGCGTTCGTTGCGGCCGATATCCGCGGTGACCATCATGCGACAAAGCTCCTCCAGCGTGGTCTTGGCTTCCCAGCCGAGCTTGCTGCGAGCCTTGCTCGGATCACCAATAAGCAACTCCACTTCTGCCGGGCGGTAGAAACGTGGGTTCACGCTGACCCGTACCTTCCCGGTAGCAGCATCCAAGCCACGTTCCGCTTCGCCCTCGCCCTGCCAGGCGATATCGATGCCAACCACCTTGAACGCCATGCTGACGAAATCGCGCACGGTCTCAGTCCGGTTGGTTGCCAGCACAAAAGTATCAGGTTGGTCCGCCTGCAGAATGCGCCACATACCTTCGACATACTCCTTCGCAAAACCCCAGTCGCGCTTGGCGTCCAGATTGCCGAGCTCAAGCAAGTCAAGCTTGCCCATACTGATCTTGGCCACCGCGTCGGTGATCTTGCGCGTCACAAACTCGCGACCGCGCAACGGGGACTCGTGGTTGAACAGGATGCCGCTGCTGCCGAAGATGCCGTACGATTCCCGGTAATTTATTGTCATCCAGTGGGCATAAAGTTTTGCAACGCCATAGGGGCTGCGCGGATAAAACGGAGTGTCCTCGCGCTGTGGCACTGACTGCACCTTGCCAAACATCTCCGATGTTGACGCCTGATAGAAGCGGATGTTGCGATTTATCGTTCGAATTGCCTCCAGCATGTGTACTGCACCGATGCCGGTGATGTGTCCGGTGGTGATCGGCTGATCGAAGGACACGCCGACGAAACTTTGCGCGGCCAGATTGTAGACCTCGGACACTTCGGTCGACTCGATCAAACGAATGCTTGATCCGAGATCGGTCAGGTCATACTCCATCAGCGACAGATTGGGATGCTGATCAATACCCAGCTCCTCGATACGCCAGAAGTTGACGGAGCTGGTACGCCGATACGTACCGTAAACGCCGTATCCCTTTTCCAGCAAGAGCTGCGCAAGATAGGCCCCGTCTTGACCAGTAATACCCGTTATCAATGCAGATTTCATTCAACAAGCCTCGATTCAAAGGTAAATTATTTGGCTGGCAAGGCCATCCGCTATTCTGCCTCACATCCACATCGTCCATGCTCATTTGAGCTCGGTTTGGAACGGGATGGGCTTCGCCTCAGTATGGAAGCCTTGGTGACGATCTGCATCCATCTCCACAGTTGGCGACTGACGCGAGTCGACGGGATGGATAACGCCATCACTCAGAGACCAAATCCGGGCGTCGCCGAGCCAACCCGCGGACTTGAACTTGCTTCGTGTTCGTATCGTCCATATCGATTCTCTACTGCTTACTTCATAGCAGGGTTGGCGCATGTAACGACCGCCCAACCCGGCGACGGGAGTGACAATCCATACGTGCCGCAAAGGATGAAGCGAATTATCGGCCGCGAACGCGATGACATTACATCAAGGACATGTAGAGCGTTATTCAGTTGCAGTCGGCTACGTCATGTGCATGAGACCGTTTCGGGCCGTAAAGTTTAACCGCCTAGCGACTATTTGAGTCATGCCCACGTGTACGGCCAGTCCCCGAAGAAATGCCTG
>JBDTKM010000079.1:0-5062 GCA_039935315.1 Rhodanobacter sp. | reverse complement strand
ACATCATCCTGCTGGAAAAGAACCTGATGGTGCTGGAGGAGGGCGTGCTGGAAGGGCGCGTCACCTTCGGCAACATCATCAAGTACATCAAGATGACCGCCAGCTCGAACTTCGGCAACGTGCTCAGCATGCTGGTGGCCAGCGCGTTCCTGCCGTTCCTGCCGTTGCTGCCGCTGCAAATCCTGGTGCTGAACCTGTTGTACGACATCTCGCAGTTGTCGATTCCATTCGATCGCATGGACGATGACTACGTGAGCAAACCGCGCAAGTGGGATGCCGGCGACATCGGGCGTTTCATGGTGTGGATCGGTCCGGCCAGTTCGGTGTTCGACATGACCACGTTCGCGCTGTTGTGGTACGTGTTCGGCGCCAACAGCCCGGCACACCAGTCGCTGTTCCAGTCTGGCTGGTTCATCGAGAGTCTGCTGACCCAGACCCTGGTGGTACACATGATCCGCACGCGGAAGATCCCGTTCCTGCAAAGCGCCGCCGCCGCGCCGGTGCTGGGGCTGACCACGGCGATCATCGTGCTCGGCATGCTGATCCCTTACACCGCGATCGGCGCCAAGCTGGGCATGATGGCGATGCCGCCGGTGTACTTCGCGTGGCTGGCGGTGACCGTGCTGGCGTATTGCGCGTTGACCCAGCTGGTCAAGGTGATCTACATGCGACGCTATGGTCGTTGGTTGTAGCGTCCGATCGCAGCGACTCCGTTTGCGCCGGAGCTGGCTAGCCGGCGATGCGCTGAATCCCCGCCGGAAGGACTTGCGAGCGGCCTGCGCAAAAGTCGGAGCGTGGCTGAAATCAGCAGCACGCTCGGGAGCTCAGTCCGGCGCGCAGTCCGAACGGCGGTGATGCCGCCACCAGGCAATCAGCAGCACGAGCAGCACCGCGCCAAGGATGATCCACAGGCTGGTCTGCCCGCGGTGCATCCAGGTCATCAGCCACTGGTGGTTGTCCGCGCCGAAATACCCCAGGTAAACCCAGAACGGCACGCTGATCAGCGCGGCGCTGCCATCGAGCAGCAGGAAGCGCAGGAACGAGACCCGGTGGGTCATGCCAGCGGTCAGATAGACCGTCGTGCGCATGCCGGGCAGGAAGCGGGCGATGAACAGCACCCGATTGCCGTAGCGGTGGAACTTCTCCTGCACCTTGGCGTAGCGTGGCGGGGTGAGGATGCTCGCCACGAAGCGCCACTGCAGGATCCGCGCACCAAAACGATAGCCGAGCAGGAAGATCGCGCAGTCGCCGAGCAGCACGCCGAACATCGCCAGTGCGAACATCGCATGCACGTTCGCATAGCCGAGGCCGGCGATCACCCCGCCGGCCACCAGGGTGACGTCTTCCGGCAGCGGCAGCCCGGCGCCGCAGATCATCAGCGCGATAAAGACGCCGACGTAGCCGTTCTCGGCGAAGAACGTCACCAAATGCTGCAGCAGGTCCATCAGTGTCCTCGTGCCTCGCGCTGCAGCTGTCCGGCAGCGGCCGCATGTTGTGTTGCCACCGGGCTTCCGCCAAGGCGGATCCGGGCAGCGAGGTGCAGGAGGGTTCTGGGCGTGTGCAAGATGGTGAACCTCATGTCCGGGCAGCCGGCGCCGCCACGCGTGCCGCCAGCAGTTCGCGCAGTTCGGTTTTTTCGGCGCTGTCCAGCGATCTCTCCCGACTCTTGGCAGTCAGCACATCACGACGCTGCGTGACGGTCTGCTCTTCCATCCGTTGCAGGGCGTCGAAAAACTCGGCCGCCTGTGCTTCCGCTTCACCCACCACGGTCGTCGCCATCAGTTTTTGCAGCGAAGGATATTCAGGCCGCGTGACGAAGTGCTCGACCAGCATGGCCGGGTTGATGCCGGGTCGCGCTCGCGCCAGGTCCAGCAACTCGGCCAGCAACTCCACGCCGGGTTTGTCCAGGCGCAGGAAGCGATACGGTTTTTCGACCTGGTCGGCCAGGCCGGGCTGGGTCAGCAGCAGCGAGATCGCACTGCGCACCAGGCTGCGTTGCACGGCCATCGGACGCTGCACTGCGCGATGCGCGGCGGGGTCGGCCTGCAGCATCGCGCGGGCGCCGGTGCGTTTCTCCAGCTCCTGTGCCATCAGGTCACGGAACGCACCGTCGGGTAGTTTGGCGAGCAACGGGCGGGCGCGCTCGACCAACCGCGCGCGGCCGTCGAGGCTGACCATGTCGACGTCGTGCGACAGCTCGTTGAAGAAATAGTCCGACAGCGGCATCGCCTGCTTGATGCGCTGCTCCAGGCCGTCTTTGCCTTCCTTGCGGACCAGCGAATCCGGATCCTCGCCGTCGGGCAGAAACAGGAAATACGCCTGGCGCCCGTCGCGCAGACGCGGCAGCGCCGCCTCCAGCGCCTTCCATGCTGCCGCGCGCCCGGCGCGATCACCGTCGAAGCAGAACACCACGTCCGCCGCGGCGCGGAACAGCAGCTCGGTATGTTCCGGTGTGGTCGCCGTGCCCAGCGTGGCCACCGCGATCGGCAGGCCGGCCTGGTGCAGCGCGATCACATCCATGTAGCCCTCGACCACCATGATGCGGGTGAGCTTCGGGTTGGCCTGCTTCACCTGCCACAGCGCGAACAGCTCGCGGCCCTTGTGGAACAGCGGAGTCTCGGGCGAGTTGAGGTATTTCGGTGATTGCTCCGAGCTGAGCACCCGGCCGCCGAACGCGATCACCCGACCACGGCGGTCGAGAATCGGAAACATCAGGCGTTCGCGGAAACGGTCGTACTTGCCGCGCTCGCCCGTAGCGATCATGCCGGCTTCTTCGAGCAGTTCCTTGCGCCGGTCACTGCTGCCGAGTGACTTGAGCACGCCGTCGTAGCCCGCCGGTGCCCAACCAAGACGGAAACGCGCCATCGTTTCCGCATCCAGTCCGCGCTTCTTGCAGTAGGCCTGTGCATTGGCGTTGCGTGGAAGCTCGCCTTCGTACCAGCTCGCGGCAGCGTCGAGGAGGTCGTACAGGTCGGTCTTGTCCTCGCGCGGCGTGGCGTCGCGGCCGCCTTCGCGCGGCACGGTCAAACCCACCGTCTGCGCCAGTTCCTCCACCGCGTCCGGAAACTCCAGCCGGTCATAATCCATCAGGAACTTGATCGCGCTGCCGTGCACACCGCAGCCGAAACAGTGGAAAAACTGCTTGGTCTGGCTGACCGTGAATGACGGCGAGCGCTCGTTGTGGAACGGGCAACAGGCTGTCCACTCGCGTCCAGCCTTCTTCAACGGCACCCGCCGCTCGATCACGTCGACGATGTCGACGCGGGCGAGCAGTTCATCAATGAAGCTGTAGGGAATCAGGCCGCGCATAGGTCGTCTAGTCTAGTGGGTTGCCAGCCGGACCGTGGTTTGGCTCGCACTGATCTGCCGCGGAAAGTCTCGTGAGGGATCTGCCATTGATGGCTGGATTGACCCGGCGGGCCATGCCGACGGCGCACGGGGAAGCCATGAGATTGCTGGTTGCCCGCTCCGGGTCGATGGCGTTCGATGGGGTGTTGGAAGTGCCCCCAGTGGGTGATGCGCGGACTCCGCCATGGCATGGGGGATTGCGCCACCTGCACGGCGGCCATGCCCCAGGCTAATCCGGGCGCAAGCCGGGCAGCGGTGAGGTCGGGCGGTGGTTTGGCGCCGGTGCGACCTCGACGGGAGGCGGCTGCGCGTGATCCGAAGCCCCGCTCAGCTTCGAGATGGCAACTACCCCCGACAAAGCCCGGCCGCTGTATCAGCGGCCGGGCTTTGAAGTGCTCGGCGACCGCCGCCCGCGACTGACCGATGCGCAAACCAGCGGTTCTGGAACCACGGTCCGGTGCAATGACGAACCGCTCCTGCGCCGCTCATGGGCCGGTCAGATGATGGCAAACACGGCCAGAATCGCCAGCACAAACAAGATGACGAACAAGAAGAACAGGATCTTGGCGATGGTGCCAGTGACGCCGGACAGCGTACCAAAGCCCAGCCAGCCGGAAATCAACGAGACGATGCCAAGAATGATGGCCCACTTCAGCATGAGTTTCTCCCCCGAACCATAACGCCCGACCGGCGACATGCCTGACGGATCCAACTTCAAGTTATAGCGCAGACGCCGTGAACGTGATGCATTGCCGGACGGTTTTTCACCGTCGTCGAGGCTTGGCGCTGGCGTGGGTTGCGCGGTGGCTGGTTGGGCGTGAGCTGGATGCCGCGCCTACCGAACATTCAGCCGGCGAGCTTCGCCTTGACCTTGCCGGACACCGTAGCCATGTCGGCGCGGCCGGCAGCTTTTGCTTTCACCGCGGCGACTACCTTGCCCATGTCGCGTGGCGAGTTGGCACCAGTCTCGGCGATGGCGGCGGTGATCAAGGCGTCGATTTCGGCTTCGTCCAGCTTGGCCGGCAGATAGGTCTCGATCACCGTCATCTCGGCGTGCTCGATGGCCGACAGGTCGTCGCGACCGGCGGCGTCAAACTGGCTGATCGAATCACGCCGCTGCTTGAGCATCTTCTCCAGCGTGGCCATCACCTGCACGTCATCCAGTTCGATGCGCTCGTCCACCTCGCGTTGCTTGAGCGCGGCCAGGATCAGCCGGATCACGCCCAGACGTGGCTTGTCGTGGCTGCGCATGGCGGTCTTCATGTCTTCGGTGATTTGCTGTTTAAGCGTCATGGCGATGGCCTTGGCAAGAGGGTGGAAGCAGTACGACGGAAACGACAAAGCCGGCGTTGTCGCTTGAGGACAACACCGGCCAGGTCGTGGCGACTGTGCTGGTGGCGGCTGCGAGTGACCGCGCCGGCCGGGCTTCCGTGGGGTTCGCTGCGCCGGCGGGGGCGCGGCGTGATCCGTCGCGTGAGCGGCGGACCGGAGGAAACTCAGTACATTCGGGTCTTGCGGGTCACGTCCCGCGACAATCGGCGCAGGTGACGCTTGACCGCGGCAGCGCGCTTGCGCTTGCGCTCCTGAGTCGGCTTCTCGTAGAACTCACGCTTGCGCGTTTCGGCCAGCACGCCGGCCTTTTCACAGGTACGCTTGAAACGACGCAGTGCGATCTCGAACGGCTCGTTCTCGCGAACTTTTACGTTGGGCATGG